>DATAKR010000086.1:0-34385 GCA_036261495.1 Acidimicrobiales bacterium | reverse complement strand
ACGTGTGCACGCGGTGCGGCCTGTGCGTCGATCGGTGCCCGACGGGTGTGATCACGATGGGCAAGACCGGTGTGGCGCCGCGTGAGGGCGATCCGCACCAGCGTGACAACAAGCACGGCTACGCCTACGGCATGAGGTTCTAAAGGAGCACCGTGGCCAGAGTCCCCAAGCCGCCCAAGCCCGCCGAGATGGTCGACTGGCTCCAGGGCTCCCAGTTCTGGAACTCGGTGTTCCGGCCGGGATCGGTCTTCCGCAAGGGCTACACCGACAGCCCCCGCAACCGGTCCTACGTGATCATGAACTCGGTGCTCTACCACCTTCACCCGGTGAAGGTGAAGCGCCACGCGGTCAAGGTGAGCTACACGCTCTGCCTCGGCGGCCTCAGCTTCTTCCTCTTCATCATGCTGACGGTCACCGGCATCTTCTTGATGTTCTTCTACCGGCCGACGGCGGCGTCGGCCTGGAACGACATCAAGACGCTCCAGACGTCGGTCACCTTCGGCCTCCTCGTCCGCAACATGCACCGATGGGCCGCGCACCTCATGGTGATCTCGGTCTTCCTGCACATGGCGCGCGTCTTCTACCACGGCGCATACAAGCCGCCGCGGGAGTTCAACTGGGTGATCGGCATCGTGCTGCTGATGCTCACCCTGCTGCTCTCGTTCACCGGCTACCTGCTGCCGTGGGACCAGCTGGCGCTCTGGGCTGTCACCGTGGGCACGAACATGATGGGCTACACCCCGGTGTTCGGTCAGCAGGTGCGGTTCGTCCTGCTGGGTGGCGCCGAGATCGGTACCGACACACTGCTGCGCTGGTACGTCCTGCACGTGCTGATGCTCCCGTTCGTCATCGTCATCTTCATGGCGCTGCACTTCTGGCGAGTCCGGAAGGACGGCGGCATCAGCGGTCCGCTGTAAGCCGAGGTCGAGAAGGGCTCCCCTGACATGACCGAGATCCCCGAACATCTCCTCAAGCGGTCGCAGGCGCGGCGCGCCCAGGCCAAGCCCGAGGCGGCCGCCGAGGGTGCCGCCGACGACGGCGAGAAGATCCCCGCGCGCCTGCTCACCGGCGAGTCGGGCCAGGCGGCGGCGACCACGACGGTGGCGCGTCCCGACGCCGGCGGTCCCGCGCCCGCCGTGGGTGGCGCGGCCGGGCACACGCAGCGCCTGCTCACCGTCGTCAAGGCGGGCTCCATCCAGGACGTGAAGGCCGTCCCCACCGACAAGGTGCACGTGTGGCCGCACCTGCTCGTCGCCGAGTTCGTCGCCGCGCTCATCTGCACCGCGTTCCTGCTGATCTTCTCGACGTTCGTGAACGCGCCGCTGCTCGGCATGGCGAACTTCAACCTGACGCCGAACCCGTCGAAGGCGCCGTGGTACTTCCTGGGCCTCCAGGAGCTGCTCACGATGTTCCACCCGATGGTCGCCGGCGTGACGATCCCCGGCATGGGCCTGATCGTCCTCGGTGCCGCCGGCTACATCGACAAGAACCCGTCCAACAAGCCCGAAGACCGCAAGTTCGCCATCGCGATGATGACGTTCTTCCTCATGTTCTGGGCCGCGCTGGTGATCATCGGCTCGTTCTTCCGCGGCGAGGGCTTCAACTTCATCTACCCGTGGCGCCAGGGCGTCCACGAGATCTTCGACCTCTGAGAGAGCTGTAGCGATGAGCACCACCACCATCCTCGCCATCGCGGCCGTCGTGCTCGTGATCCTCGCTGCGCTGTTCGTGTTCGCGACGACGCGCAGCCGTGACCGGTCGTCCGCCATCGGAATGCTGTCGCGCGAGACCCGTCGCAAGGACCGCAGCGAGGCCGCCATCGCCGCCGAGGAGGCCGCCACACCGACCGGCCGCGAGGTCGAGCGCAGCGTCATGCTCGAGCGCGCCGGCGGTCCCCTCGTCGAGGCCAAGGCGGCACCGCCCGCGCCCCGCCAGCCGCTCGACCCCGAGGCCTACGGGGTGACGCGCCGGCAGTTCTTCAATCGCAGCATCGTCGGCCTCTTCGCCCTCGGCCTCGCCGGCTTCGGTACGAGCGTGATCGGCTTCCTGTGGCCGACGCTCTCGGGCGGCTTCGGTTCGAAGATCCGCGCCGGCAAGCTCGACGACATCCTGAGCCAGATCGCCCAGAAGAAGGAGCCGGTCTACGTGCCGGAGGGCCGCTTCTACATCAACCCGTACCCGGCCGAGGACCTCTCGAAGGCGAAGGCCATCTACACCGGCGGCGTGCTCGAGGGGATGCAGGACGGCGTCGTCGCCCTCTACCAGAAGTGCGTCCACCTCGGCTGCCGAGTGCCGTGGTGCAAGTCGTCGCAGTGGTTCGAGTGCCCCTGCCACGGCTCGAAGTACAACCGGGTGGGCGAGAAGAAGGGCGGCCCCGCGCCCCGCGGCCTCGACCGCTTCGCGGTCTCCGTCGACGGCGGCGTGGTCGTCGTCGACACCGGCGCCCTCTCCCTCGGTCCGCCGATCGGCACCAACACCACCGGGCAGGAAGCGGAAGGTCCTCACTGCGCATGACGACGTTGCTCCTCGCCACCGCCATCGAGCGGGCCGGCGTCCTCCTCGCCGTCTTCACGGTCGTCGCCTGGATCGTCTGGATCGTCGTGACCGCGAGGTCGCGCGAGCCGGGCGACAAGATCGGCTCCGAGATCGAGCTGGCGCCGAACCGCAAGCCCTACTACGACGACGAGCAGCTCGAGGGCCGGCGCCTCGAGCGCTTCCTCGGCTGGGCGCTCGTGCTGCTCGGCGTGTGCGCCATCTGGCCGATGGTCTACTGGCTGAACGAGCCGGCCCGGCAGGCCGGGGCGGTCCAGCAGTTCGACAAGAACGCCGTCTCGCGCGGTCGCACGCTGTTCCTGCCGACCAACTCGCCCGAGCCCGGCGCCCACTTCGGTTGCGCCACCTGCCACGGCGGCGAGAAGGCCGAGGGTGGCGTCGCGCCCTTCACCATCACCGACGAGTTCGGCAACACCCGCCCGGTCCAGTGGCAGGCACCCAGGCTCGACACCGTGCTCAAGCGGTTCAGCCCGGCCGAGGTGCGCCAGATCCTCGTGTACGGCCGCCCCAACACGCCCATGCCGGCGTGGGGCGTGGCCGGCGGCGGTGCCATGAACGACCAGCAGATCGACGACCTCGTCGCCTACGTCACGAGCATCCAGATCTCCGACGACGCGGCCAAGAAGATCACGGTCGACCAGAACCAGACCGATGCCAAGACGAGCGGCCTGCCCGCCGACTCGGGCCAGACCCTGTTCCGCACCAACTGCGCCCGCTGCCACACCAAGGGCTGGTCGTACGGCGAGCCCGACGTCATGGGCGGCGGCGCCTTCGGTCCCAACCTCACGAACGGCGACACCCTGCGCCAGTTCCCGAACGTGGACGACATGATCGACTTCGTCAGCAACGGCAGTGAGCCCTACAAGGCCTACGGCACGCGCGGCATCGGTCACGACGCCGGCGGCGGAATGCCCGGCTTCGGCCGCATGCTCACGCCCGACCAGATCAAGGCTGTCGTCACCTACGTGAGGGGGCTGTGATGCACGGTCTTCTCGCCGCCCTCACCTGGGACCCGCAGATCCGCGGCGCGCTCATCGTCATCACCGCGGTCACGATCCTCATGGGCAGCGTCTACCTGCTGCTCGCCACCAACACCGGCGCCCGCCTCGGCTTCCTCCTCGCCGCGTGCGGCCTCACCGGGTGGCTCGCGGTGATGGGCTGGGTCTGGGTCGTCTACGGCATCGGCATCAAGGGCCAGGAGCCGCACTGGGTCGTGAAGGAGGTCATCACCGGCAAGATCGCCGACCAGACGACCCTCGACGTCACCGGCAACTTCCCGAACGGCTGGAAGCAGCTGAAGCCCGGCGATCCGGTCCTCGGTGACGCCTCGGCCACGGCCGACAAGGTGCTCGCGCCCGCGACCGGAACGCCGGCACCGGGCACGGAGGCCGCGGCCCCGGCGTTCGCTCCCGTGTTCAAGGCGACGACCGACTACACGTTCGTGCGCGCCTACGAGAAGGGCGGCGACGACTACTTCATCCCCGGCGGCTACGTCCACCGCACGACCACGCCCTTCAAGGGATGGCTCCACTCGGCCCACTACGCGGTCGTGGAGGTCGCGCCGATCATCGCGGCGCCGAGCATCACCGGCGCCCCGCCGCGGCCCACACCGGACCCCGCCAAGCCGGTCACGAGCGTCGTGATGATCCGCGACCTCGGCGACCTTCGCTACCCGTCGATGCTGTTCGCGATCGCCAACTCCCTGCTGTTCGCCCTCGTCCTCTGGCAGCTGCACCGCCGCGACAAGATCGTCATGTCGGCGCGTGCCGCCGCGGCGGCCGGGTAGGAGCCCGATATGGACCAGTACCTCCCGCTTCTCCTGATGCTGGTCCTTGCCGGCCTGTTCGCGGCGCTGTCGTTCCTCGCCTCCAAGCTGCTGGCGCCGCGCCGGCCGACGGCAGCCAAGGAGACGCCGTACGAGTGCGGGATCGTTCCGACGCGTGAACCCGCCGAGCGGTTCCCGGTGCGGTTCTACGTGGTCGCGATGCTGTTCATCATCTTCG
The DNA here is from genome assembly GCA_036261495.1 of Acidimicrobiales bacterium. GTDB lineage: Bacteria > Actinomycetota > Acidimicrobiia > Acidimicrobiales > CADCTF01 > DATAKR01. The sequence continues at coordinate 29,829 of DATAKR010000086.1, read as the reverse complement.
ACATCGAGATCATCTTCCTCTACCCCTGGGCCGTCAGCTACGGCTCGCTCGGCACCTACGGCCTCGTGGCGATGATCGTGTTCGCGGTGATCGTGTTCATCTCGCTGCTGTACGAGATCGCCATGGGCGGCCTCGAGTGGGGTCCCGCGAAGCGGCTGCGCCCGGTCACCGTGCCCACCGGCCGGAGCACCTCCGACACCGTGCGCCGGATCCCGTCGCGCCAGGGGGAGCGGAGCGGGGAGGCGGCCTGATGGGCCTCGAAGACCTTCACCACAACTTCCTCACCGGCACGCTCGAGGAGTTCGTGAAGTGGGCGCGGCGCAACAGCGTGTGGCCCGCCACGTTCGGCCTCGCCTGCTGCGCGATCGAGATGATGGCCGCCGGCGGACCCAACTACGACATCAGCCGCTTCGGCATGGAGGTGTTCCGCGCCTCTCCTCGCCAGGCCGACCTGATGATCGTCGCCGGGCGCGTGTCGCAGAAGATGGCGCCGGTGCTCCGTCAGGTCTACGACCAGATGATGGAGCCCAAGTGGGTCATCTCGATGGGTGTGTGCGCGTCGAGCGGCGGCATGTTCAACAACTACGCCATCGTGCAGGGCGTCGACCAGGTCGTACCCGTCGACGTCTACGTGCCCGGGTGCCCACCCAACCCCGAGACCCTGCTGCACGGGATCCTCACCCTCCACGCCAAGATCCGCACCGGCGAGATCACCCGCCGCCGCGACGAGACCGGGCGCGGCGCCGAGGTCCACCTCGAGCCGGTGTTCGCGACTCCCGGCGGAGAGCGCGAGACGCGGGTCGCGATCGGCACTCCGAAGTAGCCCCATGTCCGACACCAGCGCCATCCCCGACACGACCGCGCCCGCCGAGCCGGAGCTCGTCCACGGCTGCCCGGTCGCCGACTCGCACGGCCAGCGCGTGGTCTTCGTCCCACGCGACCGCTACCTCGAGGTGATGGGCGCCCTGAGCGATGAGGGCTTCCGCATGTGCGTCGACCTCTGCGGGGTCGACTACCTCACGCATGGCGGGCGCGTGCTGCCCGACGGCGTCGAGCCCGAGCGGTTCGAGGTCGTCGTGAACCTCGTGGCGTACGAGCCGCCGCGCCGGGTTCGGGTGCGCGTGCAGGTCCCGGAGGGCGACCCGGTGGTGCCGTCGTTGTTCTCCCTGTGGCCGGGGACGGAGGCCTACGAGCGCGAGACGTGGGACATGCTCGGCATCGCGTTCGACGGCCATCCCGACCTCACCCGGATCCTCATGCCGGAGGACTGGGAGGGCCACCCGCTCCGCAAGGACTATCCGATCGGCCGTGTGCCCGTGCAGTTCAAGGCGCCGCGAGAGGGGGCGAGATGAGCCGCATCGACGACGACGTCGAGACCGCTCTCGAGCAGGAGACCGACGAGGGCGCCCAGGAGCTGAAGGCGCGGTCGCAGACCGATCCGCTCGAGCTGCTGCGTGAAGAGGGCGCGGGGCTGCGCCTGCCCGAAGGCACCGTCGTCGACCCGGGTGACCTCTCGGTGGAGGTCGCCGAGGACGACACCATGATCATCAACATGGGGCCGCAGCACCCGAGCACCCATGGCGTGCTGCGCGTGATGCTCGAGCTCGAGGGCGAGACCGTGCTGCGCTCGAAGCCGGTGATCGGCTACTTGCACACCGGGATGGAGAAGACCGCGGAGGACCTCACCTACCTCCAGGGTCCGACCAACGTCACTCGGATGGACTACCTGGCGCCGTTCTTCAACGAGTGCGCGTTCGCGCTGACCGTGGAGCGGTTGCTCGACCTCGAGGTCCCGCCCCGGGCGACGTGGATCCGGATGCTCCTCCTCGAGATGAACCGGATGGCATCGCACCTGCTCTACATGGCCACGAACGGCATGGACCTCGGCGCCATCTCGATGATGCTCTACGGGTGGCGCGAGCGCGAGCTGTGCCTCGCGTTCTTCGAGAAGGTCTCGGGGCTGCGGATGAACCACAACTTCATCCGGCCCGGCGGTGTCGCCGCCGACCTGCCCGCCGGGTGGCGCGACGACGTGTTGGAGATCTGCGACCTCATCGAGCCCCGACTCGACGAGTACGACCAGCTCCTCACCGGCCAGCCGATCTTCCGCGAGCGCACCGAAGGGGTCGGCGTGCTCACCCCCGAGCAGGCCATCGCCCTGGCCGCGACGGGTCCGATCCTCCGCGCCACCGGCGTGCCGTGGGACCTCCGGCGCGACATGCCTTACCAGTTCTACGACCAGGTCGACTTCGACGTGATCGTCGGCCAGTACGGCGACGCCTTCGACCGCTACGCGGTGCGTCTCAACGAGATCAGGGAGTCGATCCGCATCGTCCGCCAGATCGTCGAGATCATGCCGCCGGGCGACTACCGCGCCCAGGACAAGAAGATCACGCCGCCGCCGCGAGCCCGCATCGACGAGTCGATGGAGGCCCTCATCCACCACTTCAAGATCTTCACCGAGGGCTACAAGGTGCCCGCCGGCGAGGCCTACGTGGCCATCGAGTCGCCCCGGGGCGAGCTCGGGTGCTACATCGCCTCCGACGGCTCCTCGAAGCCGTACCGGATGCACATGCGCGACCCCTCCTTCGCCAACCTTCAGACGCTCCCCGTGATGCTGCGCGGCGGCATCGTGGCCGACGCCGTCGCCGTGATCAGCTCCGTCGACCCGATCATGGGCGGGGTGGACCGCTAGATGGCGCGCCTCTCGAAGGAGAACGTCGAGCGCGCCGAGCGCACCATCGCGCTCTACCCGCATGCGCGCTCCGCGCTGATCCCTCTCCTGCACCTGGTGCAGGAGCAGGACGGCCACCTGACCAACGACGGCATGGAGCACGTGGCCGAGCTGCTCGGGCTCACACCCGCCGAGGTGCTCGGCACCGCGTCGTTCTACGACATGTTCTTCACGCACCCGGTCGGCACGTACCTGGTCAGCGTGTGCACGAACATCGCCTGCATGCTCAACGGCGCCTACGAGCTCCTCGAGCATGCCGAGCAGACACTCGGCGTGAAGGCGGGCGCCACCACACCCGACGGCACGTTCACCCTCGAAGAGGTCGAGTGCCTCGCGCTGTGCGGCAACGCCCCGTGCCTCACCGTCAACTGGCGCTTCTTCGGCGACGTCACCGACGATTCATTCGACGGCCTCGTCGACGACCTGCGCGCCGGGCGGCTCGCCGACACGATCCCGCCGCACGGCACCCACGCCCGCGTCGCCCGGTCCGTCGGCCTCGTCGCCGCCGGCCCGGCGAAGGCAGCCCCGGCCAAGAAGCCCAGGGCCGCCGCCGTGGTCGACAACAAGGGCGACTCGGCGCCCGAGCCCCGAAGCGGCGAGCGGAAGTGAGCGCCTGATGCCTCTCACCGACGTCGACCGGATCACCACGCGCCGGATCGGCAACGCCGACTCCTGGACGCTGCGGAGCTACCTCGACAACGGCGGCTACGCCGGCTTGCGCAAGGCGCTGCAGATCGGGCGCGAGGCCGTCCACGAAGAGGTCAACAAGGCGAACCTGCTCGGCCGCGGCGGCGCCGGGTTCGAGGCGGGGCGCAAGTGGGGGATGCTCCGCCAGGCCGACCCGACCTACCTCGTCATCAACGGCGACGAGTCGGAGCCGGCCACCTTCAAGGACCACATGCTGATCGAGGGCGATCCGCACCAGATCATCGAAGGCACCCTCATCACCGCGTTCGCGATCGGCGCCGCCCAGGCGTTCATCTACATCCGGGGTGAGTTCGCGCTCGGCTTCGAGCGCATGCAGCAAGCGCTCAACGAAGCCTACGAGCACGGCGCCGTCGGTCACGACATCTTCGGGTCGGGCTGGTCGATCGACGTCGTGATCCACCCGGGTGCCGGCGCCTACATCTGCGGTGAGGAGACCGCGCTCCTCGAGAGCCTCGAGGGCAAGCGCGGGTTCCCTCGGATCAAGCCGCCCTACTACCCGGCGGCGATCGGCCTCTACGGCGCGCCCACGGTCGTCAACAACGTCGAGACCATGTCGAACATCCCGTGGATCGTCGTCAACGGCGGCGACGCGTTCGCGGCGCTCGGGGCCGGCCGGTCGACCGGCACGCGGATCTTCGCCCTCTCGGGTCACGTCAACCAGCCCGGCAACTACGAGCTCGAGATGGTGAAGCCGACGTTCCGCGACATCATCTTCGACCCGCGCTGCGGGAACGGCATCCGCAACGGCAACGAGGTCAAGATCATCATCCCCGGCGGCGCGTCGTCGCCCTGGTTCGGTCCACAGCACCTCGACGTGCCCCTCGGCCAGGACGAGGTCGGCAAGGCCGACGGTGTGATGCCGGGCGGCGGCGGGTCGATGCTCGGGTCGGGCTCGATCGTCGTCATGGACGAGACCACCTGCCCCGTGCGCGCCGCATGGCGGCTCGTGCGGTTCTTCGAGCGCGAGTCGTGCGGTCAGTGCACGCCGTGTCGCGAGGGGACCGGCTGGCTGTCGAAGATCCTGTACCGGATCGAGACCGGAAGCGGCCGGCGCGAGGATCTCGACCTGCTCTACGACATCTCCGACAACATCATCCCGGGGATGCCGTGGCCGTACCCGATGACCACGATCTGCTTCCTCGGGCCGTCGGCCGCCGTGCCGACGGTCTCGGCGATGCAGATGTTCCGCGACGAGTTCCTCGTCCACGTGAAGGACGGCGGGTGCCCCTATGAGTGACACTGCCACCCCGCCCGACGCCGTGACCATCACGGTCGACGGCAAGCAGATCGAGGCCCACAAGGGCGAGATGGTGATCGCCGCGGCCGAGCGGGCCGGCATCTACATCCCCCGCTTCTGCTACCACCCCCGCATGCGGCCCGTCGGCATGTGCCGGATGTGCCTCGTGCAGATCAAGGGCCCGCGCGGCTTCCAGCTGCAGCCCGCCTGCTACGTGCCGGTCGCCGACGGCCAGGAGGTCGTCACGACCTCACCGGAGGTGAAGAAGGTCCAGGACGGCATCCTCGAGTTCCTCCTCGTCAACCATCCGCTCGACTGCCCCGTCTGTGACAAGGGCGGGGAGTGCCCGCTGCAGGACCAGACGTTCGCGTACGGCCCCGGCGAGACGCGCTTCGTCGAGGAGAAGCGCCATTGGGAGAAGCCGATCGCGCTCTCCGACGTCGTGCTCATCGACCGCGAGCGGTGCATCCAGTGCGACCGCTGCACCCGCTTCGCCGACGAGGTCGCCGGCGACCCGCTCATCGAGTTCATGAGCCGGGGCGCGAAGACCGAGGTCAACACCTTCCCCGATCAGCCCTTCGCCAGCTACTTCAGCGGCAACACGGTCCAGATCTGCCCGGTCGGGGCGCTCCTCGCCAAGCCCTACCGCTTCCGGGCCCGGCCGTGGGACCTCGAGCAGGTCGAGAGCACGTGCACGCAGTGCGCGGTCGGTTGCCGCGTGGCGGTGCAGTCGTCGAACGACGACCTCACGCGCTACCTCGGCATCGACAGCGACGCGGTCAACCACGGGTGGCTGTGCGACAAGGGCCGGTTCTCCTACGAGGCCGTCAACAGCGACGATCGTCTCGGACGACCGCTCGTGAAGCGCGGCGGCGAGCTCGTCCAGACGACGTGGGCCGACGCCCTCGACGCCGCCGGAGAAGCCATCTCCGCGGCCGTGTCGTCGGCCGGTTCGGGTTCGGTCGCCGTGATCGGCGGCGCCCGCCTCGCCAACGAGGACCAATACGCCTGGGCCAAGCTCGCCAAGTGCGTGATCGGCACCGACAACGTCGACGCGCAGCTCGGCGACGGCCTGCCGGCGGAGGTGGTGCTCGGCTTGCCGCGCGCCACGATCGACGACTGCGACACCGCGTCGGCGATCGTGCTGCTCGGGCCCGACGTGAAGGAGGAGCTGCCGGTCCTGTACCTGCGGCTCCGCCGCGCCGCCCTCGAGAAGAAGGTGCCGCTCGTCGAGGTGGCCTCCGGCCGCACGGGCATGACCCGCTACGCCACCACGGTGGTGCCCTGCCTCCCGTCCGACCAGGCCGGGGCGCTCCGGAAGGCCCTCGCCGGCGGTCTGCGCGATCAGCTCGGCGGCAACCCGGTGGTCGTGCTAGGGCGCCCGTCGCTCGCCGAACCTGCAGACGGCGTGGTCGCGGCGGCGGCGCTGCTCGCCGACATCCCCGGCGTCCGGTTCCTCTCGGCCCTGCGCCGCGGCAACGTCCACGGCGCCCTCGACATGGGCCTGGCCCCCGGCATCCTTCCGGGGCGGGTGGCCCTCGACGCCGGCCGCGACTGGTTCACCGCCTTCTGGGGCTCGGCGCCGGAGTCGGGCGGGCTCGACACCCGCGGGATCCTCGAGGCCGCGGCCGACGGCCGCATCGGCACGCTCGTCCTGCTCGGTGCCGATCCGGTGTCCGACTTCCCCGACCGCGACCTCGCGCAACGTGGCCTCGATGGCGCCCGGTTCGTGATCGCCGTCGACGCGTTCCTCACAGCCTCGTCCCGCCAGGCCGACCTCGTCCTCCCCGCGGCGATGTTCGCGGAGCGGCCGGGCACCACCACGAACCTCGAAGGCCGCGTGTCGCGACTCGGCCAGAAGGTCACCGCGCCCGAGGTGGCCTGGCCCGACTGGATGATCGCGGCCGAGCTCGCGGCGCGCCTCGGCGGCGACCTCGGTTTCCTGTCGCTCGATGGGATCTGGGACGAGATCGTCCGGGTCGCGCCGGCGTACGCGGGGATCAACCGCACGACGCTTGGCACGCGGGGCCATCGCGACGGCATCGTCGTCCCCGTGCCGGAAGGGACGGTGCTCGACACCGAGATGCCCCCTGCCACCGACGTCACCGTCGGCCAGGAGCGCGACGCCGGCGAGGGCGAGATCGATCCCGTCGAGACCCCAGGGATCGCGTCGGTCGAGTCGCACGGTGTGCCGGTGCAGGCCCACGACCCGGCCGCGGCCGAGACGGCCGGCCCCGCAGCCGAGAGCGACGCCGAAGCTGCGGCCGGGCGGCCGCGCCCGGCGCTGATCGAGTGGGACCGCGCCGCGAGCGGCACCACCGCCGCGAAGCCCGACGCCTACGCCCTCCGCCTCGTCGTCGGTCGCAAGCTCTACGACAACGGGGTCAACGTGCAGATGTCACCGTCGCTCGCGCCGCTGGCCAAGCAGCCGGTGCTCCGCGTCCACCCGTCGGACCTCGACCGCCTCGGTGTGAAGAGCGGCGGTGTCGTCCGCCTCCGGTCGCCCCAGCTGACCACGACGATCACGGCCGAGGCCGACCCCACGTTGCCGCGAGGGACCGCAGCGCTGCCGTTCAACGTGCCCGGGATCGAGGTGGCGGCGATGATCGACGCGTCGAAGCCGGCCAACGAGATCGCCATCGAGACGCCCTGATGCACCTCCTCCTCGCCGCTGCCTCGACCGCCACCGGTGGTGACCCGCTCTTCGCCAAGGGGATCGGGTTCGCGGTGTTCCTCATCGTCGCCGTGAAGGTGGCGGTCACGTTCGTGGTGCTGCTCGTCGCGACCATGCTCATGGTCTGGTTCGAGCGCAAGGTGATCTCCGACATGCAGAACCGCGTCGGTCCCGACCGCGCCGGGCGGTGGGGGATCCTCCAGAGCCTCGCCGACGGCACGAAGCTCTTCTTCAAGGAAGACCTGCTTCCCGAGCGGGCCGACCGGCGCCTGTTCCGGCTCGCGCCGTACCTCTCGATGGTGCCGGCGTTCCTGTCGTTCGCCATCGTGCCGGTGGGCGGCATCGTGTCGGTGTTCGGGCACCACACCCGGCTGCAGCTCGCCGATCCGCCGGTCGGCATCTTGTGGCTGCTCGCCATGTCGTCGATCGCCGTCTACGGCGTGATGCTCGCCGGCTGGTCGTCGGGCTCGAAGTACCCGCTGCTCGGTGCGGTGCGGGCGTCGGCGCAGATGATCTCCTACGAGGCGACGCTCGGGATCTCGGTCGTGGCCGTCGTGCTCGTCACGGGCTCGCTGGCGACGAGCGCGATCGTCGCGCAGCAGAGCAGCCTGGCGACCATCAACCTCATCCGGCTCGGGGTGGTGCCGTTCGTCCTCTTCTGGATCGCCGCCACGGCCGAGCTCAACCGACCGCCCTTCGACCTGGTCGAGGCGGAGCAGGAGCTCGTCGGCGGGTTCAACACCGAGTACTCCTCGGTGCGGTTCGCACTCTTCTACCTCGCCGAGTTCATGAACACGATCACCATGTCGGCGATCATCGTCACCCTCTTCCTCGGCGGGCCGAACGGGCCCCACTTCGGGCTGGCGCCCACGAGCTTCCTCGCCGCCTGGCTGCTCCCCGTCGTCTACTTCGTCGCCAAGGTGATGGTGTTCCTGTTCTGCTACGTCTGGTTCCGGGCGACGCTGCCGCGGTTCCGGTACGACCAGCTGATGGACCTCGGCTGGAAGGTGCTCATCCCGCTCTCGCTCGGCTGGCTGCTCGTGATCGCGAGCATCCTCGCCGCCAACACGACCGCAGAGAAGATCCGCAACCTCGCCATCGCGTTCGTCGCGCTCATCGTCGCGGGGGCGATGCTCTTGCGCTCGCTCCAGCTCGGGAAGGCGACCGTCTCGGAGGAGGACCTCCACTCGTGACTGCGGAGACCGACCGCTGATGGGCGCGCTCGACGGCTTCAAGGTGACGTTCAAGCAGATCGCCCTGCCGCGCGTCACCACGCCCTATCCCGCGGAGAAGCGGCCGAAGCCCGACCGGCACCACGGCCGCCACGTCCTCAACCGGTACGAGGACGGGATGGAGAAGTGCATCGGATGCGAGCTGTGCGCGGGGGTGTGCCCGGCGCGGTGCATCTACGTGCGCGGCGCCGACAACCCGGCCGACGCACCGGTGTCGCCCGGAGAGCGGTACGGCTTCGTCTACGAGATCAACTACCTGCGGTGCATCCACTGCGACCTGTGCGTGGAAGCGTGCCCGACCGAGGCGATCACCGAGTCGAAGCTGTTCGAGTTCTCCTTCACCAACCGGCAGGACGCGATCTACACGAAGGCCGAGCTGGTCGTCTCCGACGACGGGTTGCCCAAGCAGCTCCCGTGGGAGGACTGGCGCGAGGGCGACGACGAGCGCACCTCGGCCTGGGTGCGCGCCACCTCGCCCTCCGGCAGCGCCGAGTTCGAGGGACGTGTCCAGTGGTCGGGTGAGCTCGGCTACGGCACCCGCGCGAGCGAGCCCGACCAGGCGACGCGCGACGAGGAGACCGGCGACGCCTGGTTCGTGTTCACCGAGAACCGGGGCGGCGAGTGATGCTCGCGTTCAGCGTCTTCGGCGCCACGCCCGTCGACTTCCTCACCTTCGTGATCGCCGCCGCCATCGTGCTCGCCGGCGCGTTCGGCGTCGTCTTCAGCCGCAACCCGGTCCACTCGGCGCTGTCGCTCGTGATGACGCTCTTCGGAGTGGCGGTGCTGTTCGTCGAGCAGCACGCCGACTTCCTCGCGGCCGTGCAGGTGATCGTGTACGCCGGCGCCATCGTCGTGCTGTTCCTGTTCGTGATCATGCTGCTCGGTGTCGACCGCGAGGAGAACGTCGACGTCGAGCCGCTCGGACCGGTCCAGCGGTGGGCCGGGCTGCTGATCCCGCTCGTCGGCTTGTTCCTGCTGCTGTTCCTCGCCGGCGTGCGCGACTGGGCGACCGGCACCCCCTCGGCGCGCGGGGCGGCCAGCGGTTCCGCCGCCGGCGGCGCACCCAACGTCGACCTGCTCGGTCGCTCGCTCTTCACCGGCTTCCTGCTGCCGTTCGAGGTGACGGCGGTGCTGCTCGTGATCGCGGTCGTCGGCGCCGTCGTGCTCGCCCGGCGGCCACCGCGGGCCGAGCAGGCCGAGATGCTGGCCGAGCAGCGCGCCCTCGACGAGCAGCTCGCCAAGGAGCGCGACGCCGAGCTCGTCGCCGAGCACCTGGAGGGCCGATCGTGAGCCTGGGCGGCGAGTGGTACCTCATCCTCGCGGCGATCCTGTTCACCATCGGCGCCTTCGGGCTGCTGGTGCGCCGCAACATCCTCGTGATGTTCATGTGCGTCGAGCTGATGCTCAACGCCGTCAACCTGTCGTTCGTGACCTTCGCCCGCATGCTCAACGACATCGGCGGGCAGGTCGTCGTGTTCTTCGTGCTGGTGGTCGCGGCCGCCGAGGTCGTGGTCGGCCTCGGGATCATCGTCGCCATCTTCCGGCGGCGCGCGGGCGCGACCGCCGACGACCTCCACATCCTGAAGGGCTGACCGCCACCCGATGGGAACCCTCGATTACGCCTGGCTGATCCCCGCGCTGCCGCTCGCGGGCTTCGTCGTCCTCGTCGTGGCCGGCCGCAAGCTCGGCGAGCCACTCGCGGGATGGCTGGCCACGACGGCCGTCGGCGCCTCGTTCCTCACCGTCCTCGTGATGTTCGCAAAGGTCGTGTCGATGCCGGCCGACAGCCGGCACGTCGTCGTCACGATGTTCGACTGGATCCCGGTCGGCGGGCTCAACGTGCACGCCGCGCTGCTGCTCGATCCGCTGTCGATCACGATGGCGCTCTTCGTCACCGGCGTCGCCACGCTGATCCACCTCTACTCGATCGGCTACATGCACGGCGACGAGCGGTTCAGCAAGTTCTTCATCTACCTGAACCTGTTCGTCTTCTCGATGCTGGTGCTCGTCCTCGCCGACAACTTCCTCCTGAGCTTCCTCGGGTGGGAGGGCGTCGGTGCGTGCTCCTACTTCCTGATCTCGTTCTGGTTCACGCGCAGCTCGGCGGCGGTCGCCGGCAAGAAGGCGTTCGTCACCAACCGCGTCGGCGACTTCGGGTTCATGATCGCCATGTTCTTGATGTTCGGCGCGGTCGGCTCGCTCAACTACATCGGCCCCGCCGGCGTGCTCACCAACGCCGGCAAGATCCCCGAGGTCACGGCCACGGCGATCGTGCTGATGCTGTTCGTCGGCGCCGCCGGCAAATCGGCCCAGCTGCCGCTCTACGTGTGGCTGCCCGACGCCATGGAAGGCCCCACCCCCGTGTCGGCGCTGATCCACGCCGCGACGATGGTGACCGCCGGCGTGTACCTGCTCTGCCGGGTGTCGCCGATCATCGCGGCGGCGAGCGGCACGGCGACGTGGGTGATCGCCGTGATCGGCGCGGTGACCGCACTCTTCGCCGCGACGATCGCCTGCGCCCAGGACGACATCAAGAAGGTGCTCGCCTACTCGACGATCAGCCAGCTCGGCTACATGGTGCTCGCGGTCGGCTCGGGCGCCTACGTCGCCGCCATCTTCCACATGATCACCCACGCCTTCTTCAAGGCGCTCCTGTTCCTCGGCGCCGGCTCGGTCATCCACGGGATGCACGACGAGCAGGACATGAAGCGCATGGGTGCGCTCCGGTTGTGGATGCCGATCACGTGGGTGACGTTCCTGGTCGGGTGGTTGGCCATCTCGGGCTTCCCGCCGCTCTCGGGCTTCTGGTCGAAGGACGAGATCCTCGCCGGCGCCTGGTCGAAGAACCCGGGCCTCTGGGCGGTCGGCCTCGTCACCGCGCTCCTCACGGCGTACTACATGAGCCGCCAGGTCTTCCTCGTCTTCTACGGCGAGGAGCGCTGGCGTCACCGGGCCGCCGAGACCTCCGATGCCCACGTCGACGACCACGCCGAGCACGCCGAGCCGCACGAGTCGCCGCTCGTGATGACCCTCCCGCTCATCGTCCTCGCCGTCGCCGCGTTCGTGGGCGGAGTGATCAACCTTCCGCTCTTCGGCCGCACGCTCTTCCTCGAGCACTGGCTCGAACCGTCGCTCGCCCACGTCGAGGCGGCCACGCTCACGAGCGGCGCCAAGATCGGGCTCGGCGCGCTCGCCACCATCGCCGGCCTCGCCGGCCTCGCCATCGCCTACGTCACCTGGTACCGGCGGCGGCCGGAGGAGAACGCCGGGCTCGAGCCCCTCGTGCTCCGGCGGGCGTGGTACGTCGACGCCGGCTTGGCCGCCTTCGTGTCCGGCCCCGGCCGGATGGTCGCCAACTGGTGCGCCTACGTCCTCGACAAGCGCGTCGTCGACGGCGCGGTCAACGGCCTCGGCACGTTGGTGCGCAACGGGGGTGCCCAGCTGCGCCGGTTGCAGACCGGCTACGTCCGCAACTACGCCCTCGGATTGGCGGCCGGCGTCGTGCTCCTGCTGGCCTGGACGCTCGTGCGGGTGGGTCTGTGATGAACGTGCTGTCCGTCCTGCCCGTGCTCGCCGCCGAGGGCGCCTCGCCCAAGTTCCCCCTCTTGACCTCGCTCGTCGCCGTACCGCTCGTCGGCGCACTGATCGTCGGGCTGATCCCGCGGCGCCAGGAGTCGACGCTCAAGACCGTCGGGCTGCTGGTCGCACTCGCCACCGGCGCGCTCTCGGTCGTGGTCGCGGTCCAGTTCAAGACCGGCGAGGCCGGCTTCCAGATGCTGTCGCAGCACGTCTGGGTGAAGGACCTCGGCATCTCCTGGAAGCTCGGCGTCGACGGCATCTCGCTGTGGCTCCTGGTGCTCACCGGGGTGCTGTTCCCGATCGCCCTGGTCGGCCCCGCCGTCCACCGGGACGTGAAGGCCTACGTGCTGTGGATGCTCGTGCTCGAGGCGGCCTGCATGGGCGTGTTCATCGCGCTCGACCTGCTGCTGTTCTTCCTCTTCTTCGAGCTCGTCCTCGTGCCCATGTACTTCCTCATCGCCGGGTGGGGCTACGAGAACCGCGTGTACGCGTCGATCAAGTTCTTCCTCTTCACGCTCTTCGGGTCGGCGTTCCTGCTCGTCGGGATCCTCGCGCTGGTGTTCCTCACCGAGCGGGCGACCGGGAAGCTCACCTTCGACGTCGTGCAGCTCGCCAACGCCCAGGCGGTCGGGGGCGCCACCGCGAGATGGCTGTTCCTCGCCTTCGCGCTCGCCTTCGCCGTCAAGGTGCCGCTGTTCCCGGTGCACACCTGGCTGCCCGATGCCCACACCGAGGCGCCCACCGCCGGCTCGGTGATCCTCGCCGGCGTCCTGCTGAAGCTCGGCACCTACGGGCTGCTGCGGTTCGGTCTCTACCTGTTCCCCAAGGCCGCCGTCGACCTGGCCCCGGTGCTGCTCACCGTCGGCGTGATCGGTATCACCTACGGGGCGATCGTCGCCGCCATGCAGCGCGACCTGAAGCGACTGGTCGCCTACTCCTCGATCGCGCACCTCGGGTTCATCGTGGTCGGCACGTTCGCCTTCACCACCCAGGGCCTGTCGGGCGGCGTGCTCCAGATGATCAACCACGGCATCTCGACCGGCGCCCTGTTCCTCCTCGTCGGCTGGATCTACGAGCGCCGCCACACCCGCCTGATCGCCGACCTCAACGGGCTGCAGAAGCCGGCGCCGATCTTCGCCGGCGTGTTCACCCTGGTGATGCTGTCGTCGCTCGGCCTGCCGGCGCTCAACGGGTTCGTCGGGGAGTACCTCATCCTGATCGGCACGTTCATCACCCACCGCTGGTGGGCCGTCGTCGCCGCCACCGGCGTGATCCTCGCCGCCTTCTACCTGCTGTGGGCCTACCAGCGGGTGTTCCACGGCGAGCCGTCCGAAGAGAACGCCGACTTCCGCGAGATGACCTGGCGGGAGCGGGGCGTGATCGTGCCGCTGCTGGTGCTGATCGTGTTCCTCGGCGTCTACCCCAAGCCCGTCCTCGACCGCATCGAGCCGTCCGTGAACCGCCTCATCAGCCACGTCGAGCAGCACTCCAACTACACCCAGCCGGGCGTCGCCGCGGGGGAGGGGAAGTGATGATCGCCCAGGCGACGTCGCCGCTCGGTCCGCTCGTGCATCCCAACGTCGAGTACTCGAACCTGGGGCCCATCCTCGCCCTCGTCGTCGGTGCGCTGGTGCTGCTCACGGTGGCGTCGCTCGTTCCCGGCCGGCGCGGCCGCGGCTTCTACTCCATCCTCACGATCCTCGCCGCCGGCGTCTCACTCGGCTGGTCGGCCTGGTTGTGGCACTTCATCGACCAGAAGGGGCCGCGCTTCGCGTTCGCCAACGTGGTCGCGGTCGACGGGTTCGCGGTGTTCTTCTTCGTCGTGATCGCGATCGCGGTGGTGCTCACCGCGCTGCTCGCCGAGGGCTACCTCCGGCGCGAACGCCTCGACGGGCCCGAGTTCTACGTGCTCATCCTGCTTTCGGCGGCCGGCGGGATGCTGATGGCCGCGGCCAACGACCTCATCCTCGTGTTCCTCGGCCTCGAGACCCTGACCATCTCGCTGTTCGTGCTGGCCGGGTTCCACCGCCGGCGGGCGGCGTCCGGCGAGGCGGCCATGAAGTACTTCGTGATGTCGGCGTTCTCCTCCGCGTTCCTGCTCTACGGCATCGCCCTCGTCTACGGCGCCACCGGCACCACCAACCTTGCCGGCATCGCCCAGTACCTCTCCCGCAACCTGCCCACGAGCACCGGGGTGCTCATGGCCGGGGTGGTGCTCCTCATCGTCGGCTTCGGGTTCAAGGTCGCCGCGGTGCCGTTCCACACGTGGACGCCCGACGTCTACCAGGGGGCGCCGACACCGACGACGGCGTTCATGGCCGGCGCCTCGAAGGCGGCCGGCTTCGCCGCCTTCCTGCGGGTGTTCTTCTCGACGTTCGGCGCGCTGCGCCTCGACTGGCGGCCCATCATCTGGGTCCTCGCCATCCTCAGCCTGCTCGTGGGCGCGGTCCTCGCCGTGGTGCAGCGCGACATCAAGCGGATGCTCGCCTACTCGTCGATCGCCCACGCCGGGTACATCCTCATCGGGCTGCAGGCAGGCAACGAGCGGGGCATCTCGGGGGCGTTGTTCTACCTCCTCGCCTACACCTTCATGATCATCGGCTCGTTCGCGATCGCCACCGTGGTCGGCCGTAAGGGCGATCGTGCCCACAGCCTCGACGACTACCGGGGGCTGGCCGCCCGGCGCCCGCTCCTCGCCCTCACCTTCACGGTGCTGCTGCTGGCCCAGGCGGGCGCGCCGTTCACGTCGGGCTTCTTCGCCAAGTTCTACGTCATCGCCGCCGCCGTCGAGGCGCACTCCTACGCCATCGCCCTGATCGGCATGCTCGTCGCAGTGATTACGGCGTTCTTCTACCTGCGGGTCGTGATCTTCATGTACTCGTCGCCCGAGGGCGACGAGGGCGAGGTGGCGCCGCGCCTCCCCGTGCCGGTGAGCGCCGGCATCGCGCTGGTGGCGACCGTCGCCTTCACCGTCGTCGCCGGCGTGCTTCCCGGGATCTTCGTCGACTTCGCCCGGCACGCCACGCTGATCTTCTGACCTCGGCTTCGTCCGCCGCCGGCGCGCGTCGGGATCCTGAACTTTCCGCGAAACGTTGCCCGCGCCCTCACGTTCGCGGGGGTTTGGGCCGATGGAATCTCCGGAATGAGTTCCGCCGTGGCCGCCCCCGTGGTGAAGTACACCCGCACCGAGCTCCCGTTCGGCGAGCGCGGGTCGCTGCCGTGCCTCTACGTGCAGGTCGACGCCATCTCCTCTCCCGACGTCGCCGACTTCCTCTCCGGGTGGCGGGGATGCTGCGAGCGGGCGGAGCTCGAGTGGCAGACGGTTCGCCGGCCGGCGAGCGCACTGATCGCGCTCGAGCTCTCGCACGCGTGCGGCGTGCCGACCTCGCTTCGCATCGTGTTCGACGCCCGGCGTGACCGTGCCGCCCTCGATGCGCTCGCCGACACCGAGGCCATCGTCGTCGGCTCCCGCCGGTACGGGCACTTCGCCAACCGCATGGCGGCCTACTCGATCGAGGGCCACGCCATACGGACGGCGATCACCAAGGCCGAGCACGGGCTCCGGAGCCTCGTCGCCAGCTGATCTCAGCTTCTCGTCGGCTCCGAGGGCGGCTTTCCCTGGAGTCGACGCCGCTGCGTGCCGATCAGAGAGGCATGGGAGGCGGGCGGAGCACGAGACCGCCGACACCGGACGAGGACGGGGCTGCGCGCGCCGACTCGGCCCGACCGGTGAAGGCGGTCGACGTGACCGAGGCCGTCGAGCAGGCGGTCGTCGAGGTCGTCGAGCGCACCGGACGGGAACGCGCCGTGAACCGTGAGAGCCCCGACGTGTCGAGCTTCGACGACCTGCTCGAGGTCGTCCTCCCGCTCGGACCGCCGCCGACCGACCTCGCCGACCAGCGAACCTGGGCCGAGGTCCGCAAGCTGCAGCTCGAGACGGAGCGTTCGCTGCTCGAGCTGGCGTCGCTGCGCCGCCGCGACCGTGACCTGAGGGCCGACGCCGCCGAGGCGCACGTCTACACGTTCTACGCACCGGTCGAACCGGAGTCGGTGCAGGCGTGCCTGGCCGAGCTGGGGCAGTGGAGTCGCCGGGAGCCGGGCTCGCCCATCACGATCGTGTTCAACTCCCCGGGCGGCGCGGTGCTCGACGGCCTCGCCCTGTTCGACTACATCCGGCGCCTCCGGGCGATGGGCCACCACGTCACGACGATCGCCCTCGGCCGGGCCGCGTCGATGGGCGCGGTGCTGCTCCAGGCCGGTGACCGTCGCGTGATCGGCGAGAACTCGTTCCTCCTCATCCACGAGGTCTCGCACTCCAACGCCGGCAAGGTGTCGGAGCTCGAGGACACGGTCGACTTCACCCGCCGGCTCCAGAAGCGCCTCCTCGCCATCCTCTCCGACCGATCCACGCTGACCGCCGGCCAGATCGCCCGCCGGTGGACCCGCAAGGAGTGGTGGCTCGACGCCGCCGAGGCGGTCGAGCTCGGCCTCGCCGACGAGGTGCTGTAGCGATCACCGGCGGCGGGCGAAGCTCCCCGCGAGCGTTGACACGGCCCAGTCGCGCTCTTCGTCGTGAGGGAGGGCCAACGCGTGCTCGACGTTCGTTTCGAGCCACCACACCAGGCCGCCGTCCTCGCCGCGGCCCTCCTCGAGGTCGACCTCGCCGGCGACGTCCACGTAGGCCGAGAGGAACGCGTCATCGTGCGGCCGCCACCACTCGAGGGCTCCGACGACCTCACGGCCTCGGACGACGGGACCGGCACCGTCCCAATCCACCAGCAGGAGCGTGTCGCCGACGCGCATCGTGTTGTCCGGCCGAACGTCGCGGTGGCTGCCGATCCAGCGGTGGGCTCGATCTCGCCACTCCGATGCGGCCGACTCGGCGGCAAGGATGCCAGGCAGCGCGCGCCGCAGCGCGTCCACCCAGGCGGCCCCCCCGCGTGCGCCGCGGTCGATGAGGCCCAGCCAGTGGCTTTCGCCGAACACCGTCTGAGAGCGGAGGACGGGGTCCCAGGGCAGCGCCGCGGAGTGGAGGAGGCCGAGCGCCCCGCCTGCCGACGCGGCGTCGTGACGGGACGCACCCGGTACCGGCGCGCGGCCATCGACGAACTCGTGGCACCGGAACACGCGGCCGGCGACTTCGAGCGTCACTGCGCCGGCGGTCGTCCGGATCATGCGCGGCGCCGGCACGCCGACCAGTGCGGCGGCGGCCTCGATCTCCGCCGCGGCCTCCAGCTCCGACCGTGACTCGCGCGCGACCTCCTTCACGGCCCACATGCCGAGGCCGGTGGAGAAGCGCCAGACGAGGTTCAGCGAGACCCAGCCGCGCGCCGCGAGGACGACGTCGCCGGGTTCACCGATGGCGAATCCTGCGGCGACGGCGTCGACGACGCTTCGCTCGAGTTGCACGTCCCTCGGAGTCGGAGTCGGAGTTGGAGCCGGCCATGGCGGCACGGGCGCAGGCTAAGGCCGCCCCACGGCTCGCCGCCGACGAGCTCGACGGCGGCCGTCAGCCGTTGTCGGGTGGTGGCCGCTCGTGGGGGTCGTCATAGGGGTCGTGCGGGCGGTTCTGGTCGCCGTCGGTCCATTGCCAGCGGTTGTGGTGGCCGCACGCGGGGCGGCCGTTGTCGACGCAGGTGCTTCCGCCGTCACTCCACGGTCGGATGTGGTCGATCTGGCAACGGTCGGCAGGGGTGTCGCAGGTGTGGTGGTGGCAGCGCCGGTCGCGGACCTCGATGGCGCGGCGCACGGCGTCGGGGAAGCTGCGCTGGCGGCTCACCGACAGGACGCGGTCGGGGGCGCCGAAGACGATGCGCTCGAACACGCAGTCGCAGAGCCACGGGGCGAGCAGCTCGGGGGAGAGGATCTGGCCGCCCGACAGCTCGCAGGTGCGCCGGAAGGTGTCTTCGCCGACGAGGACGGTGAACAGGGGGCGGGCGGCGGCGATGCCTTCGGGGAGGCTGCGGGACCGCCGCGCCATCTCCACGAGAGCGTCGGCGCGCCGCTGCTCAGGGGTGCGGGCCAGTCGTGGGCCAGCGGGTCGCGACCCAGCTCGGCGCGGGCCTTGGCCCGGTCGTCGTCGAACAGCTGGCGCTCGAGGCGGCCCAGCTCGCTGCCCACGATCGTGCCCGACAGCGGATCCAAGGTCATCGACCCGAACCACAGGCCGCCGATCGATTCGGACAGGTGCACCTTGCGCCGGTTGCGGCGCTCCTCGTCGCTCGCCGGCGCCCTCGCCGTCGGCCAGGCGGAACCAGTACTCGATGGCCTGGTGGAACTCGAACCACCGCAGCCGTTCGGCCTGCTCCACGAGCAGCTCGACGTCACGGGCGAACAGTGCCGCGGTGCGGTCGTTCACCGCCCCGGCCAGCCGGCGGGCATGGGCCTCGCCGATCCGGCCCGCCCGCCACGCCTCGCCCACCAGGGCCGGCAGGTCGCGCAGCTTGCGGCCCAACCACACCCGCGCTCCCACCTCGCTCGCGGGCTCGCGGGTCTCGGCGGCGATCCACGCCCTCGCCGTCTTCGCCCCCGAGGGTGCATAGGCCCGGCGGGCGTCGAACGACGCCGCCAGGCTCGCCTCCACGGCCTCGAGCCGCGCCCGCAGCCGGGCCAGCTCGACGATGGCGTCGCCCACCTCGCCGTCGGCGAGCGCGGCCACATCCACGTCGCACACCTCGTCGACCGCTGAAGCCAGGGAAACGAACATCTGTTCCCATTGTGCCCTGGGGGTGTGACAACAACGCGTTCGGCGCGACCGGGCGTCACCGGAACGCTGAGCCCCAGCGGGGGACGCGATCTCAGCCCCGCGCCAGCAGACCCCACGCCTCCAGGCAGGCGTCGAGCTTGCGGACGCAGTCACGCGACACGAGCGCGCGCAGCCGCTCCGCCAGGGCGTCGACCGACGGGTGCTCGGCGAGCAGCCATCGCGCGTACATGCCCTCGTCCATCCACGCCGCGAGATCGGGCTCGACCTCGATGCCCCACGGCGCCGCGCCGGTGATCGACTCCCACCGGACGTCGGCCCAGCCGATGTTCTCGGCGAACAGCCGCCCGACGTCGTCGAGCCTCGACGACGGCGTGCGCACGCCACGGGCACGGGCCCTCGCGAGCACCGGGTGAAGTGACGCCAGGTCCGACCAGTCCGGTCCGGACCGCCGGCCGCGCGCGCCCCGGCCGCCGTTCTCGCGGGCCTCCTCCCACCACTCCTCCGCGGCGATGAGCGCCTGCTCGAGCCACATCGACGTCATCAGCGCGTTCAGCGGCTCCTCCGCGGGCTTCGTCGGCAGCGCCAGGGCGCGGCGCACCGCGTCGGCGATGGTGCCCTCGCCGGGCGTGTCGAGGACCCGGCCGTCGGCGAGCTCGGTGGTGGACGCCTCGCTGCCGTCGCGAGCGGCGAGGAACACCGACCGCACCCGAACGCGCTCCGGATGCAGCGACGGGCGGATCGTGGTGCGGTAGCCCGAGTCGTCGTGCGACATGGGCGACGCCCACCCGAACGACACGACGCCGAGCGCGTACCACTCGTCGGGCGCGACGAAGCCGAGCAGGTGCTCCATGGGGTGGTCGCCGTCGTCGAGCTCCTTCACGCCGAGGTCGAAGCCCTCGCCGTCGGGGGATTGCACGAACACGAGGCGGTGCGGCTGGTGCCAGCCTCCGTCGCGCGCCGCGGCGCTGAGGAGGGTGACGAGACGGTCGAGCATCTCCGGCTCGACCACCGGTGCGGGTTCCATCGGACTCCCTTCGAATGACCACGTACGAAGGGAGCCGGCGTCGCTCCGATAGCGCCGCCGCGACACAACCACGCGCGGGCCCGCCGCGCAAGGGCTCAGCGCCTCGCCGGCGCCGATCTCACTCCGCCGCGAGGGAGCGGAGCAGCGCGCGCGTGCGCTGGCGCGACGCCTTCCGATCGTCGCCGACCGGGAAGATGGCGGCCCACACGTCGGTGGCCCCGGCGTCGAACAGCGCCCGGATCTCGCCGGCCACGGCGTCCTCGTCGCCGACGATCGCGGCGTCGGCGGGGCCGTCCGCGCCGCCGATGTCGAGGATGCGCCGGTAGTTCGGCAGGGTGCCGTACATGGCGAACTGCTGACCCGCGGCGGCCCGGCCCTCGTGCTCGTCGCTGCACACCGCCACCGGTAGCCCGACGACGATGCGGGCGGCGGGCGCGCCGGCCTCGCCGGCGGCCTTCGCGAGCAAGGGCGTCACGTGCTCGTCGACGGCGCGACGGTTGGCCATCCATGTGATCGTGCCCTGCGCCAGCCGCCCGGTGGCGTCGAGCATCGAGGTGCCGAGCGCGGCGACGAGGACGGGCACCGGGTGCTCGGGCTTCGACGTCCGGAAGTCCGCACGCACGCGGAAGTCGGCGCCGTCGAACGACACGCTCTCGCCGTGGAGCAGCGGCTCGAGCACCGACAGGTACTCGCGCATGTGGCGCGCCGGGTGGCCGTAGTCGAGCCCGTACGACTGCTCGATCACGGGCTGGTGCGACACGCCGATCCCCAGCGTGAACCGGCCGCCCCCGATCGCACCGGCGACCGCGAGGGCCTGGTGCGCCATGAGCACCGGGTGGCGGGTGTAGGTCTGCACGACGGAGGTTCCGAGCTCGATCGTCGACGTGGCCCGACCGGCGAGGGCCATCGGCACGAAGGGATCGCCGCCGATGGCCCCCGCATACCAGAGGGAGGTGAACCCGTCGGCCTCCGCCTCCTGTGCCTGCTCGACGATCCGTTCGATCGACGATCCGCCACCGCTCAGTCCGATCCGCATGGGGCGAACCTACCTGCGCCGCCGGTCGCGGCGTCGGCTCGGGCCGACGGGCGGCGCGAGCGCAGCCCCGGAGTAGGTTGCGGCCGTGCCGCACCCGATGTCGCGCTCGCCCGGACACGCTGACGACGTCCTCGCCCACGTGGGATCCGGCGCCGACGTCGTCGTCGCCATCGCCAACGGTGAGCCCGTCGGACTGCTCGACGCGCTCGAGGCCAACGCGGGCCGCCTCCGGAACGTGCGCATCCACCAGATGCATGCGCTGCACGAGCGCCGCTACATCTGGGGCGAGCTCGGCGACCACCTGCGCCACGTCTCGTACTTCCTCTCCCACGTCACTCGGAAGCCGTTCCTCGAGGGCAAGTGCGAGCTCGTGCCCAACCACTTCAGTGAAGTGCCGATGATCCTCGAGCGGTCGACGAAGCTCTCGCTCGTGCTGGCCGCGGCGTCGCCGATGGACCGGCACGGCTACTTCTCGCTCGGCACGAACGCGGATTACGTGGCGCCGTTCATCGGTCGCGCCCCGTTCTTCCTCGAGGTCAACGCCCGGATGCCTCGCACGTTCGGCCACAACCAGATCCACGTGAGCCAGGTCGCGGGCTGGACCGAGAGCGACTACCCGCTCGTCGAGGTGCCGCCCGTGCAGCCCAACGACAAGGACCTCCGGATCGCCGCGTTCATCTGCGATCGGATACCCGACGGGGCCACCATCCAGACCGGCATCGGCGCCATCCCCAGCGCCGTGCTCGCCGGCCTCCACGGCCACCGCGATCTCGGCATCCACACCGAGCTCTTCTCCGACGCGATCATCGACCTGTTCGAGCGGGGGATCGCCAACGGCGTCCGCAAGAAGGTGCACCCCGGGAAGATGGTCACGACGTTCGCACTCGGCACGAACACGCTCTACGACTTCCTCCACGAGAACACCGGTGTCGAGCTCCTGCCCGTCGACTACGTGAACAACCCCCTGACGATCGCCCGCGAGGACTGCTTCGTGTCGATCAACGCGACCACGGAGGTCGACCTCCTCGGGCAGTGCGCGTCGGAGACGATCGGCGGCCGGTACTGGTCGTCGAGCGGTGGCCAGAGCGACTTCGCTCGCGGCGCCATCAACTCGCCGCACGGGAAGGCGTTCATCGTCCTGCACTCGACCACGACCGACGAGTCGCTGTCGCGGATCCGCACCACGCTCACGCCCGGCTCCGTGGTCACGACGCTCAAGAACACCGTCGATCACATCGTCACCGAGTACGGCGTCGCCGAGCTCCGCGGCCGCAGCATCTCCGAACGAGCCCGGGCGCTGATCCGCATCGCCCACCCCAAGTTCCGCGACGCCCTCGACGCCGAGGCGCGGTCGGTGGGCTACCTGCACGACTGAACCACCGATTCCGCCGACGGAGCCGGCGCATGCGATCCTCGGACGCCGATGCCGCAACGCCGCGACCAGGAAGACCGGACCCCCCGGACGCACGTCCCGAACCTCGAGGAGACCGAGGACGCGGTGCTCGACGGTGACGTCGCCTACACGCCGGGAACGGCACGCGCCGCGCTCGCGCACCGGGACTTCCGCCTCGTGTGGATGGGGTCGTTCGCGTCGAACATCGGCACCTGGATGCAGAACGTCGCCCTGGGCGCGTTCGCCTACAAGCTGACGAGGTCATCGGGCTACGTCGCGCTGCTGGGATTCGCCCAGCTCGGCCCGCTCCTCGCGCTGTCGATCGTCGGCGGGTTGCTCGCCGACACCATCGACCGGCGGTGGCTGCTGATCGTCTGCCAGACCGAGCAGCTGATCCTGTCGTTCGTGCTGGCCGCCGTCGCCGCCGGCCACCACCCCTCGCGCACCGCGATCCTGCTCGTGGTCCTCGGCCTCGGCATCGGCAACGCGCTCAACGCGCCGACGTTCTCCGCGGTGCTGCCCCAGCTCGTAGGACGGCGCGACCTGGCGGGGGCGGTCTCGCTGCAGTCGGTGCAGATGAACCTCTCGCGCGTCGTGGGCCCCGCGATCGGCGGCCTGGTGCTGCCCGCCATCGGCGCGCCCGGTGTGTTCGTCGTCAACGGCCTCACCTATCTGTTCGCCATCGGCACCCTCTGGGTGGTCACCATCCCGCGTCCGTACCCGCAGCAGGGCGAGCAGGGGCTGCAACGGCTGGTCGGCGGCTTCCGCGTCGCCCGGCGCGACCGTCTCGTACGGCGGTGCCTGCTGACGATCGCCGGGATCTCGTTCTTCTGCCTGCCGTTCATCGGCCTGATGCCGGTGATCGCCGCCAAGAACTTCGGCATCGACGTCACCGGCGCGGCCTACGGGATCCTCTACGCATCGTTCGGGCTCGGGGCGGCGCTCGGTGCGGTGTCGGTCGGCACGTTCCTGATCGGGCGTTCGCGGCTCGTCCTCGTGCGCGGTGGGCTGGTCCTCTTCGGCGTGGCGCTCGCGGCGTTCGCGCTCGTCCGCCACCCCGCCGCCGCCTACCCGCTCGTGTTGCTGGTCGGGCTCTTCTACTTCGGGTGTGTGACCGCGCTGTCGACCGTGCTCCAGGACCACCTGTCGGACGCCGTTCGGGGACGCGTCACCGCACTCTGGATCATGGGGTTCGGGGGAACGGTGCCCATCGGTCTCCTCGTAGGCGGGTTCATCGCCGACCACACGTCGATCACCGCCGTCGTGGTCGCCGGCGCGGTCGTGGCGCTGCTGCTGCCCCTGCTCGCCGACGTGCGGTCGCCCGACGGTCCCATGGAGGACCTCGAGATCGAACCGGCGTGAGCTACCCGGCCACGGCCGGCGCCGCGACCGTTGCGCCTTCGGCGATCACATCGGGTTCGGGGGCGTACGCCGGTCGGCGGTAGAGGCCGCCCATCAGCGCGCCTGACACGAGCGCGAGCGCGCCAAGGACGGTCCAGGTGCGGTGGAACGCGGTGAGCGCGCCGACGCGTGCCGCCTGACCGAGCATCGCCACCGCCAGCGCGATGCCCATGGCGGCGCCGACCTGGCGGCACGTGTTGTTGAACGCGCTTCCCATCGCGAACCGTTGCGGCGGGAGGAAGGCCGTGGCCGCGCTCCCGATGGTCGAGATCGTGAACCCGACGCCAAGGCCGCCGAGGACCGAGGCGGGGAACATCTCGCGCCAGTAGTCGGGCGAGTCGCCCATCCGCGTCGCGAGGTAGGCGACGCCGGCCGCGAACAGCGCAGCTCCCGGTGCGATCACGACGCGGTGGCCGTAGCGGTCTGCGAGACGACCGGCGGGCCCGGACGCCGCCGCGGCGAACAGCGGGCCGGGTGTCATCGCCAGGCCCGCGCCGAGCACGGAGTACCGCCAGACGCCGGTCAGGAACTGCACGTTGACGAACAGGTAGGCGAAGAACCCGACCGAGAAGAGGAACGCCGCCGCGTTCGCCACCGCGAAGTACCTCTCGCGGAGGAGCGACAGGTCGAGGATCGGCGACTCGCGGCGCGTGCAGCGGACGAGGAAGGCCGGAAGGAGCACCGCCGCGGCCATGACCGCGAGTGCCGTACGGCCGCTCGTGTAGCCCCACTGGTCGCCCTGGGCGATCGCGAGCACGAGGAAGCCGACGGCGGCGCTGCCCATGGCCGCGCCGAGGATGTCCGGGATCCCGGTGGCGCCCGGTTCGCGCCATTCGACGAGGAGGCGCCGGCTGTAGAGCAGGGTGATCACGAGCAGTGGCGCGTTCAGGAAGAACACGGCGCGCCAGCCGATGTTCTCGACGACCACGCTCCCGAGGCTCGGGCCCGTCGCGGCCGCCAGCGCCCCGACTGCACCCCACACGCCGATCGCTGCCGACCGCCGGTTCGCCGGGAACTCCGGGAGCACCAGAGCGAGCGATGCCGGCACGATCAGTGCGCCGCCGAGCGCCTGGATGACGCGGAACAGGATCAGGAACGCGGCGGTCGGTGCGAGCCCGCACGCCATCGACGCGAGCGAGAACGAGACCACACCGATGGTGAACACGCGCTTGCGCCCGAAGCGGTCGGCGAGGCGCCCGCTCGTCAGCAGTGCGGCGGCGAAGGCGATGTTGTAGCCCGAGAGCACCCATGCGAGGGCGTTCCGACTCGTGCCGGCGAAGTCGCGGCTGAGCGCGGGAAACGCGATGTTCACCACGGTCACGTCGAGTGAGACGAGGTACACGCCGACCGATGTCGCGAGGAGAACCTTCCAGCCGCGAGTGAGCGCCATCGCGGGATCATGCTCCTCCGCGAACGGTTCGTCTAGTACCGTTACCCGGCGTGGCTGCGCCGCCGCCGCCGCTGAGGCTGACGCCGGTCTCCTACGTCGTGCTCGGCCTGATCGCGACGAATGGCCCGTCGACCCCATATGACCTGAAGGCGGCCGTCGCCCGCAGCATCGGCTACGTGTGGTCGTTCCCGCACACCCAGCTCTACGCCGAACCCGGACGGCTGGCGTCCGCCGGGCTGCTGAAGGAGCGCCGCGAGGAGGGCGGACGGCGCCGGCGCCTGTTCTCCCTCACCCCGTCGGGGCGGCGCGCGCTCGATCGGTGGCTGCGGGATCCGGTCGAGTACTCGCGGGAGATCCGCGACCTCGGGTTGCTCAAGCTGTACTTCAGCGGCCACGCGGGCGACGAGGCCTTGCGCCACCTCGCCGAGGCCCAGGAGAAGGGCCACCGCCGCCGGCTGGAGGAGTTCGAGGCCATGGCGACCCAGATCGATCGGGGCGATCGCCACCGGGTGTCGGTGCTGCGGATGGGGCTCCTCTACGAACGCGCCGCCGTCCGGTTCTGGACCGAGATCGCCGAGGGCGCGGTGCCCGACCTCGACGCGCCGTGAGCGAGCACGGCGCTCGCTCGCTGGCCGGCCACCGCCTCGAGGCCGTGGTCGTCGCCTCGCACGAGGTGGACGGCCGGGTGAGCGCGCTCGTTCCCCACGTGTGGCTCGTCGTCGACGGTCTCGGTGCGTTGCAGCTGCACACGCCCGGTGACGGAAGCGTCGCGATCGTGGGCGCGGCGCCGTACTCGTCCTACGAGATGGGCGAGCACGACCGTGTCGTGGTCGGGCCGGCGCCGGCGTCGTTCCCTCTCTCGGCGCACATCGGCTCGGTCGTGACCGGCGTGGACGACGTGATCGCCCGCGACCGCCGCGCGGCCGTCGGCCTGCTCCTCCGCTTCGGCGCGGGCGCCGTCGGCGTGGTGAACGTCGCCGACGAGCTGCTCGTGCTGCCGTGGCCGTCGCCGCAGTGGGACGAGATGGGTCTCGTCGCGCCGGCCTGACCGCGACGGCGCGCCGGCGCTAGCTGCGGGGCACCTGGCTCCAGGGGAGCTCCTTGTCGACGCGCGGCTCGCCGGGAAGGCCGAGCACGCGCTCGCCGAGGATGTTGCGCATGATCTCCGACGTCCCGCCCTCGATCGAGTTGGCCCGCACGCGCAGGAACGCCTTGGCGACGTTGCCGTCGCCCCACCCGCCGGCGACCTCGGGCCGCACCATGTCGTAGGAGCCGTACAGCATCCCCTCCGGTCCCATCACGGCGAGGCACGCCTCGTAGATGCGCTTGTTGAGCTCTGCGAACGCCAGCTTCGCGATCGATCCCTCGGGGCCCGGCGTGCCCACCTCGCGGGCCTGCTGAGCGCGAAGGTTCGTGAGGCGGCCGACCTCGGCGGCGACCCACAGGCGCATGACCTCGTCGCGGAGCGCGGGGTCCTTCCGCGGGGCGTCCTTCCAGAGCCGCACGAGGTCGCCGATGGGCCCCGACCCGCGCGGTGCGACGGAGCCACCGATGGCGACGCGCTCGTTCATGAGCGTCGTCATCGCTACGCGCCACCCGTCGCCCACCTCGCCGAGGCGCTCCGCGTCGGGGATGCGGACGTCGGTCATGTAGACCTCGTTGAACTCCGCCTCGCCCGTCATCTGCCGAAGCGGCCGGACCTCGACGCCGGGCGCCTTCATGTCGATGACGAAGTACGTCATGCCGCGGTGCTTCGGGAGCTCGGGATCGGTGCG
This sequence comes from Acidimicrobiales bacterium, assembly GCA_036261495.1. Taxonomy (GTDB): domain Bacteria; phylum Actinomycetota; class Acidimicrobiia; order Acidimicrobiales; family CADCTF01; genus DATAKR01. The sequence goes on along the minus strand of DATAKR010000086.1, from coordinate 2,940 downwards.
CGCCACGAGCAGGCCGAACCGCGCCGTGTGGGCCATCGTCGTCCAGACCTTCTGGCCGTTGACGACCCACTCGTCGCCGTCGCGCACGGCGCGGGTCGCCAGGCTCGCGACGTCGGAGCCGGCGCCGGGCTCGGAGAACAGCTGGCACCAGATCTCCTCGCAGGTGAACATCGGCCTCAGGTAGCGAGCGCGCTGCTCGTCGCTGCCGTGCGTCGCGACGGTCGGCGCCGCCATGCCCGAGATCGGGTTGCGGGCCATGAGCCGGGGCGCGCCCGCGGCCGACAACCGCTCCTCGACGAGGTCCTGGTACGCCGGCGAGAGGCCGAGCCCACCGCAGCCCTCCGGGAACCACACCCACGCGAGGCCGGCGTCGAACTGCGCGCCCAGGAACTCCTCGGCCGGCGTGGTGCGGGGGTCGTGTGCGGCGAGCAGCGCGTCGATGCGGGAGCGGACGAGAGCCTCGGCACTCGTGGTCGGCGTCTCGGTGGCGGTCATGCCGGGATCGTACGGCGCGACGACGAGGGCGGCCTACGGCACGCCGGTCCGCCGTCCTCCTCAGCCGGCTGCGCGCGCTGCGCGGAGCACTGCGGCGACATCGCCGCGGTCGACCGCTCGCGCGACCGACGCGATCTCGTCCTCGCCGACGCGCCACATCGCGGGGTCGTCCTCGTCGACCACGACGACGATGGCAACGGAACCCAGGCCCGGCGCCTCGAGCGCGCCGGTCAGCACCGCGCCCGCGGGCAGTGGGTCGAGGCGCAGGTCGACGACGACCTCGTCGCCGGGATCGGCCGACTCCGCTCCCGTCCGGATGGCATCGTCCGAGAGGTTCCCCGAGACGATGACGCTGACGTCACCGCCGCCGTGATGGAGGGTCGTCGCCACGAGTGACTGCGTGTCGGGCCGGACCGCGACCAGCAGGCCCCCCGAGTCCCAGCCCCGCCGCGCCCGATCGACGGCGGCGACCGTAGGGGGGAGCCGGTAGAGGTAGCAGCGCGCCGCCACGGCATCGGGCTCCCATCCGGGGATGGCGTAGCCGGTGGTCACCACGCGGGTTCCCGGTGCGAGGCCCACGAACCGCGCCCGGAGCCGCTGCAAGGTCGCGGGTGACAGGTAGCAGAACACGACGTCGGCGCTCAGGTCGGTGGTGAACACGTCCTCCTCGACGACCTCGGGGTCGACGCCGTTCGATGCGAGCAGCGCCCTTGCGTCCGAGGCGAGGTCGGGGTCGAGCTCGACCCCACGCGCCGTCGCGCCGCGCAGCACGGCGGCGCGCAGCAACACGCGGCCGTCACCGCAGCCGAGGTCGAGGAGGCGCTCGCCGCGAGCGAGCCCGGCAAGGTCGAAGGCGGTGTCGATGCGCTCGTCGCTCGTCGCCGCCCAGAACGGCCAGGTCGACATGGCGCCGGGTCTAGCGCAGGAGGCCGCGGGTGTCCGGCCGTTGCGGCGGGATCAGGCCGACAGGGCCATCCGCGCCGCGCCCGCGGGCGCGACCGCGGCGGCCCCGGCCCGCTCCTCGACGAGCTCGTGGACGGCGGCCCGGACCCGCGAGAGCATCGTCTCGGGGAGCAGCTCGCGGCCGCTCAGCTCGGCCATCCACTGCGGCGCGGCATCGGCGAAGAGGACGGCGACCGAGTCGACCACCATCACGCCACCGGGAGCGTCCACCTGCCCGGGACCGAAGGCGAGGAGGGCGGGGACGACCTCGACGGCCAGCTCCCGGAGGGCGAGCTCGTGGCGGAGCTGCTGGGCGGCGATGCGCGCCCGCACCGCCGGCTTGCCGCGCGGGTCGGGCTTGTCGGTGTGCATCCGCTGGACGGCGAGCACGCCCGCGGGACCGACCGCGATGTGGTCGATGTCGGCGTGGGCGAGCTCGACGCCGTCGACGACGAACCAGCCCTTGGAGCGCAGGCGGTGCATCACGGACGCCTCGTCGCTCCTCCGCACCGGCCTCGGTCGCGCCGTCGCTCGGGGGCGGCGGTACGAGGTCGCGATGGCGATGAGGCCGACGACGCCGAGGAAGGCGCCGTACGCGAGCATCGGCGACCGGGCGTCGTCGGGGACGGCGGGGAGTCCCAAGGCGCCGAGGGCGTTGCCCGGTGCCGCGGCGGCCGTGGCGAGATCGGTGGCCGCGACCAGGACGGCGGCCACACCGAACAGGCGACGGAGGGTGCTGCCTCCACGTGCGGATCGCATCTCTGCAGATGTCGGCCGGCGCCCGGCCGCGCTGTAGCCCGTTCACTGCCGCGCCAGGCCCTTCCCTCGGGTCGCCTCACGTGGTAATCAGGTGACCGGCAGCCTCCGGTGGCCCTCGCGAGCTCGCTCGCCTCCCCGCAACGTCGTTCCGGAGGTTCCATGCCTGCTCGCCGCGTCCTGTCCGCGCTGCTCCTCGTCGTGCTCGTCCCGGCCACCGCGGTGCTGGGCCTCGCCTGGTCGCGGCTCGCCGCGCCGGCGCCCGCCGGCGCCGCCGTCGAGCACGGCGACGGGTTCTCCGGAGTCGTCGCCGGCTGGCGCAGCTGGTACGGCTCCTACGTCCTCGGTGAGATCGGGAGGGCGTGGTGCGTCGACCACGGGATCCGGGCGCCGGATCCCGACCTCGTCTACGTCCCCGTCGCGCTCGACGACCACGCGGCCGACACCCGGCGGGCGCTCGCCTGGGCTGCATCGCGGGGCGCGGCGCCCGGCGACCGGGTGGGCGGCGCCGCCACCATGCTGGCCCTCCACCACCTCGCCGGCGCGGTCTACCCCACCGGGCCTCTCGACGTCTCCACGCTCGATCCGGCGACACTCTCGGGCTTCGAAGGGCACGAGGCGGAGGTCGTCGACCGAGCCCGCGCCATCCTCGGTGACGCCGTCGCCCATGCCGCGCTGATCCCGCCGCTGACGGTGGCCGCCTCGCTCGAGGGCGACGCGCCGCGTACCGGAGCGTCGGGGGTCGCC
>DATAKR010000084.1:0-13222 GCA_036261495.1 Acidimicrobiales bacterium | reverse complement strand
GGCGCGGCGTCTGACGGCGGCGGGGCCGCGGCGGGCGTTCGAGACGGCACGCCGGGCGCGAGAAGGGCGGCCCCTCGGGGCCGCCCCGGTGGTCGCCTCGGTGTGACGCCGGCGTCAGGCCGGGCGGGACGCGGTCGGCTTCACGACCTTGCCGGCCCGGATGCACGAGGTGCACACGTTGAGCCGGCGGGGAGCGCCGTTGACGAGCGCCCGGACCCGCTGGATGTTGGGGTTCCACCGACGCTTGGTGCGGCGGTGGCTGTGGCTGATGTTGTAACCGAACGAGGGGTGCTTGCCGCACACCTCACAGACCGAAGCCATGACGCGACCTTCCGGAGGGCGACCTACAGGGGAACCGGTCAAGGTTAGCATCGCCGCCTGATGGACACCCTCGAGCGCCTCGACGCGGCGCACCTCCGCGCGGTCGTCGTCGGCTACCGGGATGCCCTGCGGGCGCATCAGGACGCCCTCAACCGGCTCAACGTCTACCCCGTGCCCGACGGCGACACCGGCACCAACATGGCGCTCACGCTCGAGTCGGTCGTCTCCGAGCTCGAGGGCGCCGACGCCATGCCCGAGGTGTGCAAGGCCATCAGCCACGGGTCGCTCATGGGTGCGCGCGGCAACTCCGGCGTGATCCTGAGCCAGATCCTGCGGGGCATCGCCTCGGCGTTCGAGCGTCAGGACGCCGGCGGTGCCGACACGGTCGCCGGCGCGCTGAAGACGGCCTCCGAGGCGGCGTACCAGGCGGTGATGCGCCCGGTCGAGGGGACGATCCTCACGGTGTGCCGGGCCGCCGGCGAGGCGGCGTGGGGCGACGCGAAGGCGTCGCTCGTCGACGTGCTCGACTCGGCCAAGACCGCCGCCGCCGACGCGCTCGAGCGGACGCCCGAGCTGCTGCCGGTCCTCAAGCAGGCCGGCGTGGTCGACGCCGGCGGCGCCGGGTTCCTCCTGCTGCTCGACTCGTTCCTCCAGGTCGTGGCGGGGCGGCCGATCCCGGCCCCGCCGGTGCCGGTCGCGGGCGCCGCCGTGCCGTCGGCGCTGCCGGCCGAGGTCGAGGCCGTGCACGCCGAGCACGACGGCGTCGGCGACCTTCGCTACGAGGTGATGTTCTTCCTCGACGCGCCCGACGACCCCATCCCCAGGTTCAAGGAGGTGTGGTCGGGCGTCGGCGACTCGATCGTCGTCGTCGGCGGCGACGGCCTGTGGAACTGCCACATCCACACCGACGACATCGGGGCGGTGATCGAGGCGGCCATCGACTGCGGCCGCCCGAAGAAGATCCGGGTCACCGACCTCATGGAGCAGGTCGAGGAGGAGCGCTGGGTGCGCGAGGCCGGCGCACCCGACGACGCCACCGACGAGCACCGCCGGCCGGTGCCGTGCGCGGTCGTCGCAGTCGCCACGGGCGAGGGGATCCGCCGCATCTTCCGGTCGCTGGGAGTGCAGCAGATCGTGGCGGGCGGCCAGTCGATGAACCCGTCGACGGCGCAGATCCTCGAGGCGGTGGAGGCGGCGCCGGCCGACGAGGTCGTCGTGCTCCCCAACAACAAGAACATCATCGCCGTGGCCGAGCAGGTCGCCTCCGTGTCGAACAAGGAGGTGCGGGTCGTGCGCACGCCGGGCGTGGCCGAGGGCTTCGCGGCGCTGCTCGCCTACGACCCGGAGGCGTCGGCGAAGGAGAACGCCGACGCCATGGACGAAGCCTCGCGCCGGGTCGTGAGCGGCGAGGTGACGCGGGCCGTGCGCGACTCGGTCGTCGACGCCGGCGAGATCCACGAGGGCGACTTCCTGGGGATCACCCGGCGGGGGATCGAGGTCATCCAACCGGAGGTGGCCGACGCGGCGACGGCCCTCCTCGACCTCCTCGTCGAGGACGACCACGAGATCGTCACGATCATCGAGGGCGAAGGCGTCACCCCGGCCGACACGCGCCGGGTCACGGAATGGCTCACCGAGGCCCGGCCCAACGTGGAGGCCGAGATCCACCACGGCGGCCAGCCGCTCTACCCGTACCTGTTCAGCATCGAGTGACGGGGATGCCGGCGCCGGCGCCGGCCTCTCCCGAACCTTGTCGAGTCGCCCCGTCGTGACGTGCACGTTCGCCGAGTGCCTCGACAAGGTTCGGCGCCGCGACGCGTGCACCCGCGGGGTGAACGTTGTACCGTCCGCGGGATGGGGCGTGGCGCGAGGGTTCGGGATCGGGACGAGCTGGCCGAGGTCGCCGGCCGCAAGAAGGGCGCGACGGCCGATGCCGGCGCCTCGATGCACGATCACCTGCTGTCGCTGCAACGCGACTACGGCAACACCGCCGTCACCACCATGGTGCAGCGCAAGGGCCACCCGAGGGCCGCGTCCACCGACGCCCCCGGCGCCAAGAAGTCCAAGCCGGCGCCGGCCAAGGAGGAGGACTACTTCCCGAAGGAGCACAGCCAGCGGTTCGGGTCGTGGTCCGACGACGAGATCGAGGGCCACATCAACGACTGGACCAAGCCCGACGACAAGGGTCACTACTCGCCGAACGGGCTCGACGCCGCGGCCGAGGGGGCCGAGGAGCTGTGGTTCCGCCACCAGAACCGGGCCTACGCCATGGGGGTCTGGCGCGTGTACAAGCTGACCAGCGACTCGAAGCGCACCGCGTTCTGGCTCGGTGTGTTCCAGGGAACGATCAAGCCGCACTCGGCCGACGCCGCGGAGAGCCAGGCCGGCAAGGAGTTCTGAGCCGGCGAGGTTCCCGGGTGGTGTCACCGGGCGCCGGTACGATTCGCGGGTGGCCGCCCGCACGCTGTCGTCGCTGAGGGCCATCGAGGTGAGGCGCCTGGCCGGCGTCGGCGACAAGACGGCCGAGGCGCTCGCGCTGCTCGATCCCCCGATCGAGTCGGTCTACGACCTCGTCACCCACTACCCCCGCCGCTATCTCGACCGCACGAACGAGGCCAAGATCCGCGACCTGCGCGTCGGCGAGGAGGCCATGGTGCTCGCCACCGTGAAGCGCTCCCAGGCGCGCCGGACGCGAAACGGGCGCTCCCTCGTCGAGATCGACGTGTTCGACGGGTCGAGCTACCTCAAGTGCACGTTCTTCAACCAACCGTGGCGGGCCGCGCAGCTGAAGGTCGGCACCGAAGCGGTGTTCTTCGGCAAGCTCGACCTCTACAAGGGCCGGCGGCAGATGACGAGCCCGGTCGTCGACCTGGTCGGCGACAAGACCGGCCGGATCATCCCGATCTACCCGCAGTCGGAGAAGGCCGCCGTCCGCACCTGGGAGCTGGCGAAGTGGATCGAGGAGGCGCTGCACCGCGCCGGCGAGATCGCCGACCCGCTCACCGACCAGTGGCGCGACTCGCTACGGCTGATCGACCGCAACCGGGCCATCCACCACATCCACGCGCCCGGGTCGATGGACGACGCCCGCGAGGCGCGTCGCCGGCTCGCGCTCGACGAGCTGCTGCGCCTCCAGCTCACCCTCGTCATGCGAAAGCGGGCCATCGAGCGTGAGTCCAAGGGGATCCGTCACACCGTCGAGGGCGAGCTCGTGCAGCGCTTCCACGCCGGGCTGCCGTTCCCGCTCACCCGAGCGCAGGAGCGAGCCGTCGCGGAGATCGGCGCCGATCTGGCCGGGCCCCACCCGATGCACCGGCTCCTGCAGGGCGACGTCGGTGCGGGCAAGACGATCGTCGCCGTCACCGCGCTGCTGATGGCGGTGCAGGGCGGCTACCAGGGAGCGCTCATGGCGCCGACCGAGGTGCTCGCCGAGCAGCACCATCTGAGCGTGCGCCGGCTGCTCGAGGGCTTGACCGTGGGCGACGGTGGCGAGTCGTTGTTCGGCGAGCGCCCGCTCCGGGTCGAGCTGCTCACCAACCGCACCACCGCGAGCGAGCGGACGCGGCTGCAGGACGACCTCTCCACCGGTCGCGTCGACATCGTGATCGGCACCCACGCGCTCCTCACCGAAGGCTTCGACTTCAAGGCGCTCGGCGTGGCGGTCATCGACGAGCAGCACCGCTTCGGTGTCGAGCAGCGCGCCGCGCTGCGCGGCAAGGGCGACGACCCCGACGTCCTCGTGATGACGGCCACGCCGATCCCGCGCACGGCGGCGATGACCGTCTACGGCGACCTCGACGTCACCGTGCTCGACGAGCTTCCCCCGGGGCGCACGCCGATCGACACCCAGTGGGCGCGCGGCCCGCTCGAGGAGGCCGCGGCGTGGGACCGCGTGCGCAAGGAGGTCGCGGCCGGCCATCAGGCCTACGTGGTGTGCCCGCTCATCGAGGAGTCGGAGAAGATCGAGGCGCGGTCGGCCGAGGACGAGTACGAGCGGTTGGCGGCGACCGAGCTGAAGGGCATGCAGCTGGGCCTGCTCCACGGCCGGGTCGCGGCGAAGGAGAAGGAGTCGGTGATGACCGACTTCCGCGAGGGCCGCGTCGACGTGCTCGTGTCGACGACCGTGATCGAGGTCGGCGTCGACGTCGCCAACGCGACCGTGATGGTGATCGAGGACGCCGACCGGTTCGGGATCGCCCAGCTCCACCAGCTCCGCGGTCGCGTCGGCCGCGGCGCCGCGGTGTCGTACTGCTTCCTCCTCGGTGAGCCCACCTCACCGGATGGCGAGGCGCGGCTGTCCGCGCTCGAGCGCTCCACCGACGGGTTCGAGCTGGCGGAGATCGACCTCGAGCTGCGGGGCGAAGGCACGATCCTCGGCACCCGCCAGAAGGGCCGCAACGACCTGAAGCTCGCGAACCTCCGGCGCGACAAGCAGCTCGTCCAGGACGCCCGCCGGCTGGCGTTCGCCATCACCGAGCGCGACCCGTTCCTGGCCGCGCACCCGCTCCTTCGCGAGGAGGTCGAGGGGCTGGTGGAACCCGACGAGGCCGAGTTCCTGTTCAAGTCGTGACCGACACCGCCGCGGTCGTCCTCGCCGCCGGCTTCGGCACCCGGCTGCGCCCGCTCACCGACATCCTTCCGAAGGCGCTCTGCCCCGTCGGGAACGAGCCGCTCCTCGATCGATCGCTCCGGCACGTGCGCCGCGTGGTCGGCGACATCGCCGTCAACGTCCATGCTGGGCGCGCCGCGATGGAGGAGCATCTGGCGGCTCACGATCCCGACGTCGTCGTCTCGCTCGAGGAGCCCGAGGTGCTCGGAACCGCCGGCGCCGTCGGCCACCTGCGGTCGTGGATCGACGGTCGCGACCTGCTCATCCACAACGCCGACGCGTTCCATGCGGCCGACCTCCGCGGGTTCGTCGACGGCTGGGACCGAGAGCGCATCCGTCTCCTCGCGGTCCGCGACGTCCCGCCCGAGGCGCGGGGACGGTGGCGCCACCCCGGCGCGTACGCGGGCGTGTGCCTGATGCCGTGGCGCGACGTCGCGGCGCTGCGCGACGAGCCGAGCGGGCTGTACGAGGTGTCGTGGCGCCGGGCCGAAGACGACCATCGCGTGGATGTCGTCCTCTACGAAGGTCCGTGGTTCGACTGCGGCACGCCCCGCTCCTACCTCGACGCCAACCTGTGCGCGTCGGGCGGCGAGAGCGTGATCGGCGAGGGCGCGGTGGTCGACGGCGAGGTCGTGCGGTCGGTGCTGTGGCCGGGCGCGCGGGTCGCGGCCGGCGAGCGTCTCGTCGACGCCATACGCGCCGGTGACGGCACCACGATCCTCGTCGAGGGTGCCGAGGCGAGCGAGCCGGGCCGGTGACGGTCCTGCTGCGGATCGCGGCGAGGGTGCGGCTGGTCGTGTGGCGGGTGTTCGGGCCGCGCACGGTGGGCGTGCGCGGGTTGGTCGTCGACGCCGAAGGCCGGGTCCTCCTCGTCCGGCACACCTACGGTCCCTCTACCTGGCACCTGCCCGGTGGCGGCGTGAAGCGGCGGGAGACGATCGAGGCCGCCGCCCGCCGCGAGCTGCGCGAAGAGGCCGGCGTCGTGTGCACCGGTGCGCTGGCGCTGCTCGGCGTCTACTCCAACGTCCGCGGCGGCAAGAGCGACCACATCAGCGTGCTCGTCGCCACCGAGTGGGAGTGCGAGCGCGATCCGCACGACAGCGCCGAGATCGCGGCGGCCGAGTGGTTCGCGCCCGACGACCTCCCCGACGACGCGACGCCGGCGACACGCCGGCGCGTCGCTGAGTGGCGCGCCGGGTCGCGCGGCCTCATCGACGCGTGGTGAGCGGGGCGCGGCGCTACGCGGTGCCGAACGCCCGCTTCAGCTCCGACGCGATGAGGGCCATGGCGTCTCGGGCGGGCTCGAGCACGCCGAGCATCTGGACGAAGGCGTGGGCCATGCCGTCGTATCGCTTCCCGGTGACCGGCACACCGGCGGCGCGAAGCTTCTCGCCGTAGGCCTCGCCCTCGTCGCGGAGCGGGTCGTACTCCGCGGTGATGACGACGGCGGGAGGCAGACCCGACAGGTCGTCGACGTCGATCGGCGTCGCCCGCCAGTCGTCGACGTCGCTCTTGTACTGCTCGTAGAACCACTCCATCGACCGCCTCGGCAGGATCGGCATCTCGCCGTTCTCGTCGATGGACGGGAAGCGCATCTTGGCGTCGGTGGTCGGGTAGACGAGCGCCTGGAAGCACACCGCCGGCCCGCCGGCGTCGCGGGCGGCGATGGCGCTGACCGCGGCGAGGTTGCCGCCGGCGCTGTCGCCGGCGACGGCGATCCGGGACGGGTCGCCGCCGATCTCCGCAGCGTGCTCGCCGACCCATTGCAGCGCGGCGAAGGCGTCGTCGGTGGCGGCCGGGAACGGGTGCTCCGGAGCGAGGCGGTACTCGACCGAGACGACGAGCGCCTCGGCCTGGGCTGCGAGGGTGCGGCACACCGGGTCGTGGGTCTCGATGCTGCCGATCGTGAACCCGCCGCCGTGGTAGTAGACGACGACGGGGCGCGGCGCCTCGCCACCGTTGGGCCTGTACACCCGGATGGCCATGTCGCCGTCGGGCCCGGGGATGCGGCGGTCGTCGATCGATGCGAGCGCGGGAGGCTCGCCGCCGGCGGCCACCATGAGGAGGTAGGCGTTGCGCGCGTCCTCCACGGTCGTCTCGGCGAGACTCGTCGGCTGGCCGGTTGCCGTGGCGTTGTCGGCCATCATCTGGAACAGCGGGTCGAGCGGCATCGGCTCGGGATCATAAGAGGGAGATTTGTCCGACGACGAGGTCGGCCCCGACGACCGGGCCACCGGCGAAGAGAGCGACGACGACAGCGACGCCGCGGTCGGCCGGGCCGACCAGGCCGCGTACGCGCAGAACTGGCGGACCGTGCTCGCCGTCGACGCCGGCGTGGGCGTGGTGATCGCCGTCATCGGCGGGGTCGTGCTCGTCACCGGGCGCGTGGTCGTGGGGGCGCTGCTCGCGGCGCTTGGCGTCGTGTACGTCGCGCTCGTCGGCCGGCGCTACGCGAAGTGGAAGGCGATCCGCGCCGCCGCCGGCCTGCCCTGAGCCGGGCGCGTGCTCCTGGCGCGCGAGCACCGCGCGTGGGCATCACATGCGGTCGGGCGCGAACGAAGGAAGATCAGTCGAGCTTCTCGCGGCCCTCGCCGCCGTCGTCGTCGGGGACGACGAGGTCCCAGCGGTCGAGGCAGTCCTCGCAGCGGTAGGCGAGGACGTCGCCGGGCATCACCGGGTCCTCGCCGTCGAGCCGGGTGAGGAGGTGGGCCCGGCCGCCGCAGTCGACACAGGTGATGACCCGCGGGGCACGCGGGTCGTCGGGCACGGCGTCGGTCACGAGGACCGACTCTAGATGCGGCAACCTTGGCGGCATGCGGGTCGTCGGGGGTGAGGCGAGGGGCCGGCGGCTGCAGGCGCCGAAGGGGACGACCACGCGCCCGACGAGCGACTTCGTCCGCGAGGCGGTGTTCAACGTCTTGCCCGGTCTCGTCGACCTCGAGGGCGCCGCGGTCGCCGACCTGTTCGCGGGGACGGGCGCCCTGGGGATCGAGGCGCTGTCGCGTGGGGCGGCGCGGGCGGTGTTCGTCGAGAGCGACCGGCGCGCGCTGGCGGTGCTCCGCGCCAACCTCGCCGCCACGGGCTACGAAGGTGACGCCACGGTGATCGCCGGCGACGTCCGGAAGGCGCTCGTGCGGGTCGGCACGGTCGACGTGGCGTTCGCCGATCCGCCGTACGCGTTCGACGGCTGGGACGAGGTGTTCGCGGGTCTCGATGCCGGTGTCCTCGTGGTCGAGAGCGACCGCGACATCGTGCCGCCGGCGCCGTGGCGAGTTCTCACCACGAAGCGCTACGGCAGTACCGTGGTCACGATCACTTCTCCGAGGAGTCCCGCTTGAGAAGCGCCCTCTGCCCGGGCTCGTTCGACCCGCTCCACAACGGCCATGTCGAGGTCTTCGAGACCGCCTCCCGCCTGTTCGACCGCGTGGTCGTCGCCGCCATCCGCAACCCCGGCAAGGGTGAGCCCCTGTTCACGCTCGAGGAGCGCAAGGAGATGATCGTCGAGTCGCTGTCGCACCTCCCGAACCTCGAAGTGGTCTCGATGACCAAGCTCACCGTCGACGTGGCCCGCGAGGTGGGCGCCGAGGTGATCGTGAAGGGCCTGCGCGTCGCGTCCGACTTCGAGTACGAGCTGCAGCAGGCGCAGATGAACAAGGCGATCTCCGGCACCGAGACGATCTTCCTCCCGTGCGGCTCGCAGAGCTCGTTCATCGCGTCGTCGCTCATCCGCCAGATCGCCCAGTACGGCGGCGCCAACCGGGTCGGTTCGATGGTGCCCGAGCCGGTGGCGAAGCGCCTCGCCGAGAAGTTCCCCTCGTGATCGCCGCACGTCGATGAGCAACGGGGCCAACGAGGTCGACGCCGAGACGCTGGTCCGGCGCGTCATCGAGATCGTCGGGAACGCGAAGTCGGTGCCGCTGTCGTCGTCGGTGATGGTCACCAAGGACGAGGTCCTCGAGCTGCTCGAGGACGCGCTCGAACGGCTTCCCGACGAGCTGCGCCAGGCGCGCTGGATGCTGAAGGAGCGTGACGAGTTCCTGGCCAAGGTGGCCCGGGAGGGCGACGAGCTCCTCGACGCCGCCCGGGTTCGCGCCGAGCGGATGGTCGAACGCCAGGAGATCGTCCGGGAGGCGCGGGCCAAGGCCCAGAAGGTGGTCGAGGACGCGCGCGACGAAGCGCGCCGCCTCCGTCTCGAGGCCGAGGACTACTGCGATCAGAAGCTCGCCCAGTTCGAGATCGTGCTCGAGCGCACGCTCAAGACGGCCAAGGCGGGCCGCGACAAGCTCCGCGTCGCCACCGCGCCCGCCGACCGCCCGGAGGTGGGGCTCGAGGAGGACGCCGCCGGCGGCTCCGACGCGTTCTTCGACCAGGATTCCGGCTGACGGCGGGCAGAATGGACGGGTGCCCGCCCGCCCGTTCGTCGTGTCCGCCGGCCGTGCCCTGCGCACCGGTGCGCCCGAGCGCGTGCAGGTGCGCGGTCCCATCCCCGACCTCTTCGTCACCGGGAGCGAGGTGCCCGACGGCGCCGACATCGAGGTCGACGTCGAGCTCGAGCCCGTCGGCCGCACCATCGAGGCGGTGGGCACGGTCAGCGCGCCGTGGCAGGGCCAGTGCCGCCGCTGCCTGAAGCCGGTGAACGGCGAGGCGCACGCCGAGGTGCGGGAGATCTTCGAGGAGGAGCCGGTCGAGGAGGAGACCTACCCGCTCCGCCACGAGACCGTCGATCTCGAGCCGATGGCCCGGGAGGCTATCGTGTTGGAACTGCCCGTGGCGCCCCTCTGCAAGGAGGATTGCCTCGGGCTCTGCCCCGAGTGCGGGGCCGACCTCAACGAAGCCGCCTGCTCGTGCGCGCCGCCGTCGGACCCGCGTTGGGCGGTTCTCGACCAGCTGCGCGAGCAGTAACGACAGCACAGGACCTACAGACACGATGGCCGTCCCCAAGAAGAAGACCTCGAAGGCGAAGAGCCGCAGCCGGCGGGCTTCCAACTTCCGGCTCGCCGCCCCGCCGCGCAGCGTCTGCCCGCAGTGCGGCCAGGCCAAGCTGCCGCACGTGGTGTGCCCCAACTGCGGGTGGTACGGCGGCCGCCAGGCCATCGAGGTCGAGTAGCCGCTCGTGCTCCCGATCGCCGTCGACGCCATGGGCGGCGACAAGGCGCCGGGCGAGATCGTCGCCGGCGCGGCCCAGGCCGCTCGCGACCTCGACGTCCCCGTCGTCCTCGTCGGCCCGCCCGACCTGATCGGCGACCCCCGCGGTCTCGATGTCGTGGCGTGCACCGAGGTGATCGCCATGGACGAAGAGGGCGCCCGCGCCGCGCGCCGCAAGAAGGACTCCTCGCTCGTGCGTTGCGCCGAGCTCGTCCGCGACGGCCAGGCGTCGGCCATGTTCAGCGCCGGCAACACCGGCGCCACCGTCGTCGCCGCGCTCCTGCGCATGGGCCGGCTCCCCGGCGTGAACCGCCCGGCCATCGCCACGCCGATCCCCGTGCCGGGTTCGACCCCGACGGTGCTGCTCGACGCCGGTGCCAACGCCGAGGTGCAGGCCGCGTGGCTGGTCCAGTTCGCCCAGATGGGCACCGCCTTCGCCCGGGCCCGCTACGGCATCGACGTGCCGCGTGTCGGCCTCCTCAACATCGGCGAGGAGGACACCAAGGGCACCGCCCTGCAGAAGGAGGCCTTCGGTCTGCTGCGGGAGGCGCCCGGCGTCGACTTCATCGGCAACGTCGAGGGGCGCGACCTCCTGACCGACCACGTCGACGTCGTCGTCACCGACGGGTTCACCGGCAACGTCGCCCTGAAGACGCTCGAGGGCAGCCTCAAGTTCATGCGCGACGCCGTGTTCACCGCGATGGTGTCGTCGGAGGAGGCGATCAAGGCGTCCGAGGTGCTGATGCCGCTGCTGGTGCCCCTCGCCGAGCAGCTCGACCCCGACTTCCATGGCGGCGCCATGGCGCTCGGGCTCGACGGCGTGTGCATCATCGGCCACGGATCGTCGTCGGCGCGCGCCGTCGTCAACGCCTTGAAGGTGGCGCGCGACATGGTCGAGAACGACCTCGTCGCCAAGGTGGCGCAGGCCGTTTCGTCCGAATCGCCCGCTTCCGAATAGCGTCGTCCGCAGCGCGCCGGACCACCGGCGCTCGGACAACCGCACGGAGGGATCCCGCATGCGTCGCTGGGGACATGTCGCGCTCGTGGCCGCGCTCGCGCTCGGTGCGCTGGTGGCGATCGAGGGCCGGGGAGTGGCGTCCGATGGCGCCGTGACGATCGCGGGGTGCGCGCCGGCGGTGGCCCGCCCCGGGGAGAGCCGGCAGCTCGACGAGTGGCGCAACTACGGAAACGACCTGGCCGACACCCGGTCGCAGCCGGGCGAGCGCGACCTCTCGCCGGCGACGATCGGGAACGCCACCGCAGCATGGGTGGCCGACATCGGCGACGGCACCGGCCAGACCGGCGGCACCAACAGCACGCCGATCGTCGCCGACGGCTGCGTGTTCGCCGGCAACGCCGGCGGCGACGTGGTCGCCCTCAACGCCGACACCGGCGCCCCGGTGTGGAAGACACGGATCGCCTCGCCGCCGTCGGCTCAGGCCGCGGTGGGGTACGGCGGCCTGATCGTGGGCGCCACGGTCGTCTCCGGCCGGCGCGTCTACGCGCTGCTGAACGAGGCCGGCGACGCCAACGGCAATGGTCCGCGCCTGGTGGCGCTCGACGAGGCCACCGGCCGGGTTCTGTGGCGGTCGCAGCCGATCGACTCCGACGCGACCCACCGCCCGTACCCCGGCGACTACACCAACGCCAGCCCGGCGGTCGTGCCGGTTCGCGGCAGCGAGGACGACCACGTGGTCATCACCGGGTTCTCCCCGCCCGAGGGCGACCCCAACGGTCAGGGCGGCTTCTCGTTGATCGACGCCGAGACCGGCGCCGTCCGCGCGCTCGTGCACTCGATCCCCGAGTCGGATCCGAGCGGCCTCGACCAGGCGCATGGCTACGCCGGCGGCGGGGTGTGGTCGACGCCCGCGTACGACCGCGAGACCGGCTTCGCCTACATCGGCGCCGGGAACCCGTTCAGCAAGACGAAGCAGCATCCCAACACCAACGCCATCCTGAAGGTGAGCATCAACCGCGGCGACCTCGGGCGGATCGTGGCGGCCTACCGGGGCAACACGGATCAGTACACGTCCACCCTCGAGGTGCTCCAGGACAACCCGGTGTGCGCGGCGACCGACAACCCCGCGGTGCCACCGGCGGCCTACACCTTCGACGACCCGGCGTGCGGGCAGTTCGACCTCGACTTCGGCGCGTCTCCGAACCTCTTCCGCATCGGCACGACGCGCGTGGTGGGCGCCCTCCAGAAGGCCGGCGTCTACCACGCCTTTGACACCCAGGCACCGCCCGGGACGAACCCCGAGGTGTGGTCGAAGGTGGTCGGCGGCTTCTGCCACCCGTGCAACGCGGCGACGACGGCGGTCGGTGACGGGGGCATCTTCGGCGTGACCACGCCCGGCGGCTTGGCCTTCGGTCTCCACCAGGTGGACGGCACCTCCAAGTGGCCGGCGGAGACGCCGCTCGGTGGCGGCCTCCACTACGAGTCGATGTCGTACGCCAACGGCGTGGCCTACACCTTCGACACCGAGGGGTTCCTCGACGCCCTCGACGCCGCCGACGGCACCCCGCTCGTGCGGTGGCCCATGCCGGTCGACACCGCCGAGCCGATGTCGGCGCTGACGAGCGGCGGCATCGCCATCGCCCGGCACACGTTGTACGTCGGCGCCTCCGGCGGCGTCCCCGGCGCCCAGTCGGGCATCGTCATCGCCTACCGGCTGCCGGCGGGGTAGCCGGCCGGGCCCGCCGCGGTTTCCCATTCACAAGTTCACCAGCGGTCGTCGGGTATCATCCCGGCGCCATGCCCGCAGAGACCCACGTGGAAGGCGGCCCGATGGACCGCCAGCAGGTGTTCGAGCTGATCCGCGATCGCCTCGCCGACATCCTCGAGATCGAGCCGTCGGCGATCTCGGAGGGCTCCTCGTTCACCGACGACCTCGACGCCGACTCGCTCGCACTCATCGAGCTCGTGGAGGCGCTCGAAGAAGAGCTCGGGGAGCGTACGGTCGGCTTCCGCATCGACGACGAGGACCTCGAGGACCTGAAGACGGTGCGCGACGCCGTCGACTACGTCGTGGCGAAGCTCGAGGCGTCCTGACCTGACCAGCGACGAGCGCCTCGACGCCCTGGCCGAGCGCCTCGGGCACCAATTCGGCGACCGCTCGTTGCTCGCGACCGCCATGGCGCACCGCT
>DATAKR010000083.1:0-11839 GCA_036261495.1 Acidimicrobiales bacterium | reverse complement strand
ACGTGTGCACGCGGTGCGGCCTGTGCGTCGATCGGTGCCCGACGGGTGTGATCACGATGGGCAAGACCGGTGTGGCGCCGCGTGAGGGCGATCCGCACCAGCGTGACAACAAGCACGGCTACGCCTACGGCATGAGGTTCTGAGGCAGGCTCAGAGGGGTACCGCCGCGAGCCGGCGGGCCAGCACCCGCACCTCCTTCCGCAGCTCCTTCGGCGACCGGACCTCGAACGTCATGGGGAGGCTCGCGAGGAAGCGGGCGATCCAGCCGAGGTCGTTGGCGCCGATCCGGAGGACCGTCGTGTCGCCGGCGTCCTCGAGCGTGCCGACCGTCGGAGCGATCTCCCGAGCGACCTCCGCGATCGGCGCGTGGAGCACCACCTCGGCCTGCCAGTCGTAGGCGACGCGGGCGATCCCGGCGAGCACCATCGACGCGGCGTCGGGTGGGTCGGACGCGACGAACCGGTGCCCGGTGAGCGCGAGGTGGTCCATGCGGTCGACGCGGAAGGTGCGCCAGTCGGCCCGGTCGAGGTCGCGCGCGACGAGGTACCAGCGACGTTCGGCGTTGACGAGGGCGTAGGGCTCGACCCGGCGCTCCGACTCGTTGCCCGATCCGTCGCGGTAGCGGAACCGCACCCGCTCGGGGCCCCGGCATCCCTGCGCCAGCGTCAACAGGGCGTCGGCGTCGACGGGCGCGTCCGCGCCGCGGCGCACGAGGACCGTCGTCGCGTTCAGTGCGAGCACGTGCTCGCGCAGCACGGCGGGGAGCACCTGCTCGAGCTTGGCGAGCGCCGACACCGCGGCCTCCTCGTAGCCCGTCACGCCGACCGTGGCCGCGGACCGAAGCCCGACGGCGACGACGACCGCCTCGTCGTTGGTGAGCAGCAGGGGCGGCAGCGCCGCGCCGACACCGAGCCGGTACCCGCCGGCACGGCCCGGGTCGGCGTCGACCGGGTAGCCGAGGTCGCGCAGCCGCGTCACGTCCCGGCGAACGGTGCGCTCGGTCGTGTGCAGCCGCGGGGCGAGCTCGGCGGCGGTCCAGCGCGGCCGCGACTGGAGCAGCGAGAGGAGGTGGAGCAGGCGCGCCGCAGGAGATTCCATCGCTGTCATTTTCTCGCGAATTGAGGACCACGGCTGTCCTGGTAGAGCGCGAGAGTCCGTTCATGGTCACGTTGCCGGCTGCTGAGGTCCTGGTCCGCGATCGCCGCAAGGCGCTCCTCGATGCGAGCCGGCCGCTCCGGCGGGCGGCGCGGCCTGCCGGCCCCGGCCGTCTTCGTGTCGGGGCCGGGCGGGCACTCGTCGCCGCCGGCCTCCTGCTCCTGGCCGACGATCGTCCCGCGCCGGCTCACCTCGCTCGGGTGGGGTGAGCGGCTCTCATCCGCGCCGACCGCGGTCGCGCGCCGCGGCGCGGTCGAGCAGCGCGATGACCTCGTCGTCGGTGACCTCCGAGAAGTCCTCGTAGAACTGGCCGATGGCGAAGAAGTGCGCCGGCGCGTCGACGGCGGCGTACTCGTCGGCGGCGGCGCCGAGGCGGTCGGTCCAGCCCGCAGGCGCCACCGGGACGCCGAGCACGACTCGCGCCGCGCCCGACGCGCGGGCCACCGAGCACGCCGCGAGCGCAGTCGAGCCCGTGGCCAGGCCGTCGTCGACGATCACGGCGGTGCGTCCGGCGAGCGTCACGCGGCGTCCGTGGCCGCGGAGCTGCTCCGCTCGCCGCGCGAGGACGGCCCGCTCGTGGGCCTCCACCGACGCGAGGTCGCGGTCGGTGACACGGGCATGGCGCACCACGTCATCGTTGACGACGCGGATGCCGTCCTCGCCGATCGCACCCATGGCGAGCTCCGGCTGGCCCGGAGTGCCCAGCTTCCTGACGAGGATCACGTCGAGGGGGCCGTCGAGCGCCTCGGCGACCTCGGCCGCCACGACCACCCCGCCGCGAGGCAGCCCGAGCACCACGACGTCGGTGCCCCGAAGGTGGGCCAGGCACGCGGCGAGGCGGCGGCCGGCGTCGGTCCGGTCGGCGAGCACCAATCGCTTCTCCTCCGTCGTCGACCCACCCTCCCACGAATCCGCACCGACGCCGCGGGCGGCACCACGCACGGCGCCGGCGTCAGATCGCCGGCGCCCCGCCGTGGCCGCCGAGCCCACCGACACCGCCCTTGGTGTGCCCGCCCGTCCGGGCGATGACGAGGGCGATGGCGAGGATGAGCGCGCCCGACACGAAGATCAGCAGCGGTGCCCGGTTCTCGCCCGGGAAGAACCAGCCGATCGCCCAGGGCACGTTGATGAGCAGGCCGAGCGACCCGAAGAGCGAGAACAGCAACCGTCCCGGCACCATCCCCGCGGCGATGAGGCCGATTCCGGTCGCGATCCCGAACATCGTGGCGAACCCTGGCGAGGTCGCCCCGGTGATGGCGGCACCGCCGATCATGGCGATGCAGCCGCCGGCCTGCACCGCGGTGGGCACGCGCACGAGGTGCCGGCTGCCGGCGATCACGAGCGCGGCGCCCGCGACCCAGGTGATCAGACCGGTCGCCAAGCCACCTTGCTGGGCGAAGTAGGCGAGCGCCGGCGGCAGGTTCTGCGAGAGCGCGACGCCGCCGATGATGCCGAGCTCGAGTCGGGTCGACCGGTCGTCGACGAGGCCGGGCACCACGGCGAGGGCGACCAGCCCCAACGCCGCCGCCACGGTGAACGGGAAGCCGATCGTCTGGTCGTCCGCGGCCACCAGCACGCTGCCGACGACCATCGTCGCCGCACCGACGCCCGCAGTGAGCCGGGGGAGCGACGTCCAGCCGCGCACCCCGGCGAGCACGTAGGCACCGCCGACAGCCACCACCGCGAACCCGGTCGCCATCGACACGTCGAACTCGGCGGCGAACGTGCCGGCCACCACCGCGAGCCCCACGAGCGCGGTCAGCTGCTGCACGGGGCGAACGCCACCGCGCCACAGCGCGGCGCTCTCGACCGTGACCGCCAGCGCACCCCAGAGGACCACCGTCGTCGACGAGGCGTCCGACGCGGCCGCGGCGACGCCGGCGAAGAGCGCGAAGGCCGCCGTCGATCCGAGCCAGAGCGACCACCGCAGGCGCGTGAGGGCGCCCTCGACACCCTCGTGGACCGCGATCCCGCCGGCGAGCAGGGTGACGGCGGCGCCGCCGGCGAGGGCGAGCCGCACCGGCGTCGCCATGTCGCGCCAGTAGTGCCCGACGACGAGGGTGAGGCCGACCAGGGCGAGCATGCCGCCGAGGTAGCCGAGCGCCTCGGCGATCGCCGAGCGCGGGGCCCGCGCCGGCGGTTCGCCGGCCAGCGGCGCACCGGCCAGCGGCGCACCGGCCGGGGCACTCGGCGCCGGTTCGGCATGTGCCGGGCGGTGTCGAGTGGCCGAAACGACCGCCGCGACGATGGCGGCCACCACCACGAGCAGGAGAAGGGGTCTGAGGGCGAACATGACGCCTCCCTTCCTTACACGCGAATCGTCCCGCCGCCCGGGTCGGTCGGGAAGGGCCGAATGCCTCCTGCCGCACCGTGCGGCGGCGGACCCGCGGGCACATCCGAGCACGGCGCGAGCGAGAGGGATACGGTCACGGTCGGCGGTGGCCCGCGACGGGACGGACCGCCGCCGCCAGGAACCGACGGAGGAACGCATCACACGTTGACGGAGCCGCCGGCAGGCGGCGAGCACAGGGGGGCGAGCATGGGCATCGAGGTCCCGTCCGGCGGGATGTCTCGGCGGTTGTTCATCCAGGCGGCGGCTGCGACCGCGGTGCTGGCGGCGTGCGGGAAGAACAACAACAAGACCGAGACGTCGGCGACGACGACGGCGCCGGGGGGGAAGTCGACCGGCACCACGGTCGGGCCTCCGACCGAGACGAAGTTCACCGAGCCGGCGAAGAAGCTGTCGGGCTCGATGTCGATCCTGCTGTGGAGCCACTTCGTGCCCGCGCACGACCAGTGGTTCGATCCGTTCGTGAAGGACTGGGGCAAGCGGGTCGGCGTCGACGTCAGCATCGACCACATCAACAACGCCGAGATCCCGGGCCGGTTCGCCGCCGAGATCGCCGCGAAGTCGGGCCACGACCTCGTGCAGTACATCGCCCCGCTGTCGCAGTTCGAGCCGAGCGTCCTCGATCTGAAGGACCTGAACCTCGAGGCGCAGAAGCGGTTCGGCAAGCAGGTCGAGGTGTGCAAGAACACGAGCTTCAACCCGAAGACCGGCAAGTGGTACGCCTTCTCGCCGGCCTGGGTGCCCGACCCCGGTGACTACCGGAAGAGCCAGTGGGAGAAGGTCGGGTTGCCCAACGGGCCCTCGACCTGGGACGAGCTGCTCCAGGGCGGAACCGAGATCAACCAGAAGCAGGGTGTCCACATGGGCATCGGCATGTCGCAGGAGATCGACTCCAACATGGCCGCCCGGGCGATGATCTGGTCGTTCGGTGGATCGATCCAGGACGCGAGCGAGAACGTCACGATCAACTCGCCGGAGACGATCGCGGCGGTCGACTACATGTCGAAGCTGTTCAAGGCCACGATGACCGACGAGGTGTTCGCGTGGAACGCGGCCTCCAACAACCAGGGCCTCATCGCGGGGAACCTCAGCTACATCGTCAACTCCATCTCGGCGTGGCGCACCGCTCAGGACGCGAACCCCGAGGTTGCCGACGACGTGTTCTTCGTGCCGGCGTTGAAGGGCCCGAAGACCCAGCTCGCGGCCCAGCACGTGCTCTACAACTGGGTCGTCCCGACCTACGCGAAGAACCCCGACGCCGCGCAGGAGTTCCTGCTCCACTACGCCGGCAACATGCCGCAGGTCACCTACAACTCGAAGCTGTACGACTTCCCGTCCTTCATCGACACCGTGCCCCAGCTCAACTCGTGGCTGGCGAACGACCCGTTCAGCAAGACCAACACGTCGAAGCTCGCGTTCATGAAGATCGAGGACGCGCTGAAGTGGACGACCAACATCGGCCATCCCGGCCCGGCCAGCCCGGCGGTGAGCGAGGTGTTCAACACCTTCGTGATCTCCAACATGATGGCGAGGGCGGCACGGGGCCAGCAGAGCCCCAAGGACGCGGTGGCGCAGGCCGAGCAGGAGATCAAGAAGATCTACGAGAAGTGGCGGGCCCAGGGACTCGTCGGCGGGACGAAGTGAGGTGACGGTCGCCGCGACCCCGACCTCCGCGGCAACCGTCGAACGCCGGACCGGCCTGTCGGTCGAGGTGCGAGATCTCGTCAAGCGCTTCGACGGGCACGACCGGGCCGCCGTCGACGGCGTCAGCATCACCACCGAGGAGGGCGAGTACCTCGTCCTCCTCGGCCCGTCGGGCTGCGGCAAGACGACCCTGCTGCGCATGATCGCCGGGCTCGAGCACCAGACCTCGGGCGACGTGCTCATCGGTGGCGACGTCGTGAACGGACTCCCACCGCGCGCCCGGCGCATCGCGATGGTGTTCCAGAGCTACGCGCTGTACCCGCACAAGACGGTGCGCGACAACATCTCGTTCCCACTCCGTGCCGCGAAGATCGACAAGGCGGAGCAGCAGCGCCGGATCGGGTGGGCCGCCGAGCTCCTCGGCATCGGCCGGCTCCTCGACCGGCGTCCCCGCCACCTGTCGGGCGGCGAGCGCCAGCGGGTCGCACTGGCGCGCGCCCTCGTCCGCGAGCCCAGCGTGTTCCTGCTCGACGAGCCGCTGTCGAACCTCGACGCCAAGCTGCGGACGTCGGCGCGCGACGACCTGCGCGAGTTCCACGACCGCGTGGGCACCACGACCGTGTACGTCACCCACGACCAGGTCGAGGCCATGGGCATGGGCGATCGCATCGTGGTGATGCTCGACGGCCAGGTGCGCCAGATCGGGCCGCCGGTGGAGGTCTACGAGCACCCCGCCGACATCTTCGTGGCGACCTTCCTCGGGTCGCCGCCGATGAACCTGGTGCGGCGCGACGGCGCCATCGTCGGGTTCCGGCCGGAGAAGATGCTGCCGGCGTCGGTGCTCGGCGGCCGCACCGACGGCCACGTCGTGACCCATCTCGACGTCCACCGCATCGAGCACCTCAGCGGCGACCGCCACCTGCACGGCACGCTCACCGGGCTGGGCGAGCCCACGCAGGTGATCGTGCGGCTGCCGGCGACCGTGCTCGTCCCGATCGACACCGGAACGACGGTCGACATGGTGGTGCGCGAGAGCGACCTCCGGTTCTTCGACGCGTCGACCGAGAAGGCGGCGCCGGCCGTGCCGCTCGGCGACGTGCATGGCTGAGACGGCCGCACCCTCGTCGACAGCCGTGGGGGAGCGGCCGCTGAAGGCGATGACGAAGGCGGGGTTCGCCGATCGCGAGCGGCTGCTCGCCCGGGTGATGCTGCTGCCCTCGATCGTCTACATCGTCGCCCTCGTGGCGATCCCGTTCTTCGTGGCGATCGCCTACAGCGTGAGCGACGTCACCACCGGCAACGCGTCCTACGACTTCGTCGGGCTGCGCCAGTACCGCACCATCGTCGAAGACGCCGTGTTCCGGAAGGCGCTCTGGAACACGCTGATCTTCACCGCGCTCACGATGGTGCTCGTGGTGGTGTTCGGGAAGATCCTCGCCCTCGTGCTGACCTCGGAGTTCCGCGGCAAGTGGGTCGTGCGGTTCCTGGTCCTCCTGCCGTGGACCACCCCGGTGGCGCTGGCGACGGTCAACTGGCTGTGGCTGCTCGACTCGTTGTTCAGCCCGATCGACTGGCTGCTGCGGCAGTACGGGCTCCTCGGCGATCCGTCGGCGTTGTTCGGCGCCAGCCAGCACCTGACCTACCTCGGCAAGCCCCACCTGGCGCAGGCGTCGGTGATCGCGGTCCAGGCCTGGCGACTCATCCCGCTCGCCGCCGTGATCATGATGGCCGGCATCACTGCCATCCCCCATGAGCTCCACGACGCGACCGAGGTCGACGGCGCGGGAGCGTGGCGCTCGTACTGGGAGGTGACGTTCCCGCTGACGCTGCCGATCATGGCGGTCGCGACCCTGTTCGGCGCCATCCTCACCTTCACCGACATGACGGTCGTGCGCGTTCTGACCAACGGTGGCCCGCTCCACTCGACCGAGGTGCTCGCGAGCTGGGCCTACACCAAGGGCATCGGCGGCGGCGACCTCGGCCAGGGCGCGGCGATCGCGTTGTTCCTGTTCCCGCTCCTGCTCGCCGCCGCGGTCCTCATACTCCAGGCGGTGAAGCGGATGGAGGTGCTCTAGTGGCGGCGCCGGTCACTCCGCGGGCGCGGATGCCGATCGACGTCGAACGCGAGCGCCGGCGGGCCGGGCGGCGCCACGTGGCCGGTCGGGTGACGCTCTACGTGACCGCCATCGTGTTCGCGCTGCTTGCGGCATTCCCGTTCCTCTGGGGCGTGATCACGTCGTTCAAGGCCGACAAGGACCTCTACAAGGTCACCAACAACCCCTTCACGTTCAACGAGCCGCCGACGTTCAAGCACGTGGCCTATCTGTTCACGAGCACGCCGTTCCTCACGTTCGTGAAGAACACCGCCATCGTCGGAGCCTTCGTGGTGCTGATCACGCTCCTCCTCGGGCTTCCCGCCGCCTACGCCCTGGCGCGGCTCGACATGAAGTGGGGTGGGGCGCTCGGCATCGGCATCTTCTTCGTGTACCTGGTGCCGCCGTCGCTGCTGTTCATCTCGCTGTCGCGGCTGGTGGCGATCCTGCACCTGCAGGATTCGAAGCTGGCGCTGATCCTCATCTATCCGACGATCACCGTGCCGGTGTCGGTGTGGTTGCTCATCGGGTTCTTCCGCGCCATCCCGAAGGACATCGAGGAGCAGGCGATGGTCGACGGGTTCAGCCGGTTCGCCGCGTTCTGGCGGATCGCCGTCCCGCTGGCGTTCCCCGGCATCGTCGCCGTCGTCGTGTTCGCGTTCACGTTGTCCGCGCACGAGTTCATCTACGCGCTCGCCTTCGACGCCGACGCCGCCAACACGACGCTCAGCGTCGGGGTGCCCACCGTGCTCATCCGCGGCGACGTCTTCTTCTGGCAGTCGCTGCAGGCGGCGTCGATCCTCGTCGCCATCCCGATCGCGTTCGTGTTCAACCTGCTGCTCGAGCGCTTCATCTCCGGCTTCACCATGGGGGCGGTCAAGGGCTGAGGTCCGTGACGCTGCCCGACCCGGGGCGAACCCGGTGCGGCGACCGGCTCGGGCGAGGCAATGTAGGGGCATGGGGAACCGCGACCTCACGCTCATGGCCGTGCACGCCCACCCCGACGACGAGTCGTCGAGCACGGGCGGGATCCTCGCCCGCTACTCGGCGGAAGGCGTGCACACCGTCCTGGTCACCTGCACGAACGGCGAGTACGGCGACGGCCCCGCGCACGTGAAGCCGGGCGAGGACGGCCACGATCCCGACCAGGTGGCGAAGACCCGCCTCGCGGAGCTCGAGCTGGCATGCCAGCACCTCGGCGTCGGCACCGTCGAGCTGCTCGGCTACCACGACTCCGGGATGCCCGACTGGACGTTCAAGGACGCCGATCACGTGTTCTGCAACGCCCCGTTCTCGGAGCCGGTCGATCGCCTCGTCGAGCTGTTCGACACCTACCGGCCCGACGTGGTCGTCACCTACGACAACCTGGGCATCTACAACCATCCCGACCACGTGAGGGCGCACGAGATCACCGTCGCCGCGGTCGAGAAGACCGGCATCCCGGCCAAGATGTACTTCACCGCTCGCCGCCGGCGTGACTGGGAGCAGATGCGCGAACGGGCGCAGGCGGCCGGCATCGAGCTGCCGATGCCGCCGCAGCGCCAGCTCACCCCCGAGCTGGTCGAGAAGATGGCCGCCGCCGAGGCGAGGATCACCACCACGATCGACGTGTCGTCGGTCGTCGACCGCAAGCGGGCCGCCCTCGCGGCCCACGCCAGCCAGCTCGACGAGTCGTGGTGGCTCCGGTTCCCGCCGGAGCTGTTCGCCGACGTCTTCGGCGCGGAGACCTTCGTACGGGCGAGCGACCGGACCGGCGCGCCGGTGCCCGAGACGGACCTGTTCGCCGGCCTCCGCGACTGACCCGCGGCCGGCGACGCCACCCGTCACTTTCTGTGGTCGTCTGGCGCGCGTTACTCGCGCGCCACACGACAACACACGGTCGGCCGGCGCGGCGCCGGGCGGCGGGACGGTCCAGAATGTCCGGATGAGTCGAGCTTTGGTGTTGAGTGGCGGGGGATCGGTGGGGATCGCCTGGCAGTCCGGTCTCGTGGTCGGGCTGGCCGCCGCCGGCGTGCGGCTGGGCGACGCCGACCGGACGATCGGCACGTCGGCCGGATCCGCGGTGGGGGCCCAGATCGCGCTGGGCCGCGACCTGTCGGAGCAAATCGAGCGCTACCGGTCGGGTCGCACCCCGTCGGGCGCGTCGGCCGGCGCCACCGCCGGTGGCGGTGCGGGAGACGGTGGCGCCGCGGCCGCGTCGACGGCGCAGCGGATGGCGCGCTTGATGGAGCTCATGGCGGGCGCCGCCGACGCGCCCGACGAGGAGCGCCGGCGGGCGATCGGCCACTTCGCCCTCGAGGCCGACGCCGGCCCGGAGGAGGGGTTCGTCGGCGCGTTCCGCTACCTGCGCGGCGATGGATGGCCGGCGGGCTACGCGTGCACTGCCGTCGACGCCGAGACCGGCGAGTTCGTGGTGTGGGAGGGCCAGCCGGGCGTCGAGCTCGACCGGGCGGTGGCGTCGAGCTGTGCGGTGCCGGGTGTGTTCCCGCCCATCACCATCAACGGCCGTCGCTACATCGACGGTGGCATGCGCTCGGGCACCAACGCCGACCTCGCCGCCGGCCACGATCGCGTGCTCATCATCACCCTCATGTCGGGCGCCCGCACGACGGCGATGGACGAGGCGTGGGCCGAGCGGCTGCGCGCCACCCGCGAGGCCGAGCTCGACGCCATCCGGTCGGCGGGCGGGTCGATCGAGACGATCGCACCTGACGACGACGCCGCGGCGGTGCTCGGCATCAACCTCATGGACGGGTCGCGCCTCCTCGAGGCGGCCGAAGCGGGGCTGCGCCAGGGCAAGCGCGAGGCCGATCGCCTGCGCGACTTCTGGACGACCTGAGCGGGATCAGGCGCCGGCCACGACCCGCACGCGGCCGGCGACGGGATCTACCTCGACGGTCGCGCCGTCGGGGATCTCGGTCATCGCGCCGCGCGCGCCGACGACGGCCGGGATGCCGAGCTCTCGGGCCATCACGGCCGCGTGCGAGAGGATCGCACCGTCGGCGGTGACGATGGCGCCGGCGAGGCTCAGCACGGTGTTGTAGGCAGGGGTGGTGAACCGGACGACGAGGACGTCACCCGGCTCGATGCTGTCGAGCGCGTCCTCCGGGCTCGTCGCCACGCGTGCGCGACCGCGGTAGGCCTCGGTGCCGATGCCGGTGCCGTCGAGCGTGCCCGCCGGCGGCGCCGCCGCCATGCCGAGGTGCACGAGCACCGACTGCACCGCGCCGACGAGCTCGCGATGCGGTGGTGCCAGCACCTCGAGCGGCGGCGCCGGCTCCTCGGGACCGAGCGTGGCGGGCGGATCGAGCGTCGCGAGCCGCGCCCGCTCGGCGGCGCGTGCCCCCAGCTCGTCGGCACTCGGACCACGGTGGTCACGCACGAGGGGGACGACCTCCTCGGGGCGCAGCTCGAACACGTGCGTCGCATCGGCGACCCGGCCGGCGGCAACGAGGCGGCGTCCGCCCTCGAGGAGGCCGCGGCGGAGGAGCCCCACCGGCAGCTCCACCGTGTTGGGGCCGTTGTCGTCGCGGAGGTCCATGCTCGCCCGGGCTTCGGCGAGGCGTTCGTCGAACACCGACCGCTCGTCGTCGGGGACCTTGGCGCGCGCCGCCGACGCCGCCGCCTCGGCCGCGGCGAGATCGGCCTCGCCCGCGCCCCCGTCGAGGATCGAGGCCAGCACCGCCCCGGGCTTCTCGGCCAGCGTCATGCCGTCGAGGTCGTAGCGGGTCACGAGCATCGGCCCACGAAGGGCCAGGTAGGCGTCGAGGCGGGCGGCGATCTCGGGTGAGAGGCCGCGCAGCTCCTCGAGCGTCCGGGGCCGCGTGCCCGTCGCGGCGACGAGCTCGCGCAGCTCGCGGGCCGCGCGAGCCGGCGCCGACGTGGAGGGCGACGCACCGCCGAGCGCCTTCACGATGTCAGGCGCGGCGATCCGCCACCGTTCGCACGAGGCGACGAGCATGCCGATCGGACCGAGATCGAAGGCGTGGAGCCAGAAGTGCAGCTCGAAGTTCTCGCGGCAGTAGGCGAGGAGCTCGTCGAGGTGGGCGGCGAGCCCGGCGTCGTCGAGTGCCGCGGGGTCGACCGCCGCGAAGGCGGCGTTGCGCGCTTCGAGACCCGGCCGCACCGACCGGTGCCAGTCGTCGACGACCCTCCGCCACGGCCGCTCCGCGAGCGTCGACGCGGCGCGCGCCGCCCGTCGCCGCATCTCGGGATGAAGCCGCACCGCCAGCTTGAGGAGCGGTGCCGGCGGGAGCTTCGCACTCGGCGAGTCTGGCCGTATGAGTGGACGCAGCCGGGTGTACATGAAGCCGTTCACGAAGCGCACGTCGAGCGTGTCGGCGGGCATGCCGTACTCCTCGAAGGC
Source organism: Acidimicrobiales bacterium (assembly GCA_036261495.1). Lineage (GTDB taxonomy): Bacteria > Actinomycetota > Acidimicrobiia > Acidimicrobiales > CADCTF01 > DATAKR01. The sequence goes on along the minus strand of DATAKR010000083.1, from coordinate 231 downwards.
CCGACGCATCCCGCGCCCGCAGCCTTCCATCAACCACTCCGACAGCGAGGTGGTGCCGCCCGGGTAGTGGCTCCGGTCGAGCTGCCAGCAGCCGGGGCCGGGCGGCGTGAACGTCACCGTGTCTGTGGGTGCTGCCATGGACTCCGCCATCGGCCGAACGATACGACGGCGGCCCGCGGTTGCGACGGCTCAGCGTCCGGGGAACACCTCGAGGCCGGCGTTCTCGAAGAC
>DATAKR010000075.1:0-7052 GCA_036261495.1 Acidimicrobiales bacterium | reverse complement strand
CGTGCGGATGCGCCCGACCCTCCAGACGTACTTCCTCGTGACCAACCTGGTCGCCATGGCCAGCCTCGGCGTGGTCGCGGTGTCGCCGGTGCTGTTCGTCGCCCTCCTGGTCGGGTGGCTGGCCGGCCTCGCCCTCGCCGGCCACGTACCCGACCACGCGGCGCGCATCGCCACCCTCTCGGTCGCCGCGGCCGGCGGCCTCGTCGCGGTGTTGCGTGCGGTGCGCTGACGCACGGGTCCGGCGGCGGTTGACGGCCCAGGCAAATCACATTCGTGTCACACCGCGGGCGTATCGTCGTAGTCGATGAGCCTCCCGCTGCCGGTGTCCCTCACACCCTCCAAGGTGTCGGCGTTCAAGGAGTGCGCGCTCGCCTTCCGGTTCTCGAACATCGACCGCCTCCCCGAACCCCCCGCGCCGTGGACCACGAAGGGCACGCTGGTGCACCGGGCCCTCCAGCTGCTGTTCTGGGACGAACCGCCGGGCCGGCGCACGGTCGCCGCCGCCCTCGAGAAGCTCGGGCGGGCCAAGATCGAGATGGCGTCCGATCCCGAGTTCACCGAGCTGCACCTGTCGGCCGACGACGAGGCGCAGTTCTTCGCCGAGGCCGAAGAGCTCGTGCGGCGCTACTTCACCCTCGAGGATCCCGACGCGGTGCGGGTCATCGGCACCGAGCTGCGCCTCGAGGTCGAGCTCGGCACGCTTCGCCTCCGCGGCATCATCGATCGCCTCGAGCTCGACGCCGACGGCGAGCTCGTCGTCACCGACTACAAGACCGGCAAGGCGCCGCGCAACGGCTTCGAGCTGTCGCGCATGGCCGGCGTCCAGTTCTACGCGTTCCTGTGCGAGCAGGTGCTCGGGCGGCGTCCGGTCCGCATCCAGCTCCTCCACCTCCAGGAGCCCGTCGCCATCAGCGTGGAGCCGTCCGACCAGGCGATCCGGGCACTGCAGACGCGCAGCCGGGCGATCTGGAAGGCGGTCGAGCGGGCGTGCGACACCGAAGACTTCCGGCCGCGCCCCTCCCGCCTGTGCGACTTCTGCGCGTTCAAGGCCTACTGCCCGGCCTTCGGCGGCGACCCGGCGGCCGCCGATGCGCTCTCCCAGGCGCGCGCCCACGACGCGCTCGCGTTCGCCTGACCGACCCGCACCTGCCGGCGTTCGTGTGCAGTTGCCCCGGCTTCGGGATGCGTACGGGCCGGCCATCGCCGGGCAACTGCACGCGGGGCGAAAGGGTGTAGCGATCGGGCGCACTGGCTAGGGTCGCCGTCGCCGTCGTCGAACACCCGGCGACCCGAGCACGAGCCGCAACGCGGACCAAGGAGGCGACATGGCGCTCGACCCGCAAGCGAAGAAGGTGGCGCTCCGCGCGATCAACTACGGGCTCTACGTCGTGACGGCGAAGTCCGGCGACGAGCTGGCCGCCGCCGGCGTCAACTGGCTCACGCAGGCCTCGTTCGAGCCGCCCCTCGTCGTGGCCGGGATCAAGACCGACAACGATTCGCACCGGCTCATCGAAGCGACCGGCGTCTTCGCCGTGAACGTGCTGGCCAAGGACCAGCTCGACATCGGCAAGGCGTTCTTCCGCACCTCGACGGTCGAGGGCAACAAGATCAACGGCTACGCCTTCGAGCCCGGCCCGGAGACGGGTTGCCCGCTGATCGTCGACCTCCCCTACTGGTTCGAGTGCCGGGTCACCGACACCGTGAAGCGCGGCGACCACACGGTCTTCGTGGGCGAGGTCGTCGGCGCCGGCGTGCGCGACGAGAGCGCGGTGCCGCTCCTCCTCCGCGACACCGGCATGAACTACGGCGGCTGACGCCGCGAACGGGAGACGGGCGTGCCGCTGACGTTCCGGTTGCCGCGCAACCGCATCACCCGCGCCGTCGACGCCTTCGACGCCGAGGTCGATGCCTGGTTCGATCACCTCCGGGGCAACCCGGTCGCCGATCGGGTGTTCTACGCGGCGTCGGCGCTGGGCGACCACGGGCTCATCTGGCTGATCCTCGGGGCCCTCCGAGGCCTTCGGGGGTCCGACCACGACTGGCACGCGGCGGTCCGCGTCGGAGCCGGCGTGGGGATCGAGTCGGCCGTGGTGAACCTCGGCATCAAGTCACTGTTCCGCCGGAAGCGGCCGGTGTTCGACGGCGCCCGCCCGCTCGCGCTGCGGACGCCGCGGACGAGCAGCTTCCCTTCGGGCCACGCCACCTCGGCGTTCACGGCGGCCGGCCTCCTGTCGGAGGACGACGATCTCTGGCCCATCTACTACGCGATCGCGCTCGTCGTCGCCTGGAGCCGCGTCCACGTGAAGATCCACCACGCCTCCGATGTGGTCGCCGGCATCGCCGTGGGCATCGCGCTCGGGCGACTCGGGAGGCGTCTGCGGCCGCTCCCCTTCCCGCCCGACGCCGGCGGCTCGGAATCTCGCGCCCCTCTGCGTAGTTGAAGCCGACATGACCCTCTCGTTCGCCGTGTCCTGGGACTACCGCTGCCCCTTCGCCCGCAACGCGCACGAGCACATCGTCGAAGGCCTGAAGGCGGGGGCCGACTGGGACGTGACGTTCGTGCCCTTCTCGCTCAACCAGGTCCACGTCGCCGAGGGTGAACCCGACGTGTGGGACGACCCGACGAAGACGTCGGCGCTCCTCGCCATGGAGGCCGGCATCGTCGTACGTGACCGGTTCCCCGACAAGTTCCTCGATGCCCACGCCGCCCTGTTCCGCGCCCGCCACGACGAGGCCCAGGACATCCGGGAGAAGGACGTCATCGCCGGCGTGCTCACCGCCCAGGGCGTCGACGCCGACGCCGTGTTCGCCGAGATCGACGACGGGTGGCCGCTCGAGACCTTCCGGAAGGAGCACGAGCGCGCCGCCGGCGATCACAGCGTGTGGGGTGTGCCCACCTTCATCGCCGGCGATCAGGCGGTGTTCATCCGCTTCATGCACCGCCCCGAGGGCGACGCCGCGCTCGCCACCCGCACCATCGAGCGGGCCGTCGACCTCGTGGGCGGCTGGCCCGAGCTGAACGAGTTCAAGCACACGTCGATCGCCCGCTGACCGCAGGGTAGGTTGGCCGCCGATGGCGGCCGATCGACCCCCTCGCCGGGTGCGCTCCGAGCGTCGGATGACCGACGCCGAAGCGCTCATGTGGAACCTCGAGAAGGACCCGAGCCTCCGCTCGACGTTCCTCAACATCACGTTCCTCGACGCACCGCCCGACTTCGACCGCTTCCGGGCCCGCCTCGCCGCGGCCGTCGCCGAGATCCCTCGACTCCGCCAGCGGGTCGTGCCGGCCCCCGGCCGGATCGCCCCGCCGCAGTGGACCGACGACCCGTCCTTCGACCTCGACTACCACGTGCGGCGCATCGCGCTGCCGGCGCCCGGCACCGATCGGCAGCTGCTCGACTGGGCCGCCCTGCACTTCCAGGATCCCTTCGACCGGGCCCGGCCGCTCTGGGAGTACACCGTCGTCGAGGGGCTCAGCGGCGGACGCGCGGCGCTGCTCGCCAAGATGCACCACACGATCACCGACGGTGTGGGCGGGGTGCGCATGTCGGCCATGTTCATCGACCTCGAGCGCGAGTCCCCCGAGCCCGCGGAGGTGACGGCGCCGCCGTACGCGGAGCGCCCCGAAGCGATCGTCGAGAGCCTCGTCGACGCCTTGACCCACGGCGTGCGCCGCCAGCTGGGCATCAGCCGGCGGGCGGCCGCGCTGGCCGCCGACGCCGTCATCCATCCCGAGCGCGTCGCCCATGGCGCGGGCGAGCTCGGCGAGATCGCCCGGTCGGTGCTGCGCCAGCTCGTCGTCACCGACTCCGCCCACTCCCCGCTGTGGGCCGGCCGGCGCTCGCTCGGCCGGCGCTTCGAGATCCTGTCGATCGACCTCGACCGGCTCAAGGACGCGGCGCACCACCTCGGGGGAACGGTCAACGACGCGTTCGTGTGCGGTGTCGCCGGCGGGGCGGGCACCTATCACCGCGAGCTCGGCGTCGAGATCGACGACCTCCGGGTCTCGGTGCCCGTCAGCACGCGCGCCGACTCGTCGGCGGGCGGCAACGCGTTCACACCCCTCCGGGTGCTCGTGCCCTGCGGCATCAAGGACCCCACCGAGCGGTTCCGCGCCGTGCGGGAGCGGCTGACGGCCACCAAGCGCGAGCGGGCCCTGGGCCTCACCGACACGTTCGCCGCGCTCCTGAACGCGCTGCCGACCTCGATGGTGGTGAACCTCGCCCGCCAGCAGACCGAGACGGTCGACTTCGCCACGTCGAACCTCCGCGGCGCGCCCTGGGACCTCTACATCGCGGGCTCGCACATCCTGTCGAACCATCCGATGGGCCCCACAGGTGGCACCGCGTTCAACGCGACCGTGCTGTCGTACCGCAACACCCTCGACATGGGCATCGACATCGACACCGCCGCCATCGACGACGGCGACCTCCTCCGGGAGTGCATCGCCTCGTCGTTCGACGAGCTGCTCGGATAGGCGTCGCGGTCGCGCCGGGTCCGAGCCGACCGGGTGGGCCCAGCACCCACCCCGGCCGCCCGGCCGCCGGACCTCGGTGCTACCGGCCCTTCCACACGGGCGCGCGCTTCTCGACGAACGCGGTGGCGCCCTCCCGGGCGTCCTCGCTGCCGAACACCTTGCCCTGCAGCTCGCCGTGGAGCGCCCACACGTCGGCGGCCGGTTCGAACGCGGCCATCCGCATGAGCTTCTTGGTGGCCTGCACGCCGAGTGGTCCGTTGGCGGCGACCCGCTCGGCGAGCGCGACTGCTTCGTCGACGACCTTGTCGGCCGCGACGGCCCGGTTGATGAGCCCGAGGCGGACGGCCTCGTTGGCGTCGATCGGATCGCCGGTCAAGGTGAGCTCGAGGGCCTTGGCAAGCGGGATGCGGCGGGAGAGGAACATGCCGCCGCCGGCCGCGAACAGCCCCCGCTTCACCTCGGGCAGGCCGAACTGCGCCGTCTCCGATGCCACGGTGAGGTCGCACGCCATCAGCAGCTCGAACCCGCCGGCGAGCGCCGTCGCCTGCGCGGCACCGATCACCGGCGTCTCGCACTGACCCTTCGACATGAAGTTCATGAACGTGCCCATGTACTGCTGGTCCTCGGGGCTCGGGGCGAGGCCGCCGCCGGCGAACGCGCTCAGGTCCATGCCGGCGCAGAACGACCGGTCACCGGTGCCGGTGAGCACGATGGCGCGGATGTCGGGGGTCGAATCGGCCTCGGCGATGCCCTTTCCGATGCCGGCCATGACGGGCCCGTTCAGCGCGTTGCGCTTCTCGGGGCGGTTGATGCGGATGACGAGGACGGCGTCACGCCGCTCCACGATCACTTCGGGTTCGTCTGCCATCGGCACTTTCTACAGGTAGCCGCCCTGACCTGGCTTGTTGGGCGTCGTCGAGGTGGTCGCCGAGTCGCCGGCGCTCGACCCCTCGGGTGCTCGGATGCGGCCGCCGAACATCTGGGCGATGCGGTCGTCCCAGTCGTCGGCGGTGGCCGCGACCATCTCGACCATGAACCGCAGCTCGTCGTCGGTGAGGTGCTCGCCGAGGAGCGTCTCGTCGAACCAGATGGCCTGGTGGTCGGCGTCGAGCGAGAAGCGCCCGAAGGTGAGGGAGAAGTTGAGCCGGGTGAGGAACAGGCCGAGCTCGGGCGTGATCGTCACGCCGGCGTTGGTGATCGCGAAGACGCGCACGATCGGCGGTGCGCCGGGCATGGCCCGCGGCGCGACGAACACCCGGCTCGCGCCGAGATCGACCACGTAGTCGCCGTCGTCGTCGGTCGGCGCCGGCGCGCCGAGGAGGCCGGCGAGCACGGGCTCGATCCGGGTGCGCATCTCGGCCAGCTTCTGCTCCGCCTCCCGCTCGGGCTTGAGCGTGCCGTGACGCACGTCGAGCTGCGTTCCCGCCTCGGTCGCGAACACCTCCGCGAGGATGCGGTCCGCGAGCGCGGCCGCCCCTTCGGCGTCGGCCGGCGCCGACGCGCAGGTCCACGTCGCCTCGCCGTGGGAGAAGCCGAGCGACGCCAGCGCCGCCGTGGCCGCGTCGGGGAACGGTGTCGATGCCTCCCGGTCGGCGATCTCGACGGCGAGGGATCCGTCCTCCTCGCGTCGGACCTGGAGCTCGTCGAAGGGTGGCCGCGGCACGCCGACGACCACGAAGTCGAGCGGCTCGAGGCTGGTGACCTGCGCGGCCAGGAAGTCGCGGCGGGCGGTGGCGGGGTCGACCATGGAGCCCAAGCCTTGCATCTACGCTGCGCCGCCGAGGGCGGCCACGCCCAGGCCGCCACGGAGGACGGGTCGATGGAGCTCCAGGACAAGGCCGTCGTCGTCACCGGCGGCGGCAACGGGATCGGGCGGGCACTGGCCCGCCGGTTCGCGGCCGAGGGCGCCCGTGGCGTGGTCGTCGCCGACCTCGACGCCGCCGCGGCGGCCGCCGTGGCCGAGGAGATCGGCGGAACGGCCGTGCCGACGAACGTGGCCGTCGAGGACGACGTGAGAGCGCTCGTGGAGGCGGCCGAGTCGGCGTACGGGCCGATCGACCTGTTCTGCTCCAACGCCGGCATCGCGACCGGCGGCGGGGTCGAGGCGCCGAACGACGACTGGCAGCGGATCTGGGACGTCAACCTGATGGCCCACGTGTACGCGGCCCGCCACGTCCTGCCCGGGATGCTGGCCCGAGGCGAGGGCTACCTCCTCAACACGGCGTCGGCGGCCGGCCTCCTCTCCCAGATCGGCTCCGCTCCTTACGCGGTCACCAAGCACGCCGCGGTGGCGCTCGCCGAGTGGCTGTCGATCACCTACGGCGACCGCGGGATCCGGGTGTCGTGCCTGTGCCCGCAGGGCGTGCGCACCAACATGCTCGGTGACGGCGGCGCCCTGCTCGGCCCCACCGCCATCGAGCCCGAAGACGTCGCCGCCGCCGTCGTGGAGGGCCTTCGCTCCGAGTCGTTCCTGATCCTCCCGCATCCCGAGGTCCGCGAGTACTTCCGCCGCAAGGGCGACGACTACGACCGCTGGCTCAACGGCATGCGTCGGCTCCAGGCGCGGGTGTCGGGG
>DATAKR010000155.1:0-11740 GCA_036261495.1 Acidimicrobiales bacterium | reverse complement strand
CGACACCGACGTGCCCGAGGAGCTCGTGCTGCCCGAGGCGCCGTCGGTCGATCAGGCCCGCATCGAGCGGGCCGTCCGCGAGATCCTGGTCGCCGTCGGCGAGGACCCCGAGCGCGACGGGCTCCGCGACACGCCGGCGCGCGTCGCCCGGATGTACGCCGAGATCTTCGCCGGGCTCCACCGCGACGCCGCCGAGGTGCTCAACGTCACGTTCGAGGCGGGCCACGACGAGATCGTGATGGTCCGCGACATCTCGCTCACGAGCACGTGCGAGCACCACCTCGTGCCCTTCATCGGCAAGGCGCACGTGGCCTACATCCCGAACGCCGACGGTCGCATCACCGGCCTGTCGAAGATCGCCCGCCTCGTCGACGCCTTCGCCCGCCGGCCGCAGGTCCAGGAGCGCCTCACCACCCAGATCGCCGACACGCTCGAAGAGGTGCTGCAGCCGCGGGGCGTGCTGGTCGTCATCGAGGCCGAGCACCTCTGCATGTCGATGCGCGGTGTCCGAAAGCCCGGCTCGACGACCGTCACATCGGCCGTTCGGGGGCTCTTCCGCGAGGACGCGCGCACCCGCGCCGAGGCCATGGCCTTCATCCACGGGCGGAGCTGAGGCTCCGCCCGGGCCTCGGCCGTCCCCGGTCCTGGTGGGCGGGTGCCCGAATCGGCCGGCCCGCCGGCGGGACGGTGCGGGTGCAGAAGGGGCAGGCCCGGCCACCGGTAGTCTCTGCCTTCGTGACTCTCGTCATGGGCGTTCTCAACGTGACGCCCGACTCGTTCTCCGACGGCGGCCGCTGGCTCGACCCTGACGCCGCGGTGGCCCACGGGCTCACCCTGTTCGCCGAGGGTGCCGACGTCGTCGACGTCGGCGGCGAGTCGACGCGCCCGGGCGCCACGCCCGTGCCGGAGGACGAGGAGCTGCGCCGGGTCGTCCCGGTCGTCAACGCGCTCGCGGCGCGCGGGCGGGGGTCGATCGACACCCCCAAGCCCGCGGTGGCGGAGGCCGCGGGCGCCGCCGGCGCCACGATCGTCAACGATGTCTCGGCCTCGCCGGCGCTCGCCGGGGTGGCCGCCGCCGCCGGGGTCGGCTACGTCGCGATGCACATGCAGGGCACGCCCCAGACGATGCAGGAGCACCCCCACTACGACGACGTCGTGCGGGAGGTCACCGAGTTCCTCGTCCGCCGGGCCGAGGCCGCGCGCGGCGACGGCGTGCGAGAGGTGTGGATCGACCCGGGGATCGGGTTCGGCAAGACCGCGGCCCACAACCTGTCGTTGTTGCACCACCTCGGGGTGCTCGTCCGCACCGGCTGGCCCGTGCTCGTCGGCGCGTCGCGCAAGCGCTTCGTGCAGGTGCTCACCGGCGCGGCCGGGCCCGACGACGCGCTCGAGGGCAGCCTTGCCGCGGCCGTCGTCGCCGCGGCATCCGGCGCCGGCATGGTGCGGGTGCACGACGTGGCGGCGACGGTGCAGGCGATGCGGATCGTGGGTCAGGCCGGCGGGAACGGCGGGAACGGGGCGATCGTGGGAGAGCAGGCGTGAGAGGCAAGTGGGAGCGTGGGATCGAACCGCGCTACTTCTCCTGGATCATCCGCGACCAGCTCGCGGTGAGCGAACGCCCGGGCGGCTATGCCCGCAACCACCGCAAGGTGCGCCGCCACGAGGAGATCCTGTGGCTGCGCAACCAGGGGTTCTCGCGGGTCGTCTCGCTCCTGCCGTCGCCCCACAACCTCCACGCCTACGACGAGGTCGGCGTCACGTGGTCGCACTACCCGTTCCCGGGCGCGGCCGACGCGCGGGCCGCGCTCCTCGAGCTCTACGCGGCCCTCCGGAGCTGGTTGGCGGGCGGCGAGAAGCTGCTGGTGCACCAAGAGGAGCTCGGTGACCGCGTCGCCGGCGTGGTGGCCGGCTACCTGCTGTGGGCCGGCCTCATCGACACCGGGCCCCACGCCGTCACCGTCGTGGAGCAGATCCTGAAACGCCAGATGGGGCCGGAAGGCCGCGAGCTCGTCGCGCTCGCCGCCGACCTGCGGACCCGGGCGTAGGCCGGCCGTGGGCGTGCTCGAGCTCCGAGGGCTCCGTGTCCTCGGCACCCACGGCGTCCTCGCCGAGGAGCAGGTGCGCGCCCAGCCGTTCGAGATCGACCTCGACGTCGAGTGCGAGATGGCGGCCGCCGCCGCGACCGACGATCTGGCCCGGGCCCTCGACTACGGGGAGCTCGTCGACGTGGTGGCCGGCATCGTCACCGGCGAGCGACATCGCCTCCTCGAACGGCTGGCCGCCCGGATCGCCGAGGCGGTGCTCACCGACGAGCGCGTCACCGCGGTCGACGTCACCGTGCGAAAGCTGCGGCCACCGGTGCCGCACGACCTCGCCAGCGCGGGCGTGCGGATCCGCCGGGAGCGCGCTTGACCCGCGTCTTCCTCGGCCTCGGCTCGAACATGGGAGACCGGTGGCGCTTCCTGCGGGAGGCGGTGGCGTCGTTGCCCACCGTCGTCGCCGTGTCACCGGTCTATGAGACCGAACCCGTCGGCGGCCCGCCGGGGCAGGGCCCGTACCTCAACTGCGTGGTGGAGCTCGAGACCGATCTGCCGCCCCGCCAGCTGCTCGGGATCTGTCATCGCCTCGAGTCCGCCGCCGACCGCGTCCGGCACGAGCGCTGGGGCCCCCGGACGCTCGACGTCGACATCCTCTTCATCGACGGCGTCGAGGTCGACGAACCCGACCTGACGATCCCGCATCCGCTCATGCGCCAGCGGCGCTTCGTCCTCCAACCCCTCGCCGACCTGGCGCCCGAGCTGGTGCCCGAGGACCTCGACCGGCTTGGCGAACGGGTCCGACGGGTAGGTACGCTGTAACTACGAACGGGACCCCGACCGGGGCTCGGAACGTGAGGAAGGGGAATGGGCTCGCCGAGCCTTCGCGTCATCGGTCCGGGTCGCGCCGGGCGTGCCCTCGCGGCTGCACTGTCCACCTCGGGCTGGCGGCTCGCGGGCTTCCTGGGTCGCGGTGACGACCCGCGTGATGCCGCGCGCGGCGTCGATCTGGTCGTCCTCGCCACCCCCGACTCGGCGGTGGCCGACGTGGCGGCGCGGATCGAGCCCGACGCCGCGGCGGTCGTCGCCCACGTCTCCGGTTCGCTGCCGCTGAGCGCCCTCGACCCGCACGAGCGCCGGGGGTCGTTGCACCCCCTCCGCGCCATCCCCACCGCCGACACGCCCCTCGCGGGCGCATGGTTCGCGGTCGCCGGCGACCCCCTGGTCGAGCGGGCCGTCGCCGATCTCGGCGGCCGGGCGGTCACCGTGCCCGAGGACGCCCGGGCCGGCTATCACGCCGCCGCCGTGATCGCGTCCAACCACCTCGTGGCGCTCCTCGGCCAGGTGGAGCGGGTGGCCGCCGACGCAGGCGTCCCCCTCGCCGCGTTCTTCGATCTCGTGCGCGGCACGGTCGACAACGTCGAGCGCCTCGGCCCCGTCGACGCGCTCACCGGCCCGGTCGCCCGTGGCGACTGGCTCACCGTGCAGCGCCATCTCGACGCGCTGGCGCCGGAGGAGCGCGGCGCCTACCGCGCCATGGCCGCGCTGGCCGAGCGCCTCGTCGACGAGCACCACCGTCATCCCTCGGTGGAGGGGGACGCGGCGTGAACACCTGGTCGACGATCCGCGAGCTCCGGGGCGCGCTCGACGCCGCCCGCCGCGACGGGAAGACGGTGGGCTTCGTGCCGACGATGGGGTACCTCCACGACGGTCACGTGGCACTCATGCGCCAGGCGCGCGAGGAGTGCGACGTGGTCGCGGCGTCGATCTTCGTCAACCCCCTGCAGTTCGGTGCGAACGAGGACCTGTCCACCTACCCGCGCGACATCGACCGTGACCGGGAGCGCTGCGAGGCGGTTCCCGTCGACCACCTCTTCGTGCCGCCGGTCGAGGAGATGTACCCGCAGCCGGTGCTCACGACGGTGTCGGTCGCCGAGGTGAGCGAGGGTCTCGAAGGCGCGAGCCGTCCGACGCACTTCGCCGGCGTCGCCACCGTCGTCGCCAAGCTGTTCAACATCGTCGGGCCGTGCCGCGCCTACTTCGGCGAGAAGGACTGGCAGCAGCTCCAGGTCGTGCGCCGCATGGTCGCCGATCTGTCGTTCCCGGTCGAGGTGGTCGGCTGCCCCATCGTTCGCGAGCCCGACGGCCTCGCCATGAGCAGCCGCAACGTGTACCTCTCCGAGGCGGAGCGTCGCGCCGCGACCGTCCTCCACCGGGCGCTGCTCGCCGGCCGGGCCGCCGCCGACCCCGTCGCGGCGATGAAGGAGGTCGTCGCGGGCGAGCCGCTCGCCGACCTCGACTACGCCGAGGTGCGGGACGGGCGACTGCTCCTCGCCGCCCGGTTCGGCGCCACCCGGCTCATCGACAACCTCGCCGCGACGCCGGATCGCGCCGGCCCGGCTGACCCCGCACCCCATTCCCCGCACACCCGCTCACCACAGGAGGCTGACCGCCCGCCATGCGTCGTCGAATGATGAAGTCCAAGATCCACCGCGCGACGGTCACGGACGCCAACCTCAACTACGTCGGGTCGATCACCGTCGACACCGCCCTCATGAAGGCGGCCGACATCCTCGAGTGGGAGCAGGTGGCCGTCGTCGACATCGACAACGGCAACCGCTTCGAGACCTACGTGATCCCCGGCGGTCCCGGCGACATGTGCCTCAACGGCGCGGCGGCGCGCCTCGTCCATCCCGGAGATCGCATCATCGTGATCTCCTACGGCGACTACGACGACGCCGAGCTCGAGTCGTTCGAGCCGCGCATCGTCCACGTCGACCGCGCCAACCGAGCCATCACCGAGGAGCTCGCCACGCTCCAGGCGCAGGTCGACGCCTGAACCGGCGGGCCGGCCGACGAACGGAGCGGGTCAGCCGGTCGTGGCCGTCGTGCGGGCGCGGTCGAGGAGGCGCCGGCCGAACACGCCGCCCGCGCCGATCAGGGCCGCGAGCGGCACCAGGAAGACGAGACGGCCCCATGGCAGCCCGGCGCCGGTGCCCGCCAGCCGGACCCCGGCGGTTCCGCTGAGGCGGGCGGGCGGGGTGGGCACCGTCGTCTTCGGCGACGCGGTCAGCGGTGCGGCGGGACTCGGGGGCGCGCTCGTCGCGATCGCCCCGTCGCCGCCGGTCGACGAAGCGGGTGCCGTGAAGCTCGACGCCGGCGCCCCGCTCGCCGCCTCGGGCGCCGACGTCGAGCCGAGCGCGAAGGCGCCGCCGTCGACGCGGACCGTCGACGACGAAGAGGAGGGTGGCGGCTCGGCCGCTCCCGCCGTGGCGGCGAGCTGGGCACCGTCGATGTCGACCTCGTAGCCGAGGTCGACGGGAAGCCCGTCGCTCGACGGCCCAGGCATGAGCATCACCGAGGTCGTGCCCCGGCCCGCCAACAGGCGGGCGATGTCGGCGGCCCAGTAGCCGTTGTTGGCGTCGCGGCTGAGTGGGATCGCGCCCGAGCAGTCGGCCTTCGGTGCCTGGTCGAAGGCGCCGGCCGACGCCGGTTGCCATGCGCTCGACGTGGTGCACGCGAGGATCGACGCGGAGGTCTGGCGCACACCGCCGCTCTCCCGCAGCACGAGGAGCGCCCGCACCACCGAGTCGGCGGTGACGTCGATCCGCAGCGCCGCCACGCCACTGTCGCCGTCGGCCTGCTTCGACACGCGGAACCCCCCGGGTGGGGCCGACGCGCCCGGCTGGCGGGTCCACCACCCCACGGCCGTGATGCTCGCCGCCGTCTCCTCGGCGCGGGTGCGGGCCGCGGTGGCGAACCCCAAGCCCACGGCCATCAGCACGGCCCCGACCAGCACGCGCCGGCGGTGCACCGCGAGCCGGCTCACGCGCCGGCTCCGACACGGGCGCGGCGCCGGGTCCGGCGCCGGCTGCCCGACCGCAGGATCACGTCCTCGGACCCACCGAGGTAGCCCTCTACGACGCGCGGGTCGTTGATCACGTCGTCGGGACGGCCGCGCGCGACCACGGCGCCGAGCTCGAGCGCGAGGAGCTCATCGGAGATGCCGGTGATGAGCGGCATGTCGTGCTCGATCACGACGAGCGCGGCGCCGGTCTTGTCGCGGATGTCGAGCAGCACCGGCCCGAGGGCCTCGGTCTCGCGCTGGGCGATGCCCGACGACGGCTCGTCGAGCAGCAGCACCGACGGCTGGTGCGCGAGGGAGCACGCGAGGTCGACGACTCGGCGGGTGCCCGTCGACAGCTCGCCGACGAACTTGTCGGCGTAGGCGCCGAGGTTCATCAGCTCGATGAGCCGCGTGACCTCCTCGTCGACCTGGCGCTCGGCCCACCGGACCGCGCCCGAGATGAGCATGGTGGCGATGGGGTCGCGGTGTTGCACGTGGCGCTCGAGGGCGACGGCGATCGCCTGTCGCACCGTCATCGAGGGGAAGAGCCGGGCGTCCTGGAACGACCGGCCGAGCCCGAGCTCGGCGCGGGCGTTGGCCGGCAGGTCGGTGACGTCGACCCCGTCGAGGAGGATCGATCCCCCGGAGGGGCGCAGGTAGCCGGAGACGAGGTCGAACAGGGTGGTCTTGCCGGCACCGTTCGGCCCGATGATCCCGAGGATCTGGCCCGCCCGCACGGAGAGATCGACGTCGCTGACGGCCTGGACGCCGCCGAAGTTGACGGAGAGATCGCGCACCTCGAGCGCCACCGCATGCTCGTGGCCGCACGCCTCGCACACCGGTACGAACGGCCGCGTCCGCGACGGCGCGCCACCGGCCTCGCGGTCGCCGGCGCCCTGCGCGGCCGCAGCCCCTTTGAGGAACACGGCGCGGAGGATGTCGGGCCGCTGCATCAGGTCGGCGGTGGCGCCGTCGAAGCGGACCTCGCCCTTCTCCATGAACACCGCCCGCTGGGCCAGCGTGACGGCGACGTTCACCGACTGCTCGACGAGCACCACGGTGGTGCCGGCGGCGTGGATGGCGCGCACGATGCCGAGGAGCTGCTCCACGATCACGGGCGCGAGCCCCAGTGACAGCTCGTCGATCATCAGCAGCTGCGGGCGGGCGACGAACGCCTGGCCGAGCGTGAGCATCTGCTGCTCGCCGCCCGAGAGGTTCCCCGCCTTCTGATCCCACCGGGCGCGGAGGATCGGGAAGTACTCGAGCACCTGCTCGATCGACGCCTCGACGCCGGCCGGGTCGGACGTGAACGGCCACCCCGCCAGCCGGAGGTTCTCGGCCACCGTGAGCGTGGGGAACACGCCCTTGCCGCCCGGCATGTAGACGATCCCGGCCCGGACCGTCGTGTTGGGGTCGGCCTTGGTGAGGTCGCGCCCGCCGTAGGTGACCGACCCCCGCCCCGGCGCGACCAGCCCGGAGATGGCCGACAGCAGCGTCGACTTGCCGGCGCCGTTGGTGCCGAGCAGCGCCACGATCTCTCCTCGTGCGACCGAGAAGTCGACGCCGAACAGGACCTGGGTGCGCCCGTACGACACGTCGAGCCCGTGCACGACGAGCAGGGCGTCGACGCCGGGGTCGGTGAGGGCGGACCCACGCGCCGCGGCCCGCACCGCCGGTGCGACCTCGGAGGTCGCGGCGTCGGCGACGAGGCTCGGCACGACGATCCCGCGCCAGGCCGCGAGCCGCCGGAGGAGCGCGTCGCGGATGGTGTAGAGCGCGCCGCCGAGGCCCGAGGGGAGCACGAGGAGGATGAGCAGCATGCCGACACCGCTCGCGAGGAGCTGGGTGAGCGGCTCGCGTGTCAGCGGCGAGTAGTCGAGGAACGTGAGGTAGGCGGCGCCGAGCACCGCGCCCGGGATCGACCCCAGGCCGCCGATCACGGCGACGCTGAACACGGTGACGTTGCCGTTGATGCCCACGAAGGTGTTCGACATGCCGTGCTGGTGGAAGACGTAGAGCCCGCCGGCGAGGGCCGCGATGAACCCGGAGATGCCGAACGCCGCAAGCCGGGCCCGGACGGGGCTGATGCCGTACGACTGCGCGGCGCGCACGTTGTCGCGGGTCGCGATCAGCATCCGGCCGCTGCGCGAGTGGCGGAGCGACCACACCGAGGCGAGCACGAGGGCGAACGTCGCGAGCACCACGAAGTAGAAGGTGTGCTCCGACTCGAGGTCGAACTTGCCGAGGATCACCGGCCGCAGGACGCGTTCGCTGTTGTCGGGCGCGAGCCACGGGAAGAACTCGTGGTTGAGGAAGAAGCTCCCGGTCGAGAGGGCGAAGGCGAGCGTGGTGACCGCGAGGAACAGGCCACGGATGCGCAGCGCCGGCAGCCCGACGACCACCGCCACGGCCGCGCCGGTGAGCCCGGCGGCGACGAGGCACAGGAAGAAGTTGTGCCCGTTGATGGCGAGGCGGCCGGCGACCGCGGCGCCGAAGGCGGTGATGGCCATCTGCCCGAGGCTGATCTGACCCGCCCACCCGGTGAGGATCGCGAGCGAGATGGTGACCATGGCGATCATCACGCCGGCGCCGAGCAGGTTGACGTTGCTGGCCGACATCGACAGGGGCACGACCACCAGGCCGAGCGTCAGGAGCGCGCCGGCCACGGGGAGCCCGACGCGCAGCTCCGGAAGGCGGCGCAGCTCCTCCGGGATGGGCCGTACCTCGCGGGTGAGCGTCCAGGACGACGCGCCCGTGTCTTCGGCGCGCGACAAGGCGCCGGTCTTCTGCACGAGCAGGGCGCCGACGATGATCACCAGGAGGACGGCGTCGACGATCAGCGTGCGGTGGGTCCGGAACAGCACCGCCTGCTCGATCATGCCGAGCCCGATGGCGGCGGCGAAGGTGACCCACAGCCGCTCCATGCGGCCGATCACGGCGGCGGCGAGCGAGCGGAGCAGCAGGCTGAACCCGAGCACCTGGCCGATCGCCACACCCTGGATGGGCATCCGCAGCAGGACGCCGAGCCCCGAGAGGCCGGCGGCGATCACCCAGACGACGGTGCCGATCCGCTTGACCGGGACGCCGAGCAGCGCGGCGCGGTCGGACGACTCCGCCGACGCCCGCACGGCGATGCCGATGCGGGTGAACCGGAAGAAGGCGGCGAGGGCCGCCACCACGCAGGGCACGACGATGAGGATCAGGAGATGCCCGGCGTTGAAGACCACCGGGAACCACCGCAGACGGAAGTGGAACGGCACCGGTGGCTGGGGAGCGGTGTCGTAGGAGAACAGCCGAGGCAGGCCCAGCTCTCCGAACGCGAAGATCTGCTGCAGGCCGATGGTCGCGACGGTGAGGATGAGGCGGGGCGCCCGGGCGAAGCGCCGGATGAAGACCAGCTCGGTCAGCCCGCCGATGGCAAGCGCGGCGACGAGGCCCACGGCGACCGCGGGGAAGAACCCCCACTTCGGCCCGACGATCAGTGAGGCCGCGAGGATCGCGGCGAGGCCGCCGAGGTCGCCCTGGGCGAAGTTGATGATTCGGTTGGCGCGGTAGACGAGCACCAGGCCGAGGGCCACCAGCGCGCTGAGCGATCCGAGGACGGCGCCGAGCACCAGGATCGGGAGCGGCGCCGGGTACAGGATCCCGACGAACATTAGGAACGCGAGGGCGCCGGCGCCGAGCCGGATGCCGAACCGCACGTCGTCGGACGCGAGCGCCTCCTCGAGGTGCCCCGTCGCCTGCGCGACGAGATCCGAAACCCCTGTCGCCACTGCGCCCCCCAGTGTTCGTGGCCAGTTCGTCCTACTATTGACGGAAAGCCTACAACGCGCAGTTCGTCAGGACTTCTGGGGGGAACCGGTGACTTTGAAGGAGTTCTTCGAGCGCTATGGCGTGACGCTGGCGATCGTCACGCTCGCGGCTCTCGTCGTCGCGGTCCTGCCCGGCAACGCGAGCGGTAGCGGCCCCCGATCGGTGAAGGCCGGCGCGAGCAGCGCCATCTCCGTCCCGGGCGAGGGGTCGGCGGCCGCCGGCGACGGCGCCGATGCCACCGGCGCCTTGGGTGGCGACGCCTCGTCGGCACCGGGCGCAGCGCTCGCCACCGGAGGCCGGTCCGCCACCGGCGGCGGTGGCGGTGGCACGACGGCCACGACGGCTGCGGGCGCCAAGGCCGCGGGCGGCGGCGTGCAGCTCGGCGTCGGGCCCTGCCGCTCCGACGGGCGGATGGCCGGGATCGCCCCCTACATGCCGCCCTGCCTGTCGTTCTCCGGCGACAACGGTGGGGCGACGGCGCGCGGCGTCAGCAAGGACAAGGTCCTCGTCATCCGCTACCTCGGACAGACCAACCCCGGCACCCAGGCGATCCTCACCGGCGCGCAGCTCTCCGACTCGAGGGCCACCCAGCACACGAGCTACGACGGCCTGCGCCGCTACGCCAACAACCACTACGAGACGTACGGGCGCGAGGTCGTGTTCGAAGACATGGACGCGAGCGGCGCGCCCGACAACGACGAAGCGAGCCGAGCCGACGCCCTGAAGATCGCCGACGAGAAGAAGGCGTTCGCCGTCGTGGAGGGCGACCCCGGGGCCGGGGTGCCCAAGGTCCTCGCCCAGGAGCTGGCGCAGCGAGGGGTGATCTGCATCTGCGCGACGTCGCTCTCGAGCCAGTTCTACAAGGAGAACCCGCCCTACATCTTCTCGTCGCTGCCCACCTCGACCGAGTACGCCCGCGTGATCGGCGAGTACGTCGGCAAGCGGCTCGCCAACCATCCGGCGAAGTGGGCCGGCGACGAGCAGAGCCCGCTGCAGCACTTCCAGACCCAGACGCGGAAGTTCGGCCTGATCTACGTCGAGGGCGCCAACGGCAAGGTCGATCCCGAGGGCAAGCGCGCCCGTGACGCGGTCGTGGCCGAGCTGGCGAAGTACGGCGTCACCTTGTCGGCCGAGTACGCCTACCTCTACGACCCGGGCCGCAACCAGCAGGACGTCACCAACATGATCGCCACCATGAAGGCGGCCGGCGTCACCACGATCATCCCGCTCGTCGATCCCCTCTACCCGATCCTCATCACCAAGGAGGCGACGAACCAGCAGTACTGGCCGGAGTGGCTGATCACCGGCACCGGGCTCTCCGACACCACGACCGCGGGCCGCCTCTACGACCAGTCGCAGTGGCGGCACGCCTTCGGCATCTCGCCGCTGTGGGTCACGTGGAAGGACGTGAAGCAGTCCGACGGCTATCGCGAGATGCACCACGGCGCGCCCGAGGCCAAGCCCGGCGACGAAGGCGTGCTCGTCAACATCTACCGCTCCTACGTGCAGGCGTTGTTCATCGGGATCCACATGGCCGGCCCCGACCTGACGCCCGACACGTTCATGCAGGGCATGTTCAACTACCCGAAGACCGGCGGCACACCCGGCGTGCCGCTCGTCTACATGAACCGCGACTACCCCACGATGATCAAGGACTTCACCGAGGTCTGGTACGGCGCCGACGTCCAGGGCAACGACGAGCGGGGCCAGCAGGGGAGCGGCATGGTGATGAAGGTCGACCAGGGCAAGCGCTACCTCAGCGGCTCGTGGCCCACCACCGAACCGAAGGCGTTCGTGCCCGACAACGCCATCGCCACCAGCGACAACCCACCCGGCGGCGGCTCCTTCCCCCACGAGCAGGACGGCCACACGCACCCCGGCCGCTGCATCCACTGCACGTGAGGCGGGCGCCGGCGCCGGGCGCGCGCCGGCTCGGCCGGTAGCGATCGACCCGGCGCCGGCAAGTAGCGTCCCCGCCCGATGCCCGCGCCAGGCGACGCCGCCGATCTCGACCTGCTCGTGCTCGGCAGCGGCGTGGCGGGCC
>DATAKR010000058.1:0-48328 GCA_036261495.1 Acidimicrobiales bacterium | reverse complement strand
GCCCGAGTACCTGCCGGTGGTGCTCGCGGCCGTCGAGGCCGCGTGCACCGACCAGTTCAACATCCACGGCCTTCTGGCGACCACCTACTTCTCGGGGCCGATGGTGATCGTGAACGGCCCCATCACCAAGGCCATCGGGATGAACTCCGGCATCAACGCGCTCGGGCAGGGCAACCGCGCCAACGCGACGATCGGGCGGGCGCTCCAGCTCGTGATCCGCAACGTCGGTGGCGGGCGGCCGGGCGAGGTCGACCGGGCGACGCTCGGCAACCCGGGCAAGTACACGTTCTGCTTCGCCGAGAGCGAGGACTCGTCGCCCTGGGAGCCGCTGGCGGTGAGCCGCGGCATCGCACCCGGCACGTCGGCAGTCACGCTGTTCGCCGGCGAAGGCGTGCGGGGCGTGATCGACCAGGCGTCGCGCACCGCCGACTCGCTCGCCCGCTCCTTCGCGGCGTGCCTGCGCACCGTCGCCCACCCGAAGCTCCCACTCGGGTTCGACGCGGTCGTGGTGGTGTCACCCGAGCACGCGCGGACGTTCCGCGCCGACGGCTGGAGCCGAGAGCGTCTCGTCGCCGAGCTCCACGCCCTGCTGCAGCTGCCCGGCGAGGAGATCGTGAAGGGGGCGGGCGGCATCGCCGAGGGCGCGCCCGAGCAGGTGCGCAACGCCGTGCTGCCCAAGTTCCGGCCCGACGGCCTCCTCGTCGTGCACGCCGGCGGCACGGCCGGCATGTTCTCGGCCATCATCGGTGGGTGGGTGAACGGCCCCGCGGGCAGCCAGCCCGTCACACGGGAGGTACGAGCGTGAGCATCCTTCTCGATCCGACGGGCGAACGGGCACCGGTGGCGCGGCCCTTGACCGCAAGGCCGGCATCGCTCGAGGGCAAGGTCGTCGGTCTCCTCGACATCTCCAAGCCCCGCGGCGACGTGTTCCTCGACCGGCTCGAGGAGCGGCTGCGCGAGCGCGGCCTCGAGGTCCGCCGCTACCGGAAGCCGACCTTCACGAAGCCGGCGCCGGTCGATCTTCGCCACGAGATCTCGGTGAGCTGCGACGTCGTGATCGAGGCGCTCGCCGACTGAGGCTCGTGCACGTCGTGCAGTGTGCACGACATCGTCGATCTCGAGGGTCGCCGCGTCCCGGGCGTGTTCGTCGCGTCCTCCGAGTTCGTGGCGGCCGCCGACGCGCAGGTGCACTCGCTCGGCCTCGACGTGCGGCGCGTCTTCGTGCCGCACCCGATCCAGGACCGCACCGACGACGAGATGCACCGGCTGGCCGACGACGCGGTCGACGCAGTGCTCGCGGCCCTGACGTCAGGGCAGCCGTAGCGAGCCGTCGCCGGCGCGCACCGCGAGCCCGTCGGCGACGAGGCCGCCGGCGATCCGCGAGGCGCGTGCCGGGTCGGCCGGCCAGCCGGCAGCCCGCGCCTCGTCGCCGGCCGCGACCGGACCTCGGCGGAGGGCGTCGACGAGGCGACCGCGGCCCTCGCGATCGGAGCCGGCGAGCGGCGGTTGAGGACGCGAGGCGCCGGCGCTCCCGTCCGCGGGATCGGGCGACGGCCGGCCCCGGCGGGCCCAGCCGCACCCGGCTTCGACCGGGCAGCGCCCGCACGCGGGCGAGCGCTTGACGCAGACGGTGGCGCCCAGGTCGAACAGCGCCTGGTTCCACGACCAGCCGGCGCCGGCCGGCACGTGCGCGTCGGCGACCGCCTGGGCTTCGCCCGGGCTCGCGAGCCGTGCGTCCCGGATGCGCGAGAGCACCCGCGCCACGTTGGTGTCGACAACACCCACGTCGCGCTCGTGCGCGAACGCGAGCACCGCTCGGGCGGTGTAGGGCCCGACGCCGGGCAGGTCGAGCAGCTCCTGCAGTGTCGCCGGCAGCTGTCCACCGTGGTGCGCCACGCACGCCTGGGCGGCACGGTGGAGGTTCACGGCGCGGCGGTTGTAGCCGAGGCCCTGCCACATCCTCACCACGTCGCCGACCGGCGCGCCGGCGCAGTCGCCGGGAGTGGGGAACATCGCGAGGAACGCCTGGAACTTCGGCACCACCCGCGCGACCTGCGTCTGCTGGAGCATGAGCTCGCTGACGAGCACCGCCCAGGGATCGCGCGTCGCCCGCCACGGCAGATCGCGGCGGTTCGCGTCCCACCACGAGAGCAGCGCTCGCTGGAACGGCGTGCGTGCCGGCGCGAGCGGTGGTCTCAGCGGCGCCGGCACCAGTACACGTCCGTCAGGTAGGGCTCGACGAAGGTCTCGCCGCCCGCCGCCATCGGTCCCGAGCGGACGATCCGCTCGACGCGATCGAGCACCTCCTCGCGCTCGGCATCCGGCAGCGCGGAGATGTAGCTGATCGACGACTCCCGTGCTCGGAAGGTGGGGACGTCGACGCGGACCGGGTTGTCGAACGTGAGGTGCTCCACGGCGTCGAACCCGCCGGACTCGGCGATCGTCCGCACCCACGGCACCCCGGCGCGCAGGTAGCGGGGGGCGTCCCCCGCCAGCTCGAGGTGGACCTCCTCGAGGTCGCGCACCCAGTCGTGGCGATCGTCCCGCTTGTTCCCGACGAGCACGAGCGCGCCGCCGGGGCGGAGCACCCGATGGGCCTCGGCCAGCGCGGCGCCGGCCTCGAACCAGTGGAACGCCTGGGCCGCGGCGACGACGTCGACCGACTCGTCGTCGATGGGCAGGCGCTCGGCGGTGCCGCTGTGCACCGGGACGTCGGGGAGCGTCATCTGGAGGACCACGCGCATCGAGGCGACGGGCTCGACCGCGATCACGTCGGCGCCCGTCGACACCAGCAGCCGCGTGAACTTGCCGGTGCCGGCCCCGACGTCGACGACGACGACGCCCGGCCCGACGCCGATGTCATCGCGAAGGAGTCGGAGCACGTCGCCGGGGTAGCCGGGCCGGCCCAGGTCGTACTCGGTCGCGCCCCGCTCGAACCCCGTCGCCGCCGCCTGGTGCACGTGCGCGTCGTCGGTCAAGCGACCGCTAGGTCCCGATCGGATCGGGCCAGACGTCGTCGCCGTAGGGGCGCTGCCGCGCCGGCGCGGCGTCCTTCTTCCACACCATGAGCTTGCGCCGGAAGTAGCACACCTCTTCGCCGCGCTGGTTGAAGCCCTTCGTCTCGACGGTGACGACACCCCGATCGGGGCGCGACTTCGACTCGACCTTGTCGAGCACCCGGGTCTCGGCGTAGATCGTGTCGCCGTGGTACGTCGGCTTCGCGTGCTTCAGCGACTCGACCTCGAGGTTGGCGATGCACGAGCCGCTCACGTCGGGCACGCTCATGCCGAGCACGAGCGAGTAGACGAGGTTGCCCACCACGACGTTGCGACCCTGCGGCGTCTCGTTCTCGGCGAACCACTCGTTGGTGTGCAGCGGGTGGTGGTTCATCGTCATCATGCAGAACAGGTGATCGTCGTACTCGGTGATGGTCTTGCCCGGCCAGTGCTTGTAGATGTCGCCCGGCTCGAAGTCCTCGTAGTAGCGCCCGAAGGGACGGTCGTACACGGTCATGGCCGAACGGTAGGCAACGCCGGGATCGCGAGGCCAAACGTCGGGCCGCCATGGCGCCCCTCGGGGCTCGGCTGGTGCCGCCGTGCTATCCACTCATGGTCCGTACGTGTCATTTCGCGGCCCGGAGGCTGCGAGGAGCGCCCATTCGGCCGATACTTCGCGCGACACACCGAGGGGGGTGGAAGCGATGCCGTTCGCATGGAGGCCCGTCGCCGGCCAGCTCGCGCTGATCGAGCTCGCCGACGGGAGTCGCGACTGCCTCACCGGTGTCGTCGTCGGCGGCGACGACGACGACGATGCCGTCGTCATCGACCTCGGCGCCTCCCCGCAGCCGCCGGGTGACGCCGTCGAGGTGGTCGCCAGCTTCTTCGCGCCCGACGCCCTCTACCGCGTCAACGCGACCGCGTCGCCCCACGACGGGCGCGCCAAGATCGTCGATCTCACCGTGCATCGCATCGAACGGGTGCAGCGACGCGCGACACCTCGGGCCCGGGTCGTGCTCCCGGCCACGCTCTCGAACTTCGACGACCCCGGCGCGTTCGTGTCGGTGATCGGCGACACCGTCGACCTCGGCCAGGGAGGATGCCGGGTGCGCACCCGGAAGGCGTTCCCCGGCGGGTGCGACCCGACGGTCACGCTTACGCTCCCCAACGGCGGCACCGTCGTCGCACTGGCCGCGGTGTTGCAGAGCGAGACGGTCGACGACGGGTTCGAGTACCGGCTCGTGTTCCTCGAGATCGATGACGTCGACCGCGATCAGATCTCGGGCCTCGTCAGCGCGCTCGTCGCCGCCTGATCCTTCGCCGCGCTCCTCGACGGGGCCTGGTGAGTGACCCGTTCGTCCACTGACGATTAGCCCCGCTGGGCCATTTCGCTTCTGCCCGTACTCGGTCACACTGCGCGTAGTGACGGCACTCCACGAGGCGTTGTTCCGCAGCGTCGACATCGGGATGTCGTTGTGGCGCGTCGACGCGTCGGCCACGCACGACGTCGTCCTCGTCGAGGCGAACGCCGCCGCGGCCCGCCTGCTCGGCCGTGAGCTTCCCGTCGGCAGCCCGCTTACGTCGGTCCTTCCCGACCACGGCGCCATCGTCGCCCTCGCATACGCGGCGAGCACCGGCGCACCACTGCGCATCCCGAACGTCCAGGTCGCCCGGCGGCGCGTCGTGGAGATCGAGATGAAGCCCGTGGCCGCCGGGCACGTCGCCATCACGATGGTCGACACCACCGCCTCCGAGGAGACACGCGTCCGCCTCGACCACATGCTGAGCCACGATCCGCTCACCGAGCTCGAGAACCGCGACGCCTTCGTGCGCCGCCTCGACGAGGCCGTCACCGGCGGCGATCGCGAGCGCTTGGCCGTCGTCCTTCTCGACCTCGACCACTTCAACGAGATCAACGACACCCTCGGCCATCGTCAGGGTGACCTCATCCTCCATCAGGTGGCCCGACGCCTCGAGCGGCTGCCCGGGCCGGTGCGCGCCGTGTGCCGGGTCGCCGGCGACGAGTTCGCGCTCCTGGTGCCGGTGGAGGATGCGCGCCTCGACGAGGTCGCCGCCCGCGTCGCCCGGTCCTTCTCGTCGCCGTTCGTCGCCGGCCAGCTGGCGGTGCGGGTGACCGCAAGCGTCGGCGTGAGCGGCTACCCCGACCATGGCACCGATGCCGACCAGCTCCTGCGCCAGGCCGACGTCGCGATGTGGCTCGCGAAGCGCGCCCCGCGTGGCGTCGCCGTCTACAACGCCCACGAGGACCGCTTCAACATGCGGCGCCTCACCCTCATCTCCGAGCTGCGCGACGCCATCTACAACGGCGAGCTCGAGCTCCACTTCCAGCCCAAGATCGACCTCGCGACCAAGCACGTGAAGGGCGCCGAGGCGTTGCTGCGGTGGAACCACCCGACGCTCGGACCGGTCTCGCCGGCCGAGTTCATCCCGATGGCCGAGGAGAGCGCGCTGATCGGCCCGCTCACGGCCTGGGTCATCGACCGCGCCGCGCGGCAGTGCCGGCGGTGGCTCGACTCGGGCCACGACCTCAGCGTCGCCGCCAACATCTCTGCACGGAACCTCTACGACCCGAACCTCGTGCGCGTGCTCACCAAGGTCATCGACGACCAGGCGCTCGATCCCGGCCGGCTGACGCTCGAGCTCACCGAGACCCAGATGGCGGAGGACCTGCCCATGGCCCGGACGCTCCTGCGCCGCCTCCAGGCGCTCGGCGCCAGGGTGAGCATGGACGACTTCGGCACGGGCTACTCGTCGCTCGCGTACCTGTCACGCCTTCCGCTCGACGAGCTCAAGATCGACCGTTCGTTCGTCGGTGAGCTGACGAGCGACCAGGGCACCACCGTCGTGCAGTCGATCATCGGGCTCGGTCACGACCTCGGACTGCATGTCGTGGCCGAGGGCGTCGAGACCGCCGGCACGATCGATCGACTCGAGTCGCTCGGGTGCGACGAGATCCAGGGGCACCACGTCTCGAAGGCCCTCGCCCCGGACGCCTTCGAGAGCTGGCTCGCGACGGCGTCCTTCGCGGCGTGACGGCGGCCCCGTGATCAGATGCTGTAGCGCGCGAGCAGGCCGCGGGCGATCACCAGGCGTTGGATCTCGTTGGTGCCCTCGCCGATGATCATCAGCGGCGCGTCGCGGTAGTAGCGCTCCACCGGGAACTCGGTGGTGTAGCCGTAGCCGCCGTGGATGCGCATCGCCTCGGTCGCGAGCTCGAGCGCCGTCTCCGACGCGAACAGCTTCGCCATGCCGGCCTCGACGTCGGCCCGCTGGCCGGTGTCGAGCTTCTCCGCGGCCGACCGAGTGAGGAGCCGGGCCGCCTCGAGCTTGGTGGCCATGTCGGCCAGCTTGAACTGGATCGCCTGGTGCCGGGCTATCGGAACGCCGAACGTCTCTCGTTCCTGCGCGTACCGGATCGAGGCCTCGAACGCGGCCCGCCCGACGCCGCACGCTCGGGCGGCGATGTTGACCCGCCCGAGCTCGAGCGCGCCGAGGATCTGCGGCAGACCGTGGCCGAGGCCGGCGTCGGTCCCGCCGAGCACCCAGTCGGCCGGGACCCGGTGGTCGGTGTAGGTCATCTCCACCGTCTCGAGACCCTTGTAGCCGAGCTTGTCGATCTTCTTCGATACGGCGATGCCCTTGTAGGCCGGCCCCGGGTCCTTCTCGACCATGAAGCAGGTGATGCCCTCGTCGGTTCTCGCGGCGAGCGCCACGATGCCGGCTCGCTCGCCATTGGTGACCCACATCTTCGTGCCGTTGAGCACGTACTCGTCGCCGTCGCGCGTGGCCTTGCAGCGCAGGGCCCGAGTGTCGCTGCCGGCGTCGGGCTCCGACAGCGAGAGGCACCCGCGCCGCTCACCGGACGCCATCTGCGGCAACCACCTGGACTTCTGCCCGTCGGTGCCGTGGAGGCGGATGAGGGTGGCGCAGATCAGGTGCGTGTTGACGACGCCGGAGAGCGACATCCAGCCGGCGGCGAGCTCCTCGACGATCCGCGCGTACGTGACGGTGTCGAGCCCGAGCCCGCCGTGCTCCACGGGGATGGTGGCGCCGAAGAGGCCGAGGTCGCGCATCTGCGCGACGAGCGCCTCCGGGTACTCGTCGGCGTGCTCGAGGTCGGATGCGACGGGCAGCACCTCCTTCTCCACGAAGGTGCGGACGGCGGCGACCAGGTCGTCGGCGAGCGCGGGATCGGTGCGTGAGAGGGGCGCGGTCACCGCGCGATAGTTGCGCATGGCTCTGTCCTCCGGCGACCCTGCGCCCGACGTCGTGCTCGTCGACCACGCAGGTTCGACCTGGCGCCTCCGCGATCACCGGGGCCACCCGGTCGTGCTGCTCTACTCGCGCGACCTCGCCTGACTGCCCTGCCGCGACCACGCGGCCGCCGTGCGCGACCGCCTCGAGGAGTTCGGCGACGCCGAGGTCGTCGTCGTCGTCCACGCGCGCCCCCGCACCCTGCACGGGTACCGCGCCCGCTTCCTCGAGCCGCTCACGGTGGCCACCGACGAGTCGCTCGCCACCTACGGGGCCTTCGGCTTTGGTCGGTCGGCCGCCGACGGCTCGCAGCTCGGCGGCGACGTCGTCGTCGACGGTGCCGGGCGGATCGCGATGCTCCACCGCCAGGCGACGTCGCGCGACCGGCCCTCGATCGACGACCTCGTGTCGGCCGTCGCCGCCGCGAGCGGTCGCTAGCGTTCGCCACCGTGACCGAGCTCGGCCTGCGCAACGACGTCTACCGGCGGCCGCTCGCGACCGCGCTCGACCGCCTGGGGCTGCGCGAGGGATGGCGGTGCGTCGACGTCGGCGCCGGCGGCGGTGACGTCAGCGTCGCACTCGCCGAGATCGTGGGGCGGGACGGGCGGATCTACGCCGTCGACGTCGACCCGGCGCGGCGCGACGAGGTGGCGCGCGCGGCCGCCGCGCTCGGAGCCCAGGTGATCGCCATCACCCAGTCGGGTGAGGACCTGACCCTTCCCGAACCGGTCGACCTCGCCTTCTGCCGGTTCCTGCTCATGCACGTCGTCGACCCGGTCCGCGTGCTGCGCCGGATGGGTGACGCCGTCCGGCCGGGCGGCTGGGTGGTGGCCCAAGAGCCGATCACCACCGCCGGCCGCGTCGACGGGACGCCCCTGTCGTTCCCCGACGCCCGCGATCCCGACGTCGGTGCCCTGCTGCCGGCGCTCGTGCGCGACGCGGGGCTCGAGATCGTCGATGCCTGGGCCGAGGCTCCGGCCGGCGCGGGTGCCGGCGGTGTGGCCGACTACCTCGAGGCCCTCACCGGCGTCGACCCTGGCGAAGTCGCCATCGTGCTCCCCCCGCTGGTGACGGTCGTCGCCCGCCGCCCGGCGTCCTGACCGCCTCGTTCTGCAGGCACTGGCGCGGGCTGAAGCCGCGCCAGTGCCTGCAGAACCGGGACCGGAGTCGGAGTGGGAGTGCGCGAACGCACGTCGGTAACCTCCGGCCATGCCCGCGATCCCCGATCTCGCCGCCGCCGCCGCGGTGGTCGACACCGCGAAGTCGGTCGTCGATACCGCCGCGAAGACGCTCGCCGCGGCCGGCGACCTCGACGCCAACCAGGTCGTCGCCTACGACCTCGCCCACGCTGCCGCTGCCGTGGAGAACGCGCGCGCCGTCCTCGATTACGGCGCCAAGGGCGATCTCGAAGCACGCATCGCCTGCGCGTTCGTGGCCGACGCCGTCTTCGACCTGATCTCCAAGACCATCGGTCGCGAGCCGGAGTGGGGCATCGACGAGGGCGCGCTGTCGTCGACCCGCGACTTCGTCCGCGCCTACCGCGACCCCGAGTACCTCGCGGCGCTCGCCGGCGACCAGGGGCCGCGTCACCTCGACGATGAGTTCGAGATGGTGCAGGACACCTTCCGGCGCTTCGCCGACGACAAGATCAAGCCGGTCGCCGAGCACATCCATCGCCACAACGACGACATCCCCGAAGACGTGATCTCGGGCCTCGCCGAGATCGGCACGTTCGGGCTCTCGGTGCCCGAGGAGTACGGCGGCTTCGCCGCCGGCGGCGAGGGCGAGTACATGGCGATGGTGGTCGCCACCGAGGAGCTGGCTCGCGGATCGCTCGGAGTCGGCGGCTCGCTGATCACCCGGCCCGAGATCCTCACCCGCGCCCTGGTGAAGGGCGGCACCGAGGAGCAGAAGCAGCACTGGCTCCCGATGCTGGCTACCGGCGAGATCATGAACGCCGTCGCCGTCACCGAGCCCGACTTCGGCTCCGACGTGGCCGGACTGAAGGTGACGGCCACCCGCGCCGAGACCGCCGACGGCAGCCCCGGCTGGGCCATCAACGGCGTCAAGACCTGGTGCACGTTCGCGGCCCGCGCCGACGTGCTGATGCTGCTCGCACGCACCGATCCCGATCGCTCCGCCGGTCATCGCGGGCTGTCGCTCTTCATCGTTCCCAAGCCGCGGGGCGAGGGCCACGGGTTCGAGTTCACCCAGGAGGGCACCGGCGGGCGCATGGAGGGACGCGCCATCGACACGATCGGCTACCGCGGCATGCACTCCTATGAGGTCGCGTTCGACAACTGGATCGTGCCGGAGGAGAACCTCATCGGCGGCGAGGCCGGCCTCGGCCGGGGCTTCTACCTGCAGATGGAGGGCTTCGAGAACGGCCGGCTGCAGACCGCGGCGCGGGCCGTCGGCGTGATGCAGGCGGCCTACGAGCAGGCGCTCGACTACGCGCAGAACCGCGTGGTGTTCGGCGAGGCCATCGTCGACTACCAGCTCACCAAGGTGAAGCTGGCGCGGATGGCGGTGATCATCCAGTCGGCCCGGCAGTTCATGTACGAGGTCGCCCGGCTGATGGCCAAGGGCGAGGGCGCCATGGAGGCGTCGATGGTCAAGGCCTACGTGTGCCGCGCCGCCGAGTGGGTCACCCGGGAGGCCATGCAGATCCATGGCGGGATGGGCTACGCCGAGGAGTTCCCGGTGAGCCGGCTGTTCGTCGACGCCCGGGTGCTGTCGATCTTCGAGGGCGCCGACGAGACGCTGGCGCTCAAGGTCATCGCCCGCCAGCTGGTCCGCCGCGCCGCCGCCTGACCCGCCCTCCACGCCGCCGCCTGACCCGCCCTCCGATCTTTCGAGGCGAACACGCGCGTTCTCGCACGTCGCCGCGGCGGTTCGCCTCGAAAACGGCGGGGAGGCGAATCGGGCCGGTTGCCTCGGGAAACGCCGCCGGCAGCGGCGGCGATGGCGCGAGGTGGGTT
This sequence comes from Acidimicrobiales bacterium, assembly GCA_036261495.1. GTDB lineage: Bacteria > Actinomycetota > Acidimicrobiia > Acidimicrobiales > CADCTF01 > DATAKR01. The sequence continues at coordinate 38,076 of DATAKR010000058.1, read as the reverse complement.
CAGCCGACTTCGATGAAGATGCACTCGCCGGGGCAGGTCTCCGCCGCCTCGATCGCCGCGTCCTCCCACCCGTCGGGCACGCGGGCCTGGCCGGCCTCGCCGGCGCCGTCGAACGAGCGCCCCTCGCCGAAGTGCTTCGCGTCCTCGCGCACATAGGCGAGGCCGGCATCGCCGACCGAGAACGTCGCCGCGCACACCTCTTCGCACAGGCCGTCGCCGGTGCACAGGTCCTGATCGATCCACACGCGCATGCCCACGGGAACCGCTCCTCCTCTTCCGTCGAACACCTCCGACGGTGCCCGGTTCGCGGCGATCAGCGCAGGGTCGTTGGTCCCGGCGGACGCCCCCGAACGACCCGGAGCGAGCCTGCGCTCAGCCGGCCTGGAGCTCGGCGATGGCGCCGGCGAGTGCCAGGGCGCGCCGGGCGTTCTCGACGTGCAGGTTCTCGATCATGCGGCCGTCGACGGTGACGACGCCCTTGCCCTGGGCCTCGGCGTCTTCGAACGCGGCGATGATCTTGCGCGCCTGGTCGACCTCGGCCTCGCTCGGGGCGAACACCCGGTTGCACGGCTCGACCTGTGACGGATGGATGAGCGTCTTGCCGTCGAAGCCCATCTCGCGGCCCTGGACGCACTCGGCCTCGAACCCTTCGGCGTTCTGGATGTCGTTGTAGACGCCGTCGAGGATCACCTTGCCGGCCTCGCGCGCGGCGAGAAGGCACTGCGACAGCGCGAACAGCAGGGGCTGGCGACCGGGGACGTGCTCGGCGTGGAGCTCCTTGGCGATGTCGTTGGTGCCCATCACGAGCACCGCCAGCCGTTCCGACGAGGCGGCGATGGCGCGCGCATCGAAGAGACCCGACGGCGTCTCGAGCATCGCCCAGACACGTGTGGAGTCGGGCGCGCCCGCGGCCTCGAGCCGGCGCTCGACCTCGCTCAGCGCGGCGACCGAGCCGATCTTCGGGACGAGGATGGCGGCGGGGCCGGCGGCGGCCGCGGCCCGGATGTCGTCGTCGCCCCACTGGGTGTCGAGACCGTTCACCCGGATCACGACCTCCTTGAGGCCGTACTCGCCGGACGACGCCGCCGCACACACGCGCTCGCGCGCGTCCGGCTTGGCATCGGGCGCGACGGCGTCCTCGAGATCGAGGATCAGCGCGTCGGCCGGGATGGTCTTGGCCTTCTCGAGCGCCCGTTCGTTGGCGCCCGGCATGTAGAGGACGGAGCGGCGCGGCCGCAGGTTCTGGTCCATCTGTCGCTCTCTCTCTCGTTCGTAAGGTGGGGCTCAGAGACCGTACGCGGCGGCCAGGTCGGGGTCGCGCTCGGCCAGCTCCTTGGCCAACGCCAGGATGACGCGGCACTGCTTCACCGACGCGTCGTCCTCCATCTTCCCGTCGAGCATCACCGCTCCCGTCCCGTCGCCCATGGCCTCGATGACGCGCTTGGCGTGCTCGACGTCGGCGGGGTCGGGGCTGAACACCTTCTTGGCGATGGCGATCTGCACGGGATGGAGGCTCCATCCGCCGACGCAGCCGAGCAGGTAGGCGTTGCGGAACTGGTCTTCGCAGGCGACGGTGTCCTTGATGTCGCCGAACGGCCCGTAGAACGGGAGTATCCCGTTGGCGACGCAGGCGTCGACCATGCGGGCGATCGTGTAGTGCCAGAGATCCTGCTGGGCCGTGACCCGCCCCTCGTTGAGATCGTCGCCGGCGGGATCGCTGCGCACCAGGTAGCCCGGATGGCCGCCGCCGACGCGAGTGGTCTTCATCCGGCGGTTGGCGGCGAGGTCGGCCGGGCCCAGCGAGAGCCCCTGCATCCGCGGCGACGCCGCGCAGATCTCCTCGACGTTGGCGACGCCGCGGGCCGTCTCGAGGATGGCGTGCACGAGGATCGGACGCTTCAACCCGGCCCTCGCCTCGAGCTGCGCGAGGAGGCGGTCGACGTAGTGGATGTCTTCGGGGCCTTCGACCTTCGGGATCATCATCACCTCGAGCTTGTCGCCGATCTCGGTGACCGCCGCTTCGATGTCGTCGAGGCACCACGGCGAGTCCAGGGAGTTGACGCGCGTCCAGAACTGCGTCCCCGGCGTCCCCCACGCCTTGCCGGCGTCGATCAGCCCGGCGCGAGCCGCCTCCTTGTCGCTCGCCGGAACGCCGTCCTCGAGGTTGACGAGGAGGATGTCGACGGTCGGGGCGATGTCGGGGATCTTCGCCACCATCTTCGGGTTCGATCCCGGCAGGAAGTGGATGACGCGCGAGGGGCGTACCGGGATCTCGCGCACCGGCTCGGGCGCACCGACGGCCAGCGGGCGGAAGAAGTCCTTCGGGTTGCGCATGGGGGGAAGGTACGCGCACCGGCCTCCGCGCAGGAAACCCGGTGACCGTCGTGCATCGGCCGGGGTCCGACCGGGAAGGACTCCGACCATGACGCTCGTTTCCCGCGTGCTCCCCGACCGACCGCTCGCGTCGCTCGACGACTACCGAGCGGTCGGCGGGATCAAGGGGCTCGAGGCCGCCCGGGCGGTCGACCCGTCGGCGGTGGTCGCGGAGCTCACGGCGTCGGGCCTGCGGGGCCGGGGAGGTGCCGGCTTCCCGACGGGCGTCAAGTGGCAGACGGTGCTGACGAACGCCAGCCCGACGCTCCGCACGACGGTGGTCGTGAACGCGGCCGAGGGCGAGCCCGGCACGTTCAAGGACCGCACCATCCTGCGGCGCAACCCCTATGCCGTGATCGAGGGTGCACTCGTCGCCGCCCACGTGGTTGGCGCCGGTCAGGTGATCATCGCCACCAAGGAGCGCTTCGGCCGGGAGGTCGCTCGGCTGCGGGCCGCGATCGACGAGATGACGGCGGCGGGGCTCGTCGGCGACGTCGCGGTCACCGTGGCCGAGGGCCCGGGCGAGTACCTGTACGGCGAGGAGACGGGCCTGCTCGAGGTGCTCGACGGGCGGGCCCCGCTGCCGCGGATCCAACCTCCCTATCGCCGCGGGTACGTCGAGGTCGTCGAGGACGCCACGGCGACGCCCGACAGCAAGCTGGCCAACCGGGTCGAGATGGCGGAGCCCGGCGGTCGTTCGGACGCGCCGCCGGCGCTCGTCGACAACGTCGAGACGATGGCCAACATCCCGGCGATCGTGTGGCGGGGCGCGGCGTGGTTCCGAGAGGTCGGCACCGACACATCACCCGGCACGATCGTGTGCACGGTGACCGGCGCCGTGCCCACGGCGGGTGTGGGCGAGTTCGCCATGGGCACACCGCTTCGCGAGGTGCTCGTCGCGCTCGGCGGTGGGCGCACCGACGACATCGCCGCGGTGCTGCCCGGTGTGTCGAACGCGCTGCTGTCCGCAGAGCGCCTCGACACGCCCCTCACCTACGAGGACATGACCGCGGCGGGAAGTGGGCTCGGTTCCGCGGGCTTCATCGTCCTCGACTCGCGCACCGATCCCGTGGCGGTGGTCGCGGGCGCGTCGCGCTTCCTTGCGGTCGAGTCGTGCGGGCAGTGCATGCCCTGCAAGTCCGACGGCCTCGTGATGGCCCAGCTCCTCGACTCGCTGTCACGCGGCGAGGCCAGCGCGAACGACGTCGAGGAGCTGCAGGAGCGGATCGTGTCGGTGACCACGGAGGCGCGGTGCTATCTCGCGACCCAGCAGCAGACGGTCGTCGCGAGCCTGTTCGACCGCTTCCCGGAGGCCGTCGAAGCCCACGTCGAGCACGAGATCCAGAGCGACCCGGCGCTCGTGGCGGAGCTCGTCGACATCGACGACGAGGGCGTCGCCACGCTCGACGAGCGCCACCTGGCCAAGCAACCCGACTGGACCTATGACCCGTCCGACTCCGGCAAGTTCCCCTCGGAGCGGTTCGCCGAGCACCGCGCCGAGGACGGCCAGGTCTGGCGCGCCTCCTAGGCGCCCGCGAGCAGCCGCCCGCCGAGCGGCAAGCCCACGCGGCCGCCAGCCGAGCGGCAAGCCCACGCGGCCGCCAGGCCGCCGCACCGCAGAGCGAGGCCATGGACAAGGCCGCCGCACCGCAGAGCGAGGCCATTGACATCGCGGCAGGATGGGCGCGGCTGGCAAATGGCCCGCGACGAGGAGGTCCGCACATGGCTGAGGTGCTGTCGTACGCCCATGGTGCGTCGTCGATCCCGCTGCTCGGCGAGACGATCGGCGCGAACCTCGCCCGGACGGTCGGCGCCCACCCTGATGACGAGGCGCTGGTGTCGCGGCATCAGGGGGTGCGCTACACCTATGCGGAGCTCGACCGCGCGGTCGACGAGATCGCTGCCGGTCTCCTCTCCCTGGGGCTCGAGAAGGGTGACCGGCTCGGCATCTGGAGCCCGAACTGCGCGGAATGGGTGCTGCTCCAGTACGCGACGGCGCGGCTCGGCGTGATCCTCGTCAACATCAACCCTGCGTACCGGACGTCGGAGCTCGAGTACGTGCTCCGCCAGTCGTCGTGCTCGGTGCTGGTGTCGGCGACGACGTTCAAGACGTCCGACTACCGCTCGATGGTGGAGGAGGTGCGGCCTTCGCTGACCGACCTCGGCACGGTGATCTACCTCGGCGAGGGTGAGTGGGACGCGGTGGTCGCCGCCGGCCGCGCCGCGGGCGCTTCCGCCGTGCGAGCGCGCGAGGCCGACCTCGACTTCGACGACCCGATCAACATCCAGTACACGAGCGGCACCACCGGGTTCCCGAAGGGCGCGACGCTGTCGCACCACAACATCCTCAACAACGGGTTCTTCATCGGTGAACGGTGCGGCTACACCGAGCGCGACCGGGTCTGCATCCCCGTGCCCTTCTACCACTGCTTCGGGATGGTGCTGGGCAACCTCGCCTGCACGACGCACGGTGCGGCCATGGTCATCCCTGCGCCGGCGTTCGACCCGCTGGCGACCCTCGAGACGGTGGAGGCCGAGAGCTGCACCTCCCTGTACGGCGTCCCCACGATGTTCATCGCCGAGCTGGAGCATCCGGAGTTCGAGCGCTTCGACCTCACGTCGCTGCGCACGGGGATCATGGCGGGGTCGCCGTGCCCGGTCGAGGTGATGAAGCAGACGGTCACGCGCATGCACATGGACGAGGTGACCATCTGTTACGGCATGACCGAGACGTCGCCGGTGTCGACCCAGACCGAGGTCACCGACTCCCTCGAGCACCGGGTCTCCACCGTCGGTCGGGTGCACCCCCATGTCGAGGTCAAGGTGATCGACCCGGCCACCGGTCGCACGGTGCCGCGGGGCGTTGCCGGCGAGCTGTGCACGAGGGGCTACTCGGTGATGGTCGGGTACTGGAACGACGAGGAGCGCACCCGCGAGGCGATCGATGCCGTCGGCTGGATGCACACGGGAGACCTGGCGACGATGGACGCCGACGGCTACGTCAACATCGTCGGGCGCTCGAAGGACATGATCATCCGCGGCGGCGAGAACGTGTACCCCCGGGAGATCGAGGAGTTCCTGTATGGGCACGAGGACATCGCCGATGTGCAGGTCGTCGGCGTGCCCGACCCGCGCTACGGCGAGGAGATCCTCGCGTGGGTGCAGGTGCGCGACGGTCGGATGCTGACCGAGGAGGAGGTGAAGGAGTTCTGCCGCGGCCGCATCGCGCACTTCAAGGTGCCGCGCTACGTGCTCTTCACCGATGCCATGCCGATGACGGTCACCGGCAAGATCCAGAAGTACAAGCTGCGGGAGATGGGTGTCGAGGCGTTGCGGCTCGAGGGCACAGGGCCGACGGCGTAGCCGGCGCCACGGGGTAGGACCTCGACGTGGCCCTACGGCCGCGCTCCGCGCGCGAACCACGACGGACGTCGGCCCGCCACCCGTTCCGGCGGCGGATCACGCTTGCATTCGTCGGCGTGGCCGCCCTCACCAGCGGGCTGCTGGCGATCGCCACCGTGGGCGCGGTCTCCGCCTATCGACAGCGAGCGTTCCGCGATGAGTCCGAGCAGCAGGCGCGCGCCACTGCCGCCTTCCTGTCGGGGCTCACCGGCACCGCGCCGCTCGATCGCCTGGTCGCTTCGTACGACGGGGTCGATGCCGAAGTCGTCGCGCTCACGCCCGACGGGTCGATGTCGTCGACGCCGCGCCTGTCGGAGCGGACGGTGCCGGCAACGCTCCGATCGACGCCGCCGGGCGGCACCCGCGCGACGACGATGACGATCGCCGGCGTCCGGCGCTACGTGGTCGCGGTCGCGAGCCCTGACGCGGTGACGCTGGTCTTCTACTTCTCGATGCGAACGCTCGACGACGGCCTGTACGAGCTGCGGGCCATCCTCGCCGCGGGGTGGCTGCTGTCGGTGGCGGTCGCCCTGCTCGTCGGGCAGGTGATGGCCCAGCGCACCCTGCGCCCCGTCGCGACCGCCGCCCGCACGGCGCGGGCCATCCGCTCCGGCGACCTCGATGCCCGCGTCCCGGTGCTGGGCGACGACGAGTTCGCGCTCCTCGCCCGAGAGTTCAACGCCATGGCGGACGCCCTCCAGGCCAAGATCACCGAGATCGCCGCCGCCCACGATCGGGAGCGGCGCTTCACCGCCGACGCGGCCCACGACCTCCTGACGCCGCTGTCGGCGCTGGTGTCGGCCGCGACGCTGGCCGAGAAGCGGGTCGCCGAGGCGCCGCCCGGGCTCCGCCGCGTGATCGAGCTGATCGCCGGCGACGCCCGTCGCACGGCGCGGCTGGCCGAGGAGCTCCTCGATCTGGCCGCACTCGACGCCGAGAGGAGCGTGTCACTTGCGCCCGTGTCGCTCCGCGATGTTCTCGCCGACGTCGCGGCCTCCTTCGGGCGCGACGATCTCGTCATCGACGCGGCCGCCGACGCGGTCGTCGTCTCCGACGTCACCTGCCTCACCCGGGTCGTCGGCAACCTCGTCGAGAACGCGTTCGCGCACGGCCGGCCGCCCGTCGTGGTGACGGCCTGCGGGCTCCCCGATGAGCGGAGCGGTGGTTCCTACGCCACGATCGACGTCGCCGACCATGGCGAGGGGATCCCCGCCGAGCACCGCGGCCACGTGTTCGAGCGCTTCTACAAGGCGGATCCGGCACGGGCCGCACCGGGCACCGGGCTCGGCCTGGCGATCGCCCAGGAGAGCGCCCGCCTGATCGGTGCGTCGGTGGAGCTCGTCACCACGGGGCCGGGCCGCACCGTGTTCCGGGTCACCGTGCCGCCGGCGATCGAGCCGACCTCAGGGCGCGAGCTGGCGCCGCAGCCGGCCGAGCACGGCTGAGAGCATCCGCGACACCTGCATCTGGCTCGTCCCGAGCCGGGCCGCGATCTCCGTCTGACTGAGCTCCTCCGCGAAGCGCAACCGGAGGAGCTCCTGCTGCTGGGGCTGCAGCCGGCGGATGACCGACACCAGCTCCGACCTCACCTCGACCTCTTCGAAGCCGAGCTCGCGCTCGCTCGGCTCCCACTCCTCGGCGCGGCGGTCGACGGAGTCGGGGCGGTAGGCGCCCTGAGCCGCCATGGCCTCGACGACCTCCTCGTCGGAGATGCCGGCGGTCTGCGCGATCTCGGCGACCGTCGGTGAGCGCCCGAGGGCGAGCGTGAGGTCGTCGGCCGTGCGGTTGACGACGAGGAACACCTCCTTGACGCGCCGCGGCACGCGCGCCGACCAACCGGAGTCGCGTAGGTGGCGCTTGAGCTCGCCGTGGGTCGTCGCCCAGGCGAACGTGCTGAAGCTCACGCCCCGCTCGGGGTCGAAGCGGTCGATCGCCTTCAACACACCGAGGAGCGCCACCTGCTCGAGGTCGTCGGGGCCGGCGTTGGAGTGTCCGTATCGCGCCGCGATGGCACGCGCATACGACTGGTAGTGCTCGAGGAGGGCCGAGCGCAGCCGCGGGTCTCGGGTCGTCGCGTACTCGCGATGCATCCCGTCAACCGATGGGGCCGCGTCGACGACGTCCGACACACGCTTCTCCTCTTCCTCGAGCACCTGCTTCCGGTATGCCCACAGTCGTGTAACGGCAATGTCACGGATCGGTGCTGGCGACGTCGATGCGGGGTGGGCGTCTTCGACGGTGTCGGTCAGCGCACGTGGGCGGCACCGTCGAAGCGGTAGCCGACGCCGCGTACGGTGGTGATCGGCCCGTCGCCGTCTCCCGGCGTGCCGAGCTTGTCGCGCAGGCGTTTGACCGCCATGTCGACGAGGCGGGAGTTGCCGAGCCACTGCGTGCCCCAGACCCGTCGGACGAGGTCGCCGCGCGTGAGCGCGATACCGCTCGCGGAGACGAGCTCGCGGAGCAGCCGGAACTCGGTCGCAGTGAGCGCGACCTCGACCCCACCGCGCCAGACGCGCACGGCCGCGACGTCGAGCTCGATGGCGTCGCGGGCGTCTTCGAGGTGCGGCGCCCGGCGGCGGAGGACGGCGCGCACCCGGGCCAGCAGCTCGGTGGCATCGAACGGCTTGGTCACGTAGTCGTCGGCGCCGGTGTCGAGGCCCGCCACCACATCGGAGACGGCGCGACGCGCGGTGAGCATCACGATCGGAAGATCGAGACCCTCGTCGCGAAGCGCCCGGCAGACGGCGAGGCCGTCGAGGTCGGGCAGCATCACGTCGAGGAGGACCAGGTCGGGCGGGCGGGCGTGGACACGCGCGAGAGCATCCGTGCCCGTGGCGCAGGTCTCGACGTCGTAGCCCTCGTCGGTGAGGATCATCGCCGCCACCTCACGCAGCGAGTCGTCGTCCTCAACGACCAGCACGCAGGGGTCCACGGCCCCATCCTTCCCCGCGCGAGACTCACGAGACGCGCGACTGGCGGCCGAGAGGTGGAGCACCACCGGGGACCACGTTCGTGCGGGGCCGACCGCCTGGGCCTCGCTCGAGGAGGTGCTTCGCATGACCGCTCCCCGCGAATCGGCTTTCTCCGACGTCGACGCCAGCATCCGAACCGGACGTAGCGATCCACGCCGGCTGATCGAGTACCTCGACGAGACCGACGCCGGCCTCGCGGCGATCAAGGGCTACATCGCCGCCGCGATCGCGCGCGCCGTTCCGGGCGGTGTCGTGATCGACCTCGGTTGCGGCGCTGGCCACGACCTGAGCCGCCTCGCCGCCGCCGGGCTGCATCCGATCGGTGTCGACCACAGCGCCGTCATGCTCGACCACACGCGCCGGCGGGCGGCCTCCGTGCCGCCGGCGCTCGTGCGAGCCGACGGTGAGCGGCTTCCGCTGGGCGACGCGTCGGTCGACGCGGTCCGTGTGGAGCGGGTGCTCGAGCACGTCGACGATCCCGCCGCCGTCGTGCACGAGATCGCCCGTGTCGTCCGTCCCGACGGAACGGTCGCGGTGTTCGAGCCCGACCTCGACACGTTCACCGTCGACACCGACAGCGACGATCCCCGCTGCCGCGATCTGCCCCGGAGCGGGCTGCGCGTGCGGCATCCTGCCATCGGCAGGCTGGTACCCGGTCTGCTCGAGGGGAGCGGGTTCCGCGTCGACGACATCGTGACCGAGTCGTCGTTCGGCTACTCCGTCGACACCCTGCCGATCGCCGCCGACGCGTTCCTGGCGCGGGCGGTCGAGACGGGACACGTGTCGGCGGCGGCCGCGACCGAGTGGCTCGCCGAGCAGCGGGCGCGAACCGCGGCCCGGACGTTCCGCGCCCGATGGGAGAAGGTGCTCACGGTGGCGACGCGCGTCGCGTAGAACCCGCCGGCGGGGCCCGTCAGCGCTCGACGACGAGGTCTCGCAGGTAGAACCAGTAGAGGCGCTTGCGGCACACGCTCCACAGCGCCCACAGGTCCCAGAACATGCGCCACGTGCGCTTCCAGCCCTCGAAGTGTCCGAACTTGTCGCGCTTGGTGCGGTGGGTGACGCCGTCCATCACGCGGGCGACGGTGGGAAGCCGGGCCTCGGCCACCACCTCGTCGATCATGATCTCGATGGTGTAGCCGTCGAGCGTGTGCGGCGGGATGGCCTCGAACACCCACCTCGGCACGATGCGCTCGCCCGTCGTCGGCGGGAACCGGAGGACGAGCGGGTTCCAGAACCCGTAGTCGAAGGTCCCGAGCGACATCCCCGCCCGGCGCGCGACCACCGGCCGGCAGATCGCATCGAGATGGCGCGGTTCGAGGCCCAGGCAGTCGGCGTCGACGAACAGGATCGCCTCGGCGTCGCTCGCGGCCACGCCCTGCTCCATGGCGTGGGCCTTCGAGCCGCCGTCCTCGCGGCGCACGACCTTGGCGCCCGCGGCGGCCGCCCGCTCCGCCGTGTCGTCAGTGGAGCCGTCGTCGACGACGATGACCTCGCGGACGTAGGAGCACGCCCGGCATGCCTCGACGACCGTCGCCACGGTCTCCGCCTCGTTCCGGGCCGGGACGACGCAGTCGACGATCACGGGGTCGGTCTACCCGCGCTCACAGATGTGTGCACACGTAGGTGAGGATCCGCTCCTCCATGTAGACCCGGTCCTCCTCGCGCCGCGGCAGGTGGCGCTCGTCGGGGAACAGCAGCAGCTCGTAGCGCTTTCGGGCGCGGATGAGCGCGTTCACGAGCCGCGCCGTGTGGCGGAAGTGCACGTTCTCGTCGATGAGGCCGTGCACGAGCAGGAGGTGGCCGCGGAGGGCTTCCACGTGCGCGAGGACGCTCGATCTCTCGTATCCCTCGACGTTCTCGGCGGGCAAGCCCATGTAGCGCTCGGTGTAGTGGGTGTCGTACCCGTCCCAGTGGGTCACCGGCGCGCCGGCGACGGCGACGGCGAACACGTCCGGTGCCCGCACGAGCGCCATCGCGCTCATGTACCCGCCGTAGCTCCACCCGAAGATGCCCACCCGCGCCGGATCGGCCAGCCCGCGGGCGACGAGCGCCCCGACGACCGCCGCCTGGTCGCGCACCTCCAGGTCGCCGAGCTCGTGGCGGACGGCGCCCTCGAACTCGAGGCCGCGGCCCCAGCTCCCGCGGTTGTCGGCGGTGACGACGAGGTAACCCATCTGCCGCAGGAGCTGCTCGCGCAGACGTACGGTCACGAGCCACGAGTCGGTGACGCGCTGCGCGTGCGGCCCGCCGTAGACGCTCACCACCGTCGGGAACGGCCCCTCGCCCTCGGGCACCCACAGGGCCACGTGGATCGTGACGTCGTCGACATCGATGGTGGTGAGCTCCGGTGCCAGTGCCGCGAGGCCGAGCTCGGCGACGCGGGGGTCGGGCTCGTCGAAGATGGACCGGATGACGACTCCGCCGTGGAGGTGACGGAGCAGCACCACCGGCGGATGCTCGAGCGACGAGCGGGTGTCGACGAACCGTCCGCGCTCGGCGTCGACGACCACGGCGTGGGTACCGGGCTCGCGCGTGACCCGCTGCACGTCGTCGGGGCCACCCTCGAGCGGCACCACGTACAGGTGGCGCTCGAGCGGCGAATCCTTCGTCGCCGTGAACCACACGTGGCGGTCATCGAGGGCGGCGACGGATTCCACGAACCACTTCCCGGCCGTCAGCGTTCGGATGAGCGCGCCGGCGTCGTCGCGCACCTCGAGGTGCCGGTACCCGGTGCGCTCGGAGCCCCACAGGAACCCGCCGGCGCGCACCGGTCGGAGGAGGTCGTGCACGTTGATCCAGATGTCGCTGGTCTCGGTGAGGAGAGGGGTCGAGACGCCGGTGACCGGATCGACGCGAAGGACCCGGAGCTCCTGCTGGCGGCGGTCCTCGACCTGCACCAAGAGGTAGCCGTCGGGGTGCCAGTCGACCCGGGCCAGATACTCGTACTCACCGAGGTCGGCCCACACGGGCTCCCCCTCGTCGACCTCGACGATCCCGAGCCGCACCCGGGCGTTGTCGCCGCCGGCGAACGGATAGCGGTGGTCCTCCTGGGCCGCCTCGCCGACGGCGTCGCTGCCCTGATGGACGATGCGGTACACGGGGATGTGGCGCTCGTCGACCTCGCAGAAGGCGATGCGAGCCGAGTCGGGCGACCACCAGAAGCCTCGCAGGCGGTCGATCTCCTCCTGGGCGATGAACTCGGCGAGCCCGTTCGTGCGCCCCGTCGACCGCGCTCCGCTCGTGAGCTGGCGGTGAGGACCCGACCCGTCGGCGGCCACGACGTGGACCTCGCCTTCGTCGACGTACGCCACCAGCCGCCCGTCGGGCGACAGCATCGGGTCGACGACCGGGTGGTCGACGACCCGGCGGAGGTCGCCCTCGACGCCGTCCTTCACCAACACGCCATCGGATGTCGGGATGAGGAGGACGCCGGCGGTCTCCGCCCACGCGTACCGGGTGACGCCGAGCCCCAGCTCGCGGCGCCGCTCGCGCCGCAGCTTCTCGTCGAGCGTGAGGTTCGCCTCGGTGTCACCGCCGGCGACAGGCTCGAGCACCCGGCGCACCTCACCGGTCTCCACGTCGTGCGCGAACAGCTCGCGGGTCAGGCCCCGGTCGGGGCTGTGGAGGTAGGTGACGTAGCGGCCGTCGGGGCTGAACGCGAGCGCGGCCGGCACCGACGCGCCGGGCAGCGGCTGGTGCGCGACGTCGTCGACCGTGATCGGGCGAGGCGCCGCCTCGGCACCGCCCGCCGGGCCGCCGTCAGCCAAGCTTCGATCGCAGGAAGTCGACCGTGCGCGACCAGGCCTTCGCCTTCGCATCGGCGTCGAAGGTGCCGAGGGCGTTGGTCTCGTTGCCGAAGGCGTGGCCCGTCCCCGGGTAGATGTCGAAGGTGACGTCCTTGCCCATGCCGCGCAACGTCGCTTCGAGGTCCTTCACCGGGCCCGGCGCGAAGAACGAGTCGTTCTCGGCGAAGTGGCCGAGCACAGGCGCGGTCAGGTTGCTCCAGTCGGGCGCCGCGTTCGGGTCGACGGGCGCGCCGTACCACGGGACCGCGGCGCCGATCTTGTCGCCCTGCTGCGCGGCGAGCACGAGGGTCAGCATGCCGCCCATGCAGAAGCCGACCACGCCGACCTTGCCACCCGTCGTGGCGTCGAGGCCGAGGAGGTAGTCGACGGCGGCGCCCATGTCGCGCGCCGCCCGGTCCATCGGAAGGCTGTTCATGAGGTGGCCGGCCTTGTCCATCTCGTCGTGCTCGGCGATCTCGCCGTGGTAGAGGTCGGGGGCCAGCGCGACGAAGCCCTCGCCGGCGAGGTCGTCGCACGCGCCCTTGATCTGGGGCACCAGGCCCCACCACTCCTGGATCACGATGACGCCGGGACCGGATCCGCCCGACGGTGTCGCGACATAGCCGGACGCGTTGTTGCCATTGCTCGGGAACTCGACCGTCTCACCCATGGCCGCGGACCCTACCGCGGGGTCAGTAGGCGCCGGCGAGCTTGCGGTGGTCCCACGACACGACCGAGTCGATCCGAAGGCGGACACCGACCCGCTTGGCGCCGACCACGGCGAGGCCGGCGCGGACCTGGTCGTCGACCGGGCCGGTGTAGCGCTCCGACACGCTCTCGCCGATGCGGAGCACCGCCTCGCGGTCGTCGACGATCTCGCCGCGGCCCACCAGCTCGACGCCGCGGAGCTGGTCGTAGGTGTCACCGGTCTCGACGAGGCAGGTCATCCGCGGGTCGCGGCGGAGGTTGACGACCTTCTGCGACTTGCCGTACGTCCAGAACGCGATGTCGCCGTCGAGGAACCCGTACCACATCGCCACGAGGTGGATCCGGCCCGACGCACCGACGGTCGCCACCTGCAAGGTGTGGCGCTCGTGGAGGAACGCGTCGATCTCCTCCTCCGACATCTTGATCTGGTCGCGGCGTGACATCGTCAGCTCTCCCAACGCAGCAGCTCGGGGGTGATCGGGCAGTCGGCCCGCCTCACCGCATCCTCAGGGTCGTCGAACCCGTGCGGCCCGGCGATGGTCGCGGCGAGCCCGAGCGGCACCACATCGACCGTCGTCTCCCACGGGTCGCCCTCCATGTCGAGGCGCGACTGGAGTGCCTCCCACAGCCTCCCCGGGAGCACCCGACCGGCGCCGGCGGTCACCCACACCGGGATGCCGAGGGCCCAGCCTGTCGAGGCCGCGGCGAGCGAGCCCGAGGTCGCGGTGAAGCCGTCGGGGCCGAGGGCGAGCGCCTCGAGCAGGACGAGCTGGCTGTCGCGGACGGCGGCGCCGAGGCCCGAGTCGGGGACGTCGACCGCTTCGACACCGCTCGACGACAGCCGGCGCACGAGGCCCGGCCCCTCCCCGTCGCCCCGGACCACGAGCACCTCGAGATCACCCCGCCGGTGCAGCGCGTCGGCGAGCTGCTCCTGCCAGCCGACAACTGTGGCCGTCGCCTCGTCGGGCAGGTGGGCGGCCAGCACCGACGGCGTGGGGTCGGCGTCGAGCTCGGCGGCCGCGGCCCAGGCCTCACCGACGGGGTCGCCCGCCGCGAGCACGCGCGCGGCCAGCCACCACATGGGCCCGATGCCGGGATGCCGATCGATGAGCCGCCGGCACCCGGTGACCATGGCGGCCGGATCGTCGCCGATGGTGGCAAGCGCGGCGGCCGCCTCCTGCGCGAGCAGCGACGGCCCCGCGCCCTCGGCGCGGGCGATCCAACGCAGGCGTTCGATCGGGTGCGGCATCGGTCGAACGCTACGTGCTCGACCGACGCAACGCGCCCGGAGACCGCCCGCTACGCGCCGGGTTTGAACACCATCAGGACGACGATGACGATGAGGAGGACGTTGAGGACGCCGCCGGCCATGGCCTGCTGCTTGCCGAGGGCCTCGAGCTGCGCGACCTGCGGCGGCGGCCCGCCCGCGGCGGCCGGCGCCGGCCCCGCGCTCACGAGCTCCTCCATGAGCGCATCCATCTTCTTGGCGTTGCGCAGGAGCACGCCATGGGAGATGCCGAGCCCGACGATGAAGAGGAGGAACGACAGCGAGATCCACATCTGGCTGAAGTCCCAGGCCTTCTTCGACGTGATCACGAGGAGGATCCCCCACACGGGCACGCTGTAGATCAGGTACTCGCCGATCTTCGTCACGTCGAGGTTGGCGCGCGCGATGCCGAGCCCGACGGCGCCGCCGGCGGCCTTCGCCTTCGCGCCGTAGACGCCGTTGAGGAAGACCGCACCGAAGCCGACGATGGCGGTCATGAGGTGGATCACGAGAAGGATGTCGTAGAGCGTGCTGATGTGGCGCATTCCGCCCGCCTTTCAGGCTCCCAGCGAGTTCGTAGGCGGAAGAGTAGACGCACTACCTTCTCGGCCCGTGGCAAGCAACCCGGCGCAGGACCTCGTGCTCACGCCCGTCAATGGCACAGGCAAGACGGTCGAGCAGTGGCTCACCACCTTCAACCTGCTCCTCATCGTCCTCGACCCCTACACGAACGAGAGCGCGTGGATCCTGCAGACGGCGCTGCGGATCGTGAAGACGTTCGAGCAGGCCGACTGCCGGGTGGCGTTCCTGGTGACTGCGGACGCGGAGGACTGCCGGCGGTTCCTCGGCCCGTGGGCCGACGAGGTGCTGACCTTCGCCGACGCCGACCGCACCGCGGTCAAGTCGCTCGGCCTCGAACGGCTCCCGGCCATCGTCCACCTCGCCATGGACGGCACGGTCGTCGGTGCGAGCGAGGGCTGGAAGCCCCTCGAGTGGCGAGCCGTGACGGAGAACCTGGCCCGGATGATGAAGTGGAGCGCCCCGGTGATCCCCCTCACCAAGGATCCCGGCCCGTTCGTCGGCTCGCCGGCGTACTGACCGCGCCGCGGACTGGGCCGCCGCTACTTCTGGACGCCGCCCTTGGTCTGCGAGAGCACGTCGAGGGCCTTGTCGAGCTCGGCGTCGGTCATCCAGCCCCGGTCGAGCACGAGGTCGCGGATCGACCGCCCCGTCTTGGTCGACTCCTTGATGACCTCGGCGGCCTTCTCGTAGCCGATGTAGGGGTTGAGCGACGTGCCGATCGACGGCGACGACTCGGCGTACTCCTTGCACTTCGCCTCGTTGGCCTTGATGCCGTCGATGCACTTGTCGCGGAACACGCGGCTCACGTTGGCGAGCAGGCGGATCGACTCGAGCAGGTTGCGGGCCATCACCGGCAGGTAGACGTTGAGCTCGAAGGCGCCCTGTGAGCCGCAGAACGCGACCGTGGCATCGTTGCCGAACACCTGGGCCGACACCTGCGTCACCGCCTCGGGGATCACCGGGTTGACCTTGCCCGGCATGATCGACGACCCGGGCTGGAGATCGGGGAGGAAGATCTCGGCGAGACCCGTGCGCGGCCCCGACCCCATCCACCGCAGGTCGTTGGCGATCTTGGTGAGGGCGACACCAACGGTGCGCAGCTGGCCCGACGCCTCGACGAGGGAGTCACGCGACGCCTGCGCCGCGAAGTGGTCGCGCGCCTCGCTCAGCGGAAGGTCGAGATCGGCGGAGAGCTTCGCGACGACCTTCGCTGCGAACCCGCGCGGGACGTTCAACCCCGTGCCGGTCGCGGATCCGCCGAGCGGCAGCTCGCCGACGCGCGGCAGCGACGACTCGATGCGCTCGATGCACTGCTCGATCTGGGCGGCGTAGCCACCGAACTCCTGGCCGAGGGTGACCGGCACCGCGTCCATGAGATGCGTGCGTCCCGACTTGACGACCTTCGAGAACTGGCGGGCCTTCTTCCGCAGCCCGTCGGCGAGATGGGCCAGCGCCGGCAGCAAGTCGCCCTTCAGCGACATCGCCGCGGCGATGTGGATCGCGGACGGGAACATGTCGTTCGACGACAGCGGGTTGTTGACGTCGTCGTTGGGATGCACGGGCTCGCCGAGCGCGGCCGACGCGAGCGTGGCGAGCACCTCGTTCATGTTCATGTTCGACGACGTGCCGGAGCCCGTCTGGAACACGTCGATGGGGAACTCGGCGTCCCACTGCCCGTCGATCACCTCGCGTGCGGCCGCTTGGATGGCGTCGGCCTTCTTCTTGTCGATCGTCTTGCGCCGTGCGTTCTCGGCGGCGACCGCGCCCTTGATCGCGGCGAGCGCGCGGACGAGCGACGGATCGATCGGGATCCCCGAGATCGGGAAGTTCTCGACGGCCCGCTGCGTCTGGGCCTGCCACTTCGCGTCCTTGGGAACGCGAACCTCACCCATCGTGTCGTGCTCGATGCGGTACTCCGTCATGCCGGCACGGTACCCTTGGCCACCAGCCGGGCACCAAGGCCGGTTCTCATGCGATGAGACAGACCCTCCACGCCCTTCCCCGTCTGCGTGCGGTCGCCATCCTCTCGGTGGTGGTGGCTCTGCTGCCGACCCTCGCGTCGCCCGCGCGCGCCGACGAGATCAGCGACAAGCGCGCGCAGGCGCAGCAGATCGCCAGCGATCTCGAAGCCCAGGACCGCCAGATGTCGGTGCTCGCCGAGCAGTACGACCAAGCCCAGATCCAGGTGCAGAAGCTCCAGGAGCGGCAGGCGACCGCCGAGAAGAACGTCGCCGACACCGATGCGCAGGTGAGCGCCATCCGCGCCCGGCTGAAGGGCCAGTCGGTCGTCGCCTACATGCGCGGCGGGTCGTCGCCGGCGCTGCAGATGCTCGCCTCCACGAAGTCGACCGACGACCTCGCCGTGCGGGGCACCTACGTGCGGGCCGTCACGGCTTCGGCCGGCGAGACGCTCGACGCGCTCCGCGAGGCCCGCAAGCGGCTCGACGAGGAGCAGGCCGCGCTCCGCACGTCGCGCGAGCAGGCCGACAACGCGTTGAAGACCGTCGACGCCAAGCGTGCGCAGGCCCAGGCCCTCGAGAAGCAGCAGCGCGACCTCCTCGCCAAGACCCAGGGTGAGCTGGCGGCCCTCGTGCAGGCCGAGCAGGAGCGCCGCGCCGCCGAGGAGGCGGCGCGCGTGCAGGCCGAGCTGGCGGCGCGGAAGGCGCGCGAGGACGCGGCCGCGGCTGCTGCCGCTCGGGCCCGAGCAGCGACGACCACGACGACGACCGCGCCGGCGAGCCCCCTCGTCACCCAGAAGCCGGCCACCACGACGACCACCGCGCCGCCGTCGAGCGGCGGGTCGCCGGCGCCGGCCCCCTCGAACGCGCCGCCGCCTTCCTCCGGCGCCTCGGCGGCGGTCGCCGAGGCCCAGCGCCAGCTCGGCAAGCCCTACCAGTGGGGCGCCGCCGGACCCGACTCGTTCGACTGCAGCGGGCTGACGATGTGGGCCTGGCGTGCCGGCGGCAAGAGCCTGCCCCACTCCACCTACGCGCAGTGGGACGCCACGAGTCGCGTCGCCATCTCCGACCTGCAGCCCGGCGACCTCGTGTTCTTCGGAAGCGACCTGCACCACATGGGCATCTACGTGGGCAACGGCCAGATGATCGAGGCGCCCCACACCGGCGCCTACGTGCGCTACGCCTCGATCTTCCGCAGCGACCTCTACGGCGCCGGTCGCGTCAACTGACGCCCCGCCGGCGCGGTCAGGCCGCGGCGAGGACGAGCAGCGACACCAATCCCACCACGAGGATGGTGACGGCCGCCACGTCGAACCAGCGGACCGCCGGCAGCGACGAAGACATGGCGTCGCCGCAGCTGCACCCGTCGCCGGCGCGCACCCAACCGCACGCCGGGCAGAGCATCGCTCCGGCTGCGTCCCGATCAGCTTCCACGTACGACGCCGTCACCGCGCGCCCTCCTCGCTTGGTCCGCCCCGCACATGGTGGACCGCCGCGTGCGCGAGGTGGAGGATGGTCGCGGCGCTAGGTTCGTCGGCCATGCGCGCGGCAACGATCGTCGAGGGCGAGATCGTCGTGGCGGAGCGGCCGCCGCCCGAACCCGGCACCGGGGAGGTCCTCGTCCGGGTGTTCGCGGCCGGGCTCAACGGTGCCGATCTGATGCAACGCCAGGGCTTCTACCCGCCGCCGCCGGGCGTGCCGGCCGACATCCCCGGACTCGAGATCGCCGGCGAGGTCGTCGCCGCGGGGCCGGGCGTCACCCGCCTCTCGCTCGGCGACCGGGTCATGGCGGTCGTCGCCGGCGCCGGCCAGGCGGAGCTCGCCGTCGTGCACGAGCGGCTGGCGATGCCCGTCCCCGTGTCGATCGACTGGCCCGAGGCCGGCGGCTTCCCGGAGGTGTTCACGACCGCCCACGACGCGTTGTTCACCCAGTGCGGTCTCCAGATGGGCGAGCGGGTGTGCGTCCACGGCGCGGCCGGCGGCGTGGGGACCGCGGCCGTGCAGCTCGCCGCAGCGGCGGGAGCATGGGTGACGGCGACGGTTCGCAACGAGGAGCTTCGCGACGCCGTCGCCGCGCTCGGCAGCGAGGCGGGGTGGACGTCGGTGGTGGCGCCGGGCGCGTTCGTCGAGCACGGGCCCTACGACGTCATCCTCGAGCTCGTCGGCGCACCGAACCTCGCGGCCAACCTCGCGACGCTCGACACATGGGGGCGCATCTCGATCATCGGCGTCGGCGCCGGCGCCCGGGCCGAGATCGACCTGTCGGCGCTGATGCGCTCGCGAGGGGCGATCCGGGGTTCGACGCTGCGCACCCGGTCGCTCGAGGAGAAGGCCGACGCGGCCCGGCGCGTCGAGCGCCACGTGCTCCCGCTGCTCGACGCCGGCGACGTGCGCGTACCGGTGGCCGAGACGTTCCCGCTGGCGGAGGCCGCGGCGGCGTACGACCGCTTCGCGGCCGGCGGCAAGCTCGGCAAGATCGTCCTCACCATGGACTGACGTGCCCGCTGTCGCGCTCATCGAGCAGCAGCGCCGAGTCGTCGATCACCGCGACGGCCCGTGCGTCGTCACCGCGGGTCTGGCCTGCGGGTTGACGACCGCGCCGCTCGCCTCCTCTCGGCCGGTCACGCCCTTTGTCGCCGACCTGGTCGGCTGACCGGTTCACACCGGATCGCGGCGTTGTCGGCCCTCGTGGGGTTTTCGCCGGCCCGAAGTGGGTAGGCGCGCGCCGAAGTGAACGATCCCGTGGCGTCTCCCGACTCCCTCGCGCGACTCGCCGACCGCATCGACGAGCAGCGCCGGCGCCTGCCCGTGACGCCGCCGAGCGCGACCACGCCGGGATCGGCCTCGCCGCTGCGCGAGCATGCGGTCGCGGTCAAGGACCGGGCGGTCGCCCTCGCGAGGACGCACGGGCCCACGGTCCGCCGCGCCGCCGTCACCACCGGCCACACCGCGGTCGCGGCCTCGCGTTCGGGGCTCGCCGTCGCCCGGACGCATGTCTACCGGCGCCGCCGCGCCATCGCCGCGCAGCGGGCCCGCTGGCGGGACGAGTGGCAACGCCGGCACCAAGGCGACCGCGTCGACCGAGGCGAGCGGCTCCGGCACGTCCTCGGCGCCGTCATCCCGCTCCTGGTGCTCGTCGCGGCCGCCGTGGTCGCGTACTCGCTGTTCCCGGGCGGCCCGGCGACGCTGCTCTTCGGCGCGCTGCTCGCACCGCTCGTCGTGACGCTGCTGGTCCTTCTCGCCGTCGCGGCGGTCATCGCCGTCGTCGCCGCACTCGCCTGGCTGGTGCGGGCCGGCGCCTCCGGTGTTGCCGGCGCCGCGACCACCCACCACCGCGCCGTGGTCGGCGGGCCGGCGAGCCACACCGTCGCCCGCTCCGAACCGGCGCCCTCGGCCGAGGATGCACCGCCGGCTCGCCAGCCGTCGTCGTCGTCCTGACAACCGCAGCTGGCGTCGCCCCGTCGCCGGGGCCCGGGTCAGGCGAGTGTCAAGATCTCGGCACCGTCGGGTGTGACGAGGAGGGTGTGCTCGAACTGGGCGGTGCGCGTGCCGTCGGCCGTCACCGCCGTCCAGCCGTCGTTCCACACGCGGTAGCGGTGGTCGCCGATGGTGATCATCGGCTCGATCGTGAACGTCATCCCGGCCTGGAGGGGCATCGTCAGATCGGGGTCGTAGTAGTGGGCCACGTGCAGGTCGGTGTGGAACTGCTCGCCGATGCCGTGCCCCACGAAGGCGCGCACCACGCCGTAGCCGTGGCCCTCGGCGTGGTCCTGGATCGCCTTGCCGATGGCGTTGAGCGGCGCGCCCGGCCGGACCTCGGCGATCGCCCGGTCGAGGCACTCTCGGGTGACGTCGACCAGGCGCCGGGACGCGTCGTCGACGTGGCCGACGAGGAACGTCGCGTTGCAGTCGCCGTGCACTCCACCGATGTAGGCCGTGACGTCGACGTTGACGATGTCGCCGTCGACGAGCGCGCGGTCGTCGGGGATCCCGTGGCAGATCACCTCGTTCACGGAGGTGCAGATCGTCTTCGGATACCCGTGGTAGTTGAGCGTGCTCGGGTACGCGTCACGGCGCACGTACGCGTCGTGGGCGATGAGGTCGAGCTCGTCGGTGGTGCTCCCCACGCGGACGGCCGCGCCGACCTCGTCGAGGACCTCGGCGGCCACGCGACCGGCGATCCGCATGCGCTCGATCACGCCGGGTGACTTGACGAGCGGCTCGGGCCGGCGGATCACCTCGCCGGTCGCGGCATAGGGAGGGCGCTCGATGTGGTCGGGGACGGTGCGCATGGGGCTGACCCGGCCCGGCCGCAGCCGCTCCGACTTGTGGCATCGCTTGAACTTACGCCCGCTGCCGCACCAGCACGGGTCGTTCGCCTTCAGATCCTGGGCCTGGCGCACGAGCCCAGGCTAGGCGGGCGGTCCCGCTACCTCCCTCTCCGCCGGCCCGCTGCTCGAGGGCTCAGAGGTCAGGGCTCGACGAGGATCTTGCAGTGCGACTCGGGGTTGCCGAGGTCGACGAAGGCCTTCGGCACGCCGTCGAGGCCGACACGCCCGGTGATCAGCGGCGAGACGTCGAGCTCGCCCTCGGCGATGGAGCGCAGCGTGCCGGCGAACTCCTCGTAGGAGTACCCGAGGGCGAAGGCCAGGTCGAGCTCCTTGCCGATGCCGATCATCGGGCGCACCGTGTCGGGCTCCATGCAGACCCCGACGACGAGGATCTTCGTGCCCCGCGGCGCGGCGAGCATCGCCTGGTCGATCATGCCGGGCACACCGACCGCCTCGAACATCACGAGCTGCTTGGCGCCGTCGACGCGCTGCCACGCCGCGATGGGCGCCTCGACCTCCGGGTCGACGACCTCGGTGGCACCCATCGTCTCGGCGAGCGCCCGCCGGGCCGGCGAGAAGTCGGCGGCGACGATGGGGCCGATGCCGAGGCGCGCCAGCTCGGCGATGACGGCGAGACCGACCGGTCCGCAGCCGACCACCAGCGCCGCGTGACCAGGTGTGATGCCGGAGCGGGCGACGGCATGGCGACCCACGGCCATCGGCTCGGTGAGCGCGGCCAGCTCGCTGTCGAGGCCGTTCGGGACGGGAAGTGCCAGCATCGACGAGAGCAGCATCCGCTCGGCGTAGCCGCCCGGGTAGTCGTTCGAGTAGCCGACGGAGTGGAGACCGCCGGTCGCGGTCAGCACGACCGGGATCGACACGATGCGGTCGCCCGACTTCACCATCGCCGCCGTGTCGGGGCCCACGTCGAGCACCTCGGCGCAGAACTCGTGACCCATCACGACGTCACGCTCGAGGTCCATGACGAAGGGCGCGCCCGCGGTGCGCGACATGTCGACCATCTGATCGCCGTGACGCAGGGCGTGGAGGTCGGACCCGCAGATCCCGCAGGCGAGCGTCCGGACGAGAAGCTCTCCTTGCGCGGGGACCGGATCGGCCACCTCGTCGACGATCAGCTCCCTGTTGCGCATCACCGCGGCTCGCATGGCGGCGGAGACTAGTTCGCGGCCTTCATCCGTTTCCTGGCGAGGCACCCGCCCACGAGCCGACGAGCGCGGGAAGCGAGCGGGTCAGCATCTCGGCGAACGCCCCGTCGCGGTCGGGCGAGCCCTGTTCGAGCCACCCGAGCACCGCCGTGACCAGGTAGGTGACGACCGTCGACGCCGCCCACGCCTTGACGTCGTCGGGCAGCGGTGCGGGCGCGAGGACGCGGGCGGCCGCCCTGACGCCGCGGGCTCGGATGTCGTCGGCATGCGGGGCGAACTGCGGTTCGCGCGCCGCATGGCGCCAGAGCAAGGTGAAGCCGGCGGGGTCCTCCCGGGCGACCGCGAGCAGCGAGTGCACCGCACCGGTCGCGGCGCGCCCAGGTGCAAGCCGCTGCACCCACTCGTCACGGAGCCGGTCGGCGACCCGCTCGAGCACGGCGTCGTACAGCTCCTGCTTCGACTCGAAGTGCCGGTAGACGATCAGCTTCGTGATGCCGGCGGCCGCGGCGACGTCCTCCATCGAGGTCGCGGCGAAGCCCTTCACCGCGAAGGCGTCGGCGGCGCCCCTGAGGATCGCCTCGCGACGCGCCGGGCGATCGAGGAGCTGGCGGGGTTGCGTCATCGTGCACCGACGAGTCTACGGCTCCCGCCTGCGACCGCCTCAGGTGTCGAGCAGCTCCCGCACGCGCTCGGGCGGTCGCGCGATGACGGCGCGGTCGCCCCGGATGACGATGGGGCGCTCGATCAGGATCGGGTGCTCCACCATGGCGTCGAGCAGCCGGTCGGCGTCGGCGGCCGCCAGCCCGAGGTCGGCGTACACCGGCTCGCCGGTACGCATCATCTGGCGCGGGTCGTCGATCCCGAGGAGCACCATCACCCGCTCGAGCTCGGCCCGGTCGGGGGCATCGTGCAGGTACTCGACGTAGGCCGCCTCGACCCCGCACGACTCCAGGATCTCCCGGGCGCCACGGCACTTCGAGCAGCTCGGGTTGAACCACACGGTGGTTTCCGCGACGGTGGGCTCCATGGCGCCGAGTCTGCCAGCCGCTCCCTATGTCGCCGTCGTGGGTGCGGCGATGGCGTCGGACGATGAGGTCGCCGAGGCGTTCGAGGTCGGCCGGCGTCTCGGGGCGGCCGGCGCCGTCGTCGTCTGCGGAGGACTCGGCGGTGTCATGGCGGCGGCGTGCCGCGGCGCGAAGGACGCCGGCGGCACGACCGTGGGCATCCTGCCCGGCGACGACCGAGCCGCCGCCAACGACTTCGTCGACGTCGCCATCGCGACCGGGCTCGGTGAGGCGCGCAACGTCCTCGTGGTGCGGGCCGCCGACGCACTCGTCGCCATCGGCGGAGAGCACGGGACCCTCTCAGAGATCGCGTTCGCGCTCAAGATCGGCCGCCCCGTCGTGGGCCTCGGAACCTGGCCGATCGACGGCATCACCGCCGTCGGCGGCCCCAGCGAGGCGGCACGCGCCGCGCTTGACCTCGCCGCGACGTGACGTGACGTGACGATCCGGGGTGCGTTCGGGTAGGACTGCGTCCGTGGTCGAGCCCGACAACAACTACGACAACGCCGACGACCTCGATGCCGAGGGGATCCCCGTCCTCGACGACAACGTCGACGACTTCGACGGCGGCATCATCCCGCCCCGCGAGCACCCCCGCGCCGTCGACTCCTTCGGCACCACGCAGGAGGAGGAGCGGCTCGAGGAATCGGTCGAGGAGCGGGCGCGGCAGGAACGCCCCGACGTCGACGAAGACGACGTCCACCCGGAGGACGCCGACGCGTCCGACGAAGGTCGACCACTCGTCGGTCGAATCGTCGAGCCGGGGTCCTACGACGTCGACGAGGTCGACGACGAGAAGGACGCGGTCGGGATGCTCTACTCCGAGGACGAGGGTTCCTACAGCGCCGAGGAAGCCGCGCTCCACACCACCGAGAACCCATAGCGACCCGGACCCCCCGCCGGCACCCGTCCCCCCCGCCGGCACCCGTCCCCCCACCGTTCTGCAGGCGCTGGCGCGGCTCCAGGCCGCGCCTGTGCCTGCAGAATGGGGAGGGGGTGGTGTTGGGGGGCGGTGGCGGCCTCAGCCGATGATGCCGGCGCGAGGGTCGCGGCGGCCCGAGGCGCGGTCGTCGGCGACCTTCTCGAGCATCTCCTTGAGCTCGGTGTTGCCGGTGGCCTCGGCCATGCGTCGCGGCATCGCCGGGAACGAGTAGTCGGGCGCCGGCAGCGGCGGGGCGTCGTCGGCCTTGCGGGCCATGGCCTTCTCGACGATCGGCGCCATGCGCTTGGCCTTGTCGGCCGAGAGCTTCTCGTCGCGCTCGACGAACTCGGGGAGCACCTCGCGGCCGAACAGCTCGAGGCTCTCCATGATGTCCTCGTGCCGGTTCTTGCCGGCCTGGCTCACGAAGATGATCTGGTCGACGCCCATCTCCTCGTAGCGCCGCAGGAACTCCCGGATCTGGTCGGGCGTGCCGACGGCGCCCCGGAGCCCGGTGTTGTCGCCGGCGGCGATCTTGGCGCCGAGGCGCTCCTGCTCGATGGCGGCGGCGTCGACCGAGTAGCCGTGCTGGTCGCGGCGCTCCTGGTACTCCTGCCAGACGTCGGTGACGCCGGGGCGGTGCTCGCCGAACACGTAGTAGTGGGCAAGGGAGTAGCCAAAGAAGTTCGCGCCCTCGAGGCCGCGCGCGATCGCCTGCTCCTCGGTGGGCGCGCACATGAACGTGGTGACGCAGGCGATGTTCGGGTTCACGACCTTGCCGACGGGAACGCCCTCGTTCTCGAGGGTGCCGTAGTAGTCGGCGACCCAGTGCTTCGCCTCCTCGGGGTCGATGAAGGCGAACGTGAGCGCCCCGATGCCGAGCTGGGCGGCGAGGTGGATCGTGTCGCGCCGGCTGCACGCCACCCAGAGCGGCGGGTGCGGCTTCTGCACCGGCTTGGGCACGACGTTGCGGGGAGGCATCTGCACGAACCGGCCGTCGACGCCCGTGAAGGGCGTCTCGGTCATGCAGCGGATGGCGACCTCGAGCCCCTCCTTCCACTGCTCGCGCTTCACTGCAGGGTCGATCCGGAACCCGCCGAGCTCGGCCTCCGACGACGACTCGCCCGACCCGAACTCGACGCGACCGTTCGAGACGAGGTCGAGCGTGGCGATGCGCTCGGCGGTGCGGGCCGGGTGGTTGTAGAAGGGTGCGGTCTGCACGATGCCGTGGCCGAGACGGATGTTCTTCGTCCGCTGGCTCGCCGCCGCGAGGAACACCTCGGGCGCGCTCGAGTGCGAGTACTCCTCGAGGAAGTGGTGCTCGACCTCCCAGACGTACTGGATGCCGAGCTTGTCGGCCAGCTCCACCTGGTCGAGCGCGTCCTGGATGAGCTGGCGCTCGCTGTCGTCGGTCCACGGGCGCGGGTGCTGGTGCTCGTAGAAGATGCCGAACTTCATCGGCCGTTCCCCCCTGGTCGCTGCCGCGGCTCGCGGCAGGTCGTTTCTAGTACGTGGCCGGTTGGCCGTACTCGGCGGCGCCGCCGGCCTCCGGGCGGTCACCGTCGCCGAGGGCGTGGAAGCCCTCGAGGATCTCGGCGCCGTTGGGGCGCTTGCCGCAGAAGTGCTCGACCTCGCCGAGGATGGCCTTGCGGTTCTGCTCGCGACCGGCGCCGAGCGACTGGTCGAGCGCCGCGTTCCAGATGCGCCCGATCATCTCCTCGCCCGCGTACTTCTTGCCGGACTCGCCGATCCAGGTGCGGTCGCGCATCTCGGTCAGCGCCGTCTTGAGGTAACCGACGTGGGGCGTCTCGTCGGCGCGGATGTAGGTGACGATCTTCGCGGCCTCGCCGTCGCCGGCGACGAGCTGGTCGTCGGAGAGCCACGCCTCGGCCCACCGGAAGGTGTGGAACGCCTGGATCTCGATGAGCAGCACGCGCGTCATCAGCCCGGCGATGAGCTCGAGGTTGGCGTCGATGTCGTCGGGCAGGAGGCGCTCGAACAGCGGACCGCCCCCGCCGCCGCCGGAGCCCCGGTTCTGGCCGAACCCCATCCGCTGGAGCATGCCGTCGATGTCGATGTGGGCCGACGGGTTCTCGAACGCGATGTCGCGCGCCGTGAACCACATGTCCTTGTGCCCCGCTTCGCGCTCCCACCCGGCCTCGTCGCGGCCGTGCGCCTCGAACAGGCCCTTGCCCAGGTGATCGACCGCGGTGCCGGTGATCGACTCGTCGAAGTGGCGCTGCATGTCGCCGGGCTGCAGGAAGCGGATGTTGGCGCCGAACCCCTCCACCGTGCCGATCCGCGTGAGCGTCGACACGAGCGGCTCGGGCACCCCCGCCTCGATGAGGTAGCGGGCCTGGGCGACGTTCGGGTAGTGCGACGGCCACGTCTCGAGCGGGATGTCGAGGATCTCGTTGCCGAACTCCTCGCGGTGCTTCTGCTGCCATGCCTCGATGCCGGGCACGCGGAAGCGCGTGCGCGGCGAGACGTACCGGCCGGTGTCGTCGAACCCGCCGTGGCACCGGACCCCGCCGGTGACGAGCGGCTCGGCGATCGGTTGATCCATGAGGATCTCGTCGGCCGTGAACTCGGTCTGCAGCGTGGTCATCCGCGCGAGCACCCCCCAAGTGGTGACAACGGCGGCAACTGTATACTCCTGCGTATACAGGCGGCAATCAGCCGGCACGCCGCTGGTCAGGCGACGTCGCCCGTGCGGACGAGCCGCGGTGGGCCGTAGGGCGCGTCGTCACGCACACCGAGGATGCCGGGCAGGCCCTGCGCCGCCGCCGCCTCGAGCAGCACTGCCGGCTCGTCGAACGCCGGGGCGACGTGCCACGCCGGCCCTTCGAGACCCGTCTCCTCGAGCCGCGACCGCCGCGTTGCGAACGGCAGTGCGGAGACGTCGTGCCCGTCGAGCCACAGCACGTCGTCGAGGAACACGGCCCCGCCGTCCTTCGACGAGGCCGACGCATGCACCAGCTCGCCGGCGAACACGACCGCCAACGACCCGACGGCGCGCCCGAACGGGGCGAGCACCTTCCACGCCTTCGTGACGTCGTCGCCGGCGGCCTCCCGCGCCGTGCACCGGCCCCCTTCGACCGTGATCGCGACGCGGGCACCGCCCCACGTCGGCATCCACCGCCAACCGCGGGCGGCGTCGCCGCGAGGCAGGGGTCCCTCCTCCGGAGCCGCCGGGCGGACGTCGCGGGGCACCAGCTCCCGTGTGGGGTCCTCGGGCGGATCCATCCGGTGGATCATCCAGCTGCGGGCGTCGTTGCCGGTCTTGAAGAGCACGTACTTGCCGCGGGCCCGCTCGCCGTGGAGGACGACCATCACCTCGCGGTCGCTCCACTTGAGCTCGTCGTAGGTGCCCTGGTCCCAGAGCATCACCTTGCCGCCGCCGTACTCCCCCTCGGGGATGTCGCCCGCGAAGTCGAAGTAGCTGAGGGGGTGGTCCTCGGTGTGCACGGCCATGTTGTTGACCTTCGGATGCGGGGGGACGCCCTTCGGAAGCGCCCACGACACCAGCACCCCTCCACGTTCGAGGCGGAAGTCCCAGTGCAGGGCGGTCGCGTGGTGCTCCTGCACCACGAAGCGCGGCTCGCCCCTCGCCTCGTGCTCGGAGATCTCCGGCTCGTCGGTGCCCGACGGCTCGGCCGTCCTCTCGAAGTCCCGCATCGACTGGTACTTGTCGAGCGCCATCGGAGGACAACCTTCCCACTCCGAGCCCCGACCGCGCGCCGGCGGGACGAGGGTCAGGCGGTGACGCGCAGGTCGCGCAGACCTCGGAGCACGCGATGGTCGCGGTACTCCGGCACGCCGTCTGCGAAGTCGATGTCGGGGAAGCGCCGGGCCAGCGCCGCGAACGCCTCCTGGGCCTCGATGCGCGCCAGCGCCGCCCCGAGGCAGATGTGGATGCCGTGGGAGAAGGCGAGGTGCCGGTTGTCGGGTCGGGTGACGTCGAGTCGGTCGGGGTCCGCGAACCGCGCCGGGTCGCGGTTGGCGGCGGCGAGCAGCGCGACGAGCTGCTCGCCCTTGCGGAAGACGTGGCCGCCGACCTCGATGTCGGCGGTCGGGATCCGCGCCGTCATGTGCACCGGGCCGTCGTAGCGGAGGAGCTCCTCGACGGCCGACGGCACGAGCGAGGGGTCGGCGCACAGCCGCTCCCACTCCCGCCGGTGCTGCAGGAGTGCCTTCGCACCGTTGCCGATGAGGTTCATCGTCGTCTCGTGGCCGGCGAGGAACAACAGCATCGCCATGAGCCGCAGCTCGGCCTCGGTGAGGCTCTCACCGTCGTCCTCCGCCGCGATCATCTTCGAGAGGAGGTCGTCGCGAGGATGGGCGCGGTGGTCCTCGATGAGGCCGTTGAGGTAGTTGAGGACGTTCATCGCGGCGATCACGCCGCGGTTGGCCTCGTCGGCCGGGAGGTCACCGTCGAGAAGGCGCGTCGCCGCGGACGACCACGGCCCGAACAGGTGGCGGTCGTCGGCCGGCACGCCGAGCAGCTCGCAGATGACGATCACCGGGAGCGGGTAGCCGAGGTCCGCGAGCACGTCGAACTCGCCGGCGTCGCGCGCCTTCTCGGCCGCCTCGTCGAGCAGCTGCGCGACGAGCTCGCGAATGCGGGCGCGAAGTGCCTCCACCGCCCGCGGCGAGAACGCCGGGTTGACCAGGCGCCGAAGCCGGGTGTGATCGGGCGGATCCATGAACAGCAGGACGTTGGCGTCGAGCCCCAGCAGGTCGGTGCGCATGTCGTTGACCTCGACCGGCAGCAGGCTCGGGTCGAGGTGGGCGGGGTTGGTGCTGAACCGCGGGTCGCGCAGCACTGCCTCGCAGTCGGAGAACCGGGTGAGCACCCACTCGCCGTACCGCTCGTTCCGCCAGATCGGCGCCGCGGCGCGGAGGTGGTGGTAGAGGGGGTGCGGGTCGGCCCAGTGCTCGGGGTCGAACAGCTCGACCTCGCGCAGGTCGACCACGTCGTCGGTCGCGGACATGTCGCGGACCACCTCCCCAGCTCGCCAGCCCCAGCAGCCGGCCGCGCGTCGAGCATCGCGCCGAAAACCGGTTGCCGCACGCGGTCAGGCGTCACTAGCGTCGCCCCTCCGCTATGGCCGTCTCGCGCGACGACGTCGACGCCGAACTCGAGTCGGAGCAGGCGCATCTCGACTTCGCCTACGAGTGCCTCGACTTCATGCGCCGGCGGGCCGAGTACCTGCTCACGACCGTGAACGAGACCGACCTCGATCACGTGGTCGCACTGAAGCGACGCATCAACCAGCTGGCCGACACCGGCCGGGCGCTGTGCTTCGGCCGCATCGACACCGACGACGGCGACACGTGGCACATCGGGCGACGCCATGTCGAAGACGAGGACGCCGAACCCGTCGTGGTCGAGTGGCGCGCGCCGGTGGCCGTCCCCTTCTACCGGGCCACGATCGCCGAACCCCTCGGCCTCGAACGCCGCCGGCAGTTCGTCGTCGACGGCCGGACGCTCGTGCAGATGGCCGACGACCTCTTCGGCCCCGACGCGGAGCAGCGGGCCGCTGATGGTCCGCACGTCCGCGGCCGCGACGCCCTCCTGGCGGAGCTCGAGCGGGCGCGTACGGGCCAGATGCTCGACATCGTGTCGACCATCCAGGCGGAGCAGGACGTCGTCATCCGCGCCGCGCAGCCGGGGATCCTCACCGTGCAGGGAGGTCCGGGCACGGGCAAGACCGCCATCGGGCTCCACCGCGCCGCGTTCCTCCTCTACGGCAACGACGAGCTGGCGCGCGACGGCGTCCTCGTCGTCGGCCCCAACCGGACGTTCCTCCGCTACATCGCCCAGGTGCTGCCCTCGCTGGGCGAGGAGGCCGTCGTGCAGACCACGCTGCGCGACCTCGTGCCCGACGCGCCCGTGCGCGCCGAGGACGCGCCCGACGTGGCGCGCCTGAAGGGTGACGGGCGGATGGCCGCCGTCCTCGCCGGCGCGCTTCGCAGCCGCCGTGGGCGGCTCACCGACGACCTCGAAGTGACGCACCGCTTCACCCGGGTCACCATCCCAGCCGCCACGGTGAACGCCCTCGCCGACACCGTCGCCGCCCGGCGGCTCGCCCATGCCGCCGGCAGGTCGACGCTTCGCGACCTGCTCGCGCGTGAGGTCTACGACCGCTACGCCGAGCGCACCGGTGGGGCGTCCGCGGAGTACGCCGAGATCTCGAAGGCCTTGCAGGGTCAGGCCGCGTTCAAGAAGACGCTCGACGTGCTGTGGCCAACCGTGTCCGGGCCGGCGCTCGTGCGCGACCTGCTCACCAACCGGGCCCGTCTCGCCGGCGCGGCGGCGGGCGTGCTCGATGCCGGCGAGCAGCGCCTGCTCCATCGGAAGGGCGCCCGATCGCTCAAGGACGAGCCGTGGACCGACGCCGACGTCGCCCTCGTCGACGAGGCGATCGATCTCGTGGAGGGGCGTACCCGCACCTACGGCCACGCCGTGGTCGACGAGGCCCAGGACCTGTCGCCGATGCAGGCGCGGATGCTCGGCCGGCGGGTGCCGCGCGGCTCGATGACGATCCTGGGCGACATCGCCCAGGGCGCCGGTGTCTGGGCACGCGACTCCTGGGACGACCTGCTGCAGCACCTGCCGTCCCCCGACGGCACGCGGATCGAGGAGCTGCGCCTCGGCTACCGAGCGCCCGGCAAGGTGCTCGACGTGGCGTCGCGCCTGCTGCCGGTCATCGCCCCGTCGCTGAGGCCCACCGAGTCGATCCGCCCAGGACGTTGGGACCCCCACTTCGTCGCCGTCGGCGGCCCGGCGCGGCTCGCCGCCGCGGTCGCGTCCGAAGCCGCCGACCTCGTCGAGCGCCACGCGTCGGTGGCAGTGATCGTCCCCTCCGCGCTGCACGACGAGATCGCCGAGGCCCTCTCTCACCAGGACCTCGACCTGGGCGACGCCGAGCGCCAGGGGCTGGGCCACGACGTCACGCTCGTGCCCGCGCTGTCGGCCAAGGGCCTCGAGTTCGACGCCGTGATCGTGGTCGAGCCGGCCAAGATCGCGGACGACGCGCCCCGTGGTCTGCGCCTCGTCTACATCGCGCTGAGCCGCCCGACCCAGCACCTCTCCGTCGTGCACGCCCTCCCGCTGCCGTTCTGAAGCGCGCATCGTCGCCGGGGACGACACGCAATTCGCCCTGCAGGAGGATGGCGGGACGGCCGCGGCGCCATACCCTCCGAGGCATGACCGCCACGGCGACGCCGCCGCGACCCCACTCCCGTCCCGCGACGCGGCGTTCGCGCTCCGCCGACGCGCCCATCCTGGGCCTGCTGCTGGTGCTCTTCGGGGCCGCCTGGCTGCTCCGCGAATCGGGCGTGATCGGCCTGTCGTGGCAGGCGATCCTCGCCGGCCTCCTCGTGGTGCTCGGCGTGTCGATGGTGGCGACGGCGAAGAGCCGCGGGGGCGGCCTGGTGCTCGTCGGCATCGCGCTCACGGTGGCCCTCGCCACCACGTCGTCGGTCTCGCTCGACACGTCGTCGATGCACGGTGGCATCGGCGAGCGCCGGTTCCACCCGACCGCCCTGGAAGCTCCGGCGACCTCCTACGACCTGTTCATCGGCCACATGGTGATCGACCTCACCGACGCCACCCGCGCCATGGCGACCGCCTCGACCGCCTCGACCGCCTCGACCGACACACCGGCGGCACCCGTCACCGACGCCCCCCAACCGAAGACGGTGCGAGCGACCCTCGGCTTCGGGCAGATCGAAGTCGTGGTGCCCGACGCGCTCGGGCAGAACGTGCGGATCGTCACCCACGTGCGATGGGGCGGCGACGTGCAGCTGTTCGGCACGAACGTGGCCCAGGGCGGAGGGCCCGCCGACCGGGTGCAGGGCCCTCCGAACGCGCCGCTCGTGCTCGACCTGTCGGTCGCCGGAGGCCAGATCGTCGTCCGCAGCGAGGACGCGACGCGCGGCTCCGTGGGCCCGTTCCGTAGCCGGGTCGCCCGTGCCGGCCGGTGACGTCAGGAGCGGGCGCGCCGTCGCCGGCGTCGTCTTCGCGCTCATCGGCACCGGCTTCCTGCTCGAGTCGGCCGGCCTCTGGACGGTGCAGCTCGTCTACGTCTGGCCGCTGATCCTGATCGGCGTGGGGGTCCAGTTCCTGGTCGGTCGGGCCCGCCGCATCGAGATCGAGGAGCGCCGCCTCGAGATCGAGGAGCACCGCACCGCCCGGCTCGCGGTGGCCGAGGAGCGGGTGCGCATCGCACGCGAGCTCCACGACATCGTCGCCCACGGCGTGAGCCTCATGACGATCCAGATCGCGGCGGCGCGGCGGGCGGCGCCTCGCTCACCGGAGCTCGCGGACCAGGCGCTGGCGGCCGCCGAGCAGGCCGGACGCCAGAGCCTCACCGAGCTGCGAAACCTGCTGGCCGTGCTCCGGGGCGCCGACGCCTCGCTGGGCGACGCGGCGCGTCCGCCCTCCGGCGATCCATCCGGATGGCAGGCGCGGGCTCCGGGCTGGGGCACGACCGGCTCGCCGCCGCCGGCGCCCGAGGCGGCGCCGACCGCTCCACTTCCACGGCTCACCGACATCCCCGACCTCGTCGACACGCTCCGCACCGCCGGCCTCGACGCCCACCTCGACGTGATCGGCGAGATCCCCCCGACCGTCTCGCCGGGCGTCCAGCTGGCCGCGTACCGCGTGGTGCAGGAGTCGCTCACCAACGTGGTCCGTCATGCCCCGCGGGCCACCGTGCGGATCGAGCTCGACTACGCCCCGAACAGCGTCGACGTCGTCGTCGACGACGACGGCGCGGGGCACGTGCCGCCCCCGCCGGCGGGTGACGGCCACGGTCTCGTCGGCATGCGCGAGCGCGTGGCCGCTGCAGGTGGCACGCTCGATCTCGGCCCGCGGGCGGGTCGCCCCGGCTGGCGGGTGCACGCCCGGTTCCCGGTGCCGCTCGCCTCATGACCCCGACGCCTTCGACACCTCCGAGCCCTCCGACCCCATCCGGCGCCGTCATCACCCGCCTCCTCGTCGTCGACGACGAGGCGCTGGTCCGGTTCGGCTTCCGGCTCATCCTCGAGGCCGAGGACGACTTCGAGGTGGTCGGTGAGGCCGCCGACGGCGTGGAGGCCATCGAGCAGGCCCGCCGGCTCGCACCCGACGTCGTGCTCATCGACATCCGCATGCCGCGCCTCGACGGCGTGGAGGCCACCCGGCAGCTCGCCGCCGACGGCCACAAGGTGCTGGTGCTCACGACGTTCGATCTCGACGAGTACCTCTTCAACGCGGTCAAGGCCGGCGCCAGCGGCTTCCTCCTCAAGGACGTACCGCCCGACGACCTCGCCGCCGCCGTCCGCGCCGTCGCCCGAGGCGACGCGCTGGTGGAGCCGCGGATGACCAAGCGACTCCTCGAGGAGTTCTCGCGGGCGGCGCCCCGGAGCTCGAGCGCCGGGCCCACGCTCGACCAGCTCACCGAGCGGGAGGTCGAGGTGCTGCGCGAGGTGGCCAAGGGCTCGACGAACGCGGAGATCGGCGAGGCGCTGTTCATCAGCGAGACCACCGTCAAGACGCACGTCGCCCACATCCTCACCAAGCTCGGTCTGCGGGATCGCGTCCAGGCCGTGGTCGTGGCGTACGAGTCGGGCCTCGTACCGCCCGGTTCGTCGTAGGTCGTCCTCGCGGACGACCCCGCGAATCATCTCGCAGGCGGACGACATCGGGGGCCGACGGGCCTACCGTCCCGGGCATGAGCTTCGGCGACCTCTCCACGGGCCATGCGGGCTTCGGCATGGCCGACGACACCGACGGCCTCTATCCCCCGGACGCCGGTCATCCCACGCCGGAGGACCGCTCGCGCCGGATGCGCACCGCCGTCGGCACCGGCCTGGTGGTGGCCGGCCTGGCGCTCCTCATCGAGCGCGCCCTGGGCCTGTCGCTCCACTTCGGCCCGTTCGCGGTGGGCGCCGGGCTGCTGGCCGGTTGGCTCCAGGTGCGCCGTTACGGATGGTTCGTCGGCGGCGCGGTGGTGACCGGGTTCGGCGCCGGCGCGCTGGTGCACAGCGTCATGACCGGCGTCCCGGCGACCATGCTGAGCTCGTTCGGCGCCGCGCTCGGGTTCCTCGCCGTGTTCGTGCGCTACCCACACCGATCGACGTGGGCCCTGATCGCGGCCGCGTTCTTCGGCATCGTCGGCGCCACGGCGGGCGGCGTCGCCCTCCTCGGGCTGCTGCCGCACGTGGCCGCCAACATCCTGCTGCCCGTCGTGGTGATCGGGGCCGGCGCCCTCCTGCTCCTCCGTGGGCGGCTCCCGTCGCAGGTCGTGAGGGTCGGCGTCGTCGTGCTGGCCATCCTCTTCCTCGCCCTGGCCGGATCGAACTGATCACGCGGCCGGCGCCCCGGGCCGGCGCTGGCGGGCGGGCCGCCGCGACGGCTACGAAGGGGCCGGCCGACCGACGGTGCCGGCGAGGAGGAGACCCATGGCGAGCAACGCCGAGAAGGCTCTGGAGCAGATGCAGGCAAGCGTGGGCCACGACCCGGGCCCCGGCGAGTGGTTCACGATCGACCAGCCGCTCATCGACACCTTCGCCGACGTCACCCACGACCACCAGTTCATCCACGTCGATCCCGAGCGCGCCAAGGCGACACCCTTCGGGTCGACCATCGCCCACGGGTTCCTGACGCTGTCGCTCGTCACCCACCTGTCCGCCTCGGTGCCGCGCACCGAGGGCGGTGGCGCCATGGAAGGCCTGATGATGGGCGTCAACTACGGCTTCGACAAGGTGCGCTTCGTGAGCCCCGTGAAGGTCGGCTCTAGGATCCGCGCCCGTAGCGTGGTGAGCGACGTGCGACTCAAGGATCCGAGCACCGTGCAGGTGACGCGCACGGTGACCGTGGAGATCGAGAACGAGTCGCGCCCGGCGTGCGTCGCCGAGTGGCTCACGCTGATGGTGTTCGCCTGAGCGGGCGCGGTCAGCCGCCGGCCGGGCGCGGGCCCACATAGGCCGCTCTCGGCCGGAACCGCAGGCGGTGGTCGTACTCCTCGACGGCATGGGCCAGCCAGCCGACCACCCGGGCGATGGCAAAGGTGATCTCGGTGGCGCCCGCGATCATGTCGTTGTCCTCGGCGAGCACCGCCAGCGCGAAGTCGATGTTGGCGAAGGGGAGCTTGCGGCGGCGCATGGTCTCGAGGACGCCACGCGCCGCGGCGACGCGGTCGAGTGCGCCGGCGTCCTCGAGGAGCCGGAGCAGCAGGTCGGCCCGTGGGTCGCGGTCGAGGTACACCCGGTGCCCGAAGCCGGGGATCAGCTCGCCGTCGCGCAGGCGGGCACCGACCACCGCGGCGGCGTCCCCCGACCGCGACGCATCGCGCAGCATCCGTCGGGCCTGGTCGGACGCGCCGCCGTGCAGCGGGCCGCCGAGGGCCGCGAAGCCCGCTTCGACCACGAGGTAGGGATCGGCCCACGTCGACGCGGCCACCCGGGCGGCGAAGGTCGACGCCGCGAGCTCGTGGTCGGCGAGCATGATCATGGCGGCGTCGAGAAGCCGCACCCGCTCCGCGGTGGCGCGGCGCGACGACAACCGGGGCCACAGCCGCGACGCCACCGATCCCGACGCCGGTGGCTCGCCGCCGGCCAGCGTCGGCAGCGCGTCGACCAGCGTGGCGATGAGGCTCCGGCCGGTGAGCGCCACCGCAACCGGCCGCCGGTCGTCGCGGAGTGGATCGAGGCCACGGATCGCCACGACCACGGCGCGCAGCCGGTCGATCGTCGGCGCCTCCCGTGGCAGCGCGCTGACGACCCGCCGGGCGGCACGGAGGGCGGCCTTCGAGGCCTCGAAGGGGACGTCGCCATGCGTACCGGTCCAGAGCCACGTGGCCACGTCCTCGAACGAAGCCGACCGGGCCGCGTCCTCGACATCCCACCCCCGGTAGAAGAGACGGCCGGTGGGATCGAGCAGGGTCAGCTCGGATTCGACGACGATCTCGAGCCCGCCGGCCCGGCCGCCGCCCCGCTGGCGGCCGGCGAGGCGCTCGACGTCGGCGCGCAGGAAGCGGCTGCGGCGCTCCCCGGGGATGCGCTCGCTGCGGATCACCCCCCGGCTCACGTACGCGTAGAGCGTCTCCGCCTTCACGCCGAGCCGCGCCGCCGCCTCCTCGGTCGTCATCCATCCCTCGGCCACACCCTCATCATATTGATGTGATCAACCTTGATGCAATCAACCTTGATCAACTTGTGCCGGTGGCGCGAGACTCGGACCGGACGAGAGGGGACGTCATGGCCACCAGGACCGTCGCCGACGTGATGACCACGCCGGCGCTCACCGCCACCGAGGACGAGGCGCTCGCCGTGGCGGCGAAGCGAATGAACGCGAGCGGGGTGGGGTCGGTCGTCGTCGTCGAGGGCAACCGGCCGGTCGGCATCCTCACCGAGCGCGACCTGCTCCGAGCGGCCGCCGACACCGCCGATCCGCTCCGGGCGACGGTCCGCGAGTGGATGACGCCGGATCCCGATTGCGTCACCCCCGACACGGTGCTCGACGACGCCTGGCGGCAGCTCGGCGAGCACGGCTACCGGCACATCCCGGTGGTGGCGGGCGGCGAGTTCAAGGGCATCGTGTCGATGCGCGACCTCGTCGCGGTGGCCGCCCTGCGGCCCGCCGGCGAGCCGGCGCTCGTCGCGCCGCCAGGGCTCAAGGGCGTGATCGTGGCCGAGACCGCGCTCGGCGACGTCCGCGGCACCGAGGGCTTCTACCACTACCGCCAGTACTCCGCGACGGAGCTCGCCGAGCGGCGGGCGTTCGAGGACGTGTGGCACCTCATGCTCTTCGGTGATCTCCCTTCCGGTGCCGACCGAGACGCGTTCGCGGCCGAGGTCGCGCCCCTGCGATTGCTTCCCAGCGGGGTCCGCGACGTGCTCCCGGCACTGGCGGCCGCGACGACGCCGATGGCCGGACTGCGCACCGCCATGTCACACCTCGCGGCGCTGAGCTCCCCCGAGCCGTCGCTCCACGCACCGTCGGATCGGCTCCGCCGCGAGGCGCTGCGCCTGACGGCCGCCGTCCCGACGATCGTCGCCGCCCTCCACCGCCTGCGCCTCGGCGAGGAGCCGGTCGCGCCCCGGGCCGACCTCGGCCACGCGGCCGGCTACCTCTACATGCTCACCGGCCAGGAGCCTTCGCCGGCACTCGCCCGGGCGCTCGAGCAGTACCTGATCTTGGCCCTCGACCACGGGTTCAACGCCTCGACCTTCACGTCGCGAGTCGTCACCTCGACCGGCGCCGACCTCGGGGGCGCCATCGTGGCCGCGCTCTCGGCGCTGTCGGGCCCGCTCCACGGCGGCGCCATCGACCGCGCCCTCGAGACGCTCGACGCCATCGGAACGCCGGACCGCGCCGCCGCGTGGGTGCGCGACGCCGTCGAGCGGGGCGAGACGATCATGGGCTTCGGGCACCCCGTGTACCGGACCGCCGACCCGCGGTCGGTCATGCTGCGCTCCATCGCCCGCTCGCTCGGCGGCCCGCGAGCGGAGCTCGCGGTTCGCGTCGAGACCGAGGTCGAGCGGTCCCTCGCCG
>DATAKR010000057.1:0-5737 GCA_036261495.1 Acidimicrobiales bacterium | reverse complement strand
GGGGTCGGTGGCGAGACCGGCCATGACGCTCAGCATGCGGGCTCCCCGCGACCCGGGGGGCAGGCGGCCCTCGATCCCGGCGCGCCACGTGGCTTCGGCCTCCTCGGTGAGGAGGCGCTCGTCGGGCAGGCCGAGCTCCTCCGCGAGGCGGTCGGCGCCGTCGCCGGCCACGAGCGCATGGGGCAGGCGCTCCATCACGGCGCGCGCCACGGTGACGGCGGCCCGGTTGCGGCGCAGCCCGCCGACCGCGCCGGCCCGCCGTGACGAGCCCTCCATGATCGAGGCGTCGAGCTCGACGACGCCGAGCAGGTTGGGGTAGCCGCCGTAGCCGACCGTGTGGTCGCCGGGGTCGTCCTCCACCAGCCGGGTGCCCGCCTCGACGGCGTCGAGCGCGGTGCCGCCACTCGCGAGGATCTCCCAGGCCAGGTCGATGCCGACGCGGCCGTTCTCGCTGGCGACGACGATCACCGCGAGTACAGGGCGGTCAACGTGCCCCGACCGACCGCGGCCCCCTCGACGCGCGTCACCGCGTCCTTCGCGGGGAGGCCGGCGTCGAGGTGCAGGCTCCGCGTGAGCGCGTAGACCTTGAAGCGGTAGTGGTGCGGCTTGTCGCCGGACGGCGGGCACATGCCGATGTAGGCCGCCTTGCCGGAGCTCGCGGTGGCGACGACCGCCTCCTTCGGCAGCTCGCCCTCCTCGAGATGGTTTCGGCCCGGTGCGATGCCGGTGACCACCCAGTGGTAGAAGACCCCGCTCGGCGCGTCGGGGTCGTCGATGACGATGGCGAGCTCCGCCGTGCCGTCGGGCACCTTGTGCCACTCGAGCGGCGGTGACACGCCCGCGCCCTCGCACGAGTAGCGCTGCGGTATCCGCGCGCCGTCGGCGAACGCGCTGCTCTTCACCGTGAGGTCGTTCGGGATCTTCGACGAGCCGCCTTCGCTCGTGCCGGACCCGTTCGACCCGCAGCCCGCCCCGACGAGCGTGAGGGCGACGAGGGCCGCCGCGAGCAAGCGCACCGCGCGAACGATAGACGTGGGCGCTCCGATTCACACCGACCCGGCGACCCAGGCGGCGAGGCTCACCGCGAAGGTCACCGCGACCACGGTGACGATGGAGGCGTTGTAGGCGAGGTGGCACCGACTGCTCTCGAGCACCGCCTGCGCCTGCGACCCGGTCCGGTGCCAGCGATGGAGGTAGGCGGCCATGAACCAGGCGCCACCGATCGACAGCGCGAGCGCGAACCCGATGGGGATGCCGATCAGCGCGTGGGCGAGTCCGAACAGCACCACCTTGCCGACCCGTCGTGGCCACGACCACGCCTCCGCTCCCTGGCGGAACATCCGCTCCTCGGTCTCGACGAGGAG
The DNA here is from genome assembly GCA_036261495.1 of Acidimicrobiales bacterium. Classification (GTDB taxonomy): domain Bacteria; phylum Actinomycetota; class Acidimicrobiia; order Acidimicrobiales; family CADCTF01; genus DATAKR01. The sequence goes on along the minus strand of DATAKR010000057.1, from coordinate 4,373 downwards.
CGGCAGCGCCGGCACCAGGAGCACGAGGAAGACGATGGGCACGAAGACCGACAGCGCGCTGCCGGCGGTCCGGTCGGTGACGCCGAAGACCGGGTTCCCCTGACCGCCGATCGCGGTCCACCAACCGAAGGAGAGCAGGGGCAGCGCCGTGAGCGCGAGCGCGGCGGCGACCACGGCGGTGAGCACGAACGGGATGGGCACGAAGTGGCGGGGCCGGAGGCCGCGGGCGATCGCGACCGAGCGAGCGCGGGCCGGTCCGGTGAGCGCCCGGCGGAACGACACGACGAGACGGGAGCCGAACCACGCCAGCACCGCGACGGTCAGGAGGTCGAGCAGCATCGCCGTCCTAGAGTCGCAGACCGATGATCGTTCGCCGGCGCGTCCTCGTCGACGGCCGGGTGCAGGGCGTGTGGTTCCGCGAGTCGTGCCGCCGGCAGGCGGTGCCGAGGGGTGTGGCCGGCTGGGTGGCGAACCTTCCCGACGGCCGGGTCGAAGCGGTGTTCGAAGGCGAGGAGCGCGCCGTCGCGGCGCTCGTCGAGTGGACGCGGTCGGGCCCGCCTCGCGCCGTCGTGACCGCCGTGCGCGTCGAGGTCGAGGAACCGGAAGGCCTCGAGGGCTTCCGCGTCAGGTAGACGCGACGCTGCGGTCTTCGATCTCCCACGCGTGGTCGAGGACGTGCCAGGCGATCCGTCGCGCCGCGTACCGCGGCGCCCAGCCCTTCTCCGCCGCCGGCGTGCCCGAGCGAGCGGCTGCGATGGTGTCGACGATGGCACTTCGGAGCGACGCCACCCCGTCGTGATCGTCGATCGCCGGCTGCCGCATCCGGATGCCGATCTTGCGGGCGTAGGCGACCTCGGCCCCGAGCACGTGCTCGACCATCTTGTCGCGGTCGCGCCCCCCACCACGGGGGCCCTTCCGGAGCGCCGCCGGCGCGCCGGCGGCGACCTCGTCGAAGACCTCCCACGCCGCGGCGACGAGGCGCGACAGCCGGCGGGCGTGCGTCGCGGTCAGCGGCGCGGCGTCGGCGGCGCCGGCCTTGCCGGGCGCACCGAAGTCGGTGGTCGCGTCGCCGGCGACGCGCTCGACCACGTCGAAGCCGGGCAGACGCGACGGTGAGGGGAAGCGGACGCGCGCGGTCGCGGCGACGGGCGCGTACCGCGGCGCGTACTCGGCGAGGGCGTCGAGGGCGGCCTCGTCGGTCTTGGCCGAGCGGCACCACCCGGGCCAGTCGAGGGCCGATGCGAACACCCGGCGGCGGCCCACCTCGAGGAGCACCTGGATCGGCTGGGGCACGCGATGCAGCATCGCGCGCGAGCGGCGGGTAGACCGGGCCGGATGCCTTCCGCTGGCGAGGAGCTCGTCGAGGTCGTCGACGACGACGGTTCGGTCAGCCGCATCGTCACCCGCCGAGAGATGCGCGCCGCGAACCTCCGCCATCGCGCCGTGTTCGTGGTGGTGCGCGCCGGCGGGCGGGTCGTCGTGCACCAACGAGCGGGCTGGAAGGACGTGTGGCCCTCCCGGTGGGCGGTGTCGTTCGGCGGCGTGCTCGGCGTCGGCGAGTCGTGGGTCGACGCGGCCCGCCGCGAGCTCGCCGAGGAGGCCGGGATCGAGGTGCGCGACGACGAGCTCGTGCCCCTCGGCCGTGGGCGCTACGAGGACGACTCGGTGCGCGTCGTCGGCGAGGTGTTCTCCGTGACGAGCGCCGGGCCGTTCCGGTTCACCGACGACGAGGTCGTGGCGGTCGACTGGGTCGACGAGACGGCACTCGCCGACTGGTGCCGCACCCGCACCGTGGTTCCCGACGACGTGGCGATCGTCGTGCCGATGCTCGCCTCGCCGCCGCCGTAGCGGCCGGACCACCGCCGGCGCCCCAGGCGGTCAGCTGCAGACGGCGCGCTCGGCCAGCCCGATCGGGAGCATGCCGGCCCCCGCGATGGCGTCGTTGAAGGCGCGCCCGTCGCCTCGCCCCTCGGCCAGGTAGCGCGCCCGGATCCGCTCGATCTCGAGGCCGCCGGTGAGGTACGACGACGCCTGCGTCGGCCACGAGCAGTACCGCCCGACCTCGGCCCGGGCCGTCGGCTCCGACAACGACGCCTTGGTCGACATGAACGCGACCGCATCGTCGAACGACATCTCACCCATGTGGAGGCTGGTGTCGACGATGATGCGCGCCGCGCGGAACAGGCGCGCGTCGAGGTGGGCGAGCAGCGACGCATCGTCGGCGAAGAAGCCGTGCTCGCGCATCAGCCGTTCGGCGTAGAGCGCCCATCCCTCGGTGAAGTAGGGCGTGCCGACCACGCTGCGCACGCGCCGCGGGTTCTGCTGCGCGGTGACGATGTGCCAGTGGTGGCCGGGGTAGGCCTCGTGCACCGTGATCGTCGGGATCGACGCCCGGCTGTTGGTCTCGAGGCGCTTCTGGACCTCGTCGTCACTCGTGCCGGCGGGCGGGAACGGCACGAAGAACGTGCCGGTCATCGAATGCCGGAACGCGGGTGGGCGGCTGTACGACGCCACCGCGAGCACCGGACGCTGGAACGGGGGCGACGGCTCGACTCGGCACTCCTCGCCGTCGGGCATGGTGACGATGCCGGTGTCGTGCAGGAACCGGCGCGCTCTGGCGGCCATCGCCGCGTACTCGTCGCGCATGGCGTCCGGCGTCGGCGCGTGGTCGTGGTTCAACCGCTCCATGACCGCGCGCCAGTCGCCGGAACCGTCGATGCGGCGGGCCACCTCGGTCATCTCCGCCGCGATCTCCTCGTAGGCCGCCCGGCCGCGCTCGCGCATCTCGCCGGCGCCGTAGCCGAGCTGCTCCTTGTCGCGGAGGAGGGCCGAGTAGCGGGCCTCGCCGATCGCCCACTCGCCGGAGGCCGTGGCGGCGAGCTCCTCGAGGTGCGCGAGGAAGCCCTCGAGCGCGCCCGCCGCGACCTCGCCCGCGGCCGCGACCTCGCGACGGGCGCCGGCGTCGCCGATCTCGGCGGGCACGAGCTCGCGCGCATAGCGGATGCCCGCCGCGACCTGCGCCTTGGCCCGGTCGAGGAACAGCGGCGCTGCGAGGGAGGGCTCGAGGTTGTCGCGGCCCTCGGCGACCAGGCGCGGCACCTCGCGGAGGCGCGCGGCCGCGAGGCGCGCCAGCTCGGGCTCCGGGTGGAGCCGGTGCAGGAACAGCGTGAACACGCCCTGCAGCGCCGGGCCGACGTAGGTGGCCGGGTCGCGGCGCCACACCTCCCAGTCGCGAATGGCCTGGCGACCGCGCAGCGTGGAGACCACGAGGTCGCGGTCGATGCCATCATCCTTCGACAGATCGGCCGCGTCGACGTGCAGGAACCGCTCGAGCCACGTGTCGTCGTTGCGCTCGCGGCGCCGCACGTCGTCGGCCGACAGGTCGGGGAGGCGGTCGTCATGACCCTCGGCGCCGAGGTTCGTCGCGAGCACCGGGTTCTCCTCGAGCTCCTCGGCGATCCAGGCGTCGAGGAGGTCCTGGAGCGAATCGGACATGCGGCGACAGTACCCACGCGCCGGCTCCGCGTTCGGCCCCTCCGTGGTGCGTACGGTTGCGGGCGTGCCCGAGCGCGAGATCTACGTCGCGCGGCTGCGCCGGCTGCCGCTGCACGGGCCCGACGGCATCCCCCTCGGGCGGATCGACGACGTCGTGATCTCGCCGTCGGGTCCACGTGACGCGCCCCGGGTGCTCGGCTTCGTCGTCAGCGTGCAGCGGCGCGCCATCTTCGTGAACGCCGCCCGCGTCGGGGAGATCGACTCGTCGGGCGCCCGGCTGGCGAGCGGCCGTCTCGACGTGCGCCGCTTCGAGCGCCGCCCGGGCGAGATCCTCGCCGGCGACATCCTCGACCGCACCTTCGGCGGCGAGGTCGTGAACGACCTCGCGATCCGCCCGGTCGAGGGCGAGCTGCGGCAGTGGGAGGTCGCCTCGGTGTCGCTGAGCGCCGCGGGTCTCCTGCGCCGGCGCCGGGCCGGCCGGATCGTCCGGTGGACCGAGGTGCGCGCGCTGTTCGATGCCGGTCCGCTCGCCCGGCATGTCGCCGCCCTGCGCGACCTCCACCCGGCCGACGTCGCCGAGGCCATCGCCGCCCTGTCGCCCGAGGGCCGTCGCGAGCTGGCGGCGGCGATGGAGGACGACCGGCTCGCCGACCTGCTCGAGGAGCTCCCGGAGGAGGAGCAGCTCGAGCTGATCAGCACGCTCGGCGTCGAGCGCATCGCCGACATCCTCGAGGAGATGGAGCCCGACGACGCGGCCGACCTTCTCGGTGAGATGGGCCCGGACGAGCGGGCGACCGTCCTCGAGGCGATGGAGCCCGACGACGCCGGCCCGATCCTGCGGCTCCTCTCCTACGACGAGAACACCGCCGGCGGGCTCA
>DATAKR010000053.1:0-2986 GCA_036261495.1 Acidimicrobiales bacterium | reverse complement strand
GACGAAGGTGACGGCGCGGCGCATCACACCCTCACGCCGCGGGCGCCGCCTCGGGGACCGGGGCGGGGGCGGGGCTGCGCCGGCGGACGGCGAGCGGCCCGAGCAGCAGCAGCGCGGCGAGGAACCCGGCGAGGGGCGAGTGCAGCAGGGCCGCCACCCGGCCGACGCCGGCGATCGATACGACCTCGCGGTAGGCGTCGTGGAGCACGACGGGGTCGGCGTCGGCGGTCTTGTTGGCGTCGCCCTTGGTGACGACCGCGACGCCGGCGGGCGTGTCGGTGCGTTCGACGACGCGGTGCAGCACCCGCTGGCCCGAGGGGAGGTGGACGGCGAGGACGTCGCCCACCTTCACCGACGTCACGGGCACCCGGTGCACGACGGCGACTGCGCCCGTGCGGATGCCCGGCTCCATCGACCCCGACTGCACGATGACCGGGCGGGCACCGGCGGCGAGCATCACCGCGCTCGAGCCGAGCGCCACGATGCCGAGCAGGGCCGTCGCCCACAGCAAGGCGTCGGCGACGGCGCTGATCGTGCGTCGCATCAGTTGTTCTTGGTCTGCTCGGCGGCGAAGCTGAACGTGGCCGACGCGGTCTTTCCCTGCGGCGCCGTCCCGCTCGTTCCGGTCGGCAGCGTGACCTGGACGCACAGCACCTCGCTGGCACCGGCCGCGAGGGAGCGGTCACCGGACTGGGCGCCGGCGGCGGAGTCGCCGAAGGCGACGGTGTCGAGGTCGCCGGTGGCGATCTGCGTGCCGTCAGCGGAGAAGCCGGCGTTGGAGCAGGTCGTGACGCCGGTCTTCACCGTGACGGTGAGCGCAGCGCGCAGGGCGGCGTCGCCGGTGGCTGCCGACGTCATCGCGTAGCGAAGGTCGAGCGTGCCGGCGTTGCCGATCGTGATGGGGGCGGTGGCGGCGTCACCGGGCGCCATGTCGGCCACCGACAGGCTGGTGGAGGCGTCGGTGGCGGTGATGTCGACCGTGCCGCTCGTGAAGGTCGCCGTGCCGCTGTCGGCCGTGTCGGTGAACAGCGCCATCGACGAGCCCCACACCGCGCCCACCACCAGGCCGCTCGATGCGATGACCCTCGCCTTCTTCCACCTCGTCGCCATGACCACCTCGCCGAGTCGTTGGGTTTCCGTTGACAAGCCGTTGATGAACTCTGTTCTCGGCGGGCAGCGTCATGGGCTGAATAGGTAATCGGTGCTGTTCGCGAGCGGGCCGATCGGGCGGGAGTACCGACTAGTGACGTGAGTCGTTGATTCGCGGATTCGCGGATTCGCGCGCAGCACTGAGCCCGCGCGAAGGGTTTTCTCGGCGGTGGGGTTGTGATCGAACATGTGTTCGGGTAGAGTGAGTATCGGGTTCGGGAGCGACCCGGTTCTCCTCGCTCCCCTTCGCACGGCCGTCACGAGTCCGATGGGGATGGGCGCGTGTCGTTGGCACTCGACGCTGGGGGAGACGAAGGGCGCGGCGGCGCGGCTTGCGTCGCCGGCGACGCGGCCGCCGGCGACGCCATGGGTGACGACGGTGGAGCGGCCCGAGGCGTAGGCCTCGACTCCGAGGTGCTCGCGGCGCTGTCACCTGACGATGTCGACCTGGTCGCGGCCCGCCTCGACGCGTGCCGGTCGAGCGTGATGGCCGACTGCGTCGCGGTGGTGCAGGAGGTGATGGCGCGGGAGCTGTGGCGGGCCGACGGATGCCTCACCGCGGCCGGGTGGGTGGCGGAGCGGTTCCGGGTGTCGGGCCGCGAGGCGCGCCAGTGTCGGCGGCGGCGGTCGACGTGGCGGGCAACGTCGATCCGAGCCTGGCCGCCGGCGTCTACATGGGGTGACCGCCGGCGGCCGGCGCTCGCATCAGGCCGCTCGCCTCAGCGGGTGAGGACGTCGGCGATGCGTTGGCCGGCGTGGCCGTCCCAGAGGGCGGGGCGGCGGGGTGGGATGCCGGAGTCGAGGATGTGGCGGGCGGTGGTGGTGATGCGGTCGGGGTCGCGGCCGACGATGGTGTTGGTGCCTTCGGTGACGGTGATGGGGCGTTCGGTGTTGTCGCGCAGGGTGAGGCAGGGGACGCCCAAGACGGTGGTCTCTTCTTGGATGCCGCCGGAGTCGGTGAGCACGAGGCGGGCGTCGGCTTGGAGGGCGATGAAGTCGAGGTAGCCCTTGGGTTCGGTGAGGCGGATGGTGTCGGGCAGGTGGAGGGCGGCGAGGGCGGCGGGGGTGCGGGGGTGGACGGGGACCACGAGGGGGCAGTCGGCGGCGATGGTGGCGAGGGCGCCCATGAGCTGGGCAAGCATGGCGGGGTCGTCGACGTTGGCGGGCCGGTGGAGGGTGACGAGCCCGTAGGCGCGGGGTTGGAGGCCGAGGTCGACGAGCACGGGCTGCTGGCGGGCGCGGTCGAGGTTGGCGAGGAGGGTGTCGACCATGACGTTGCCGACGAGGGTGATCTCGTCGTCGGGTTCGCCTTCGGCGCGCAGGTTGTCGACGGCGTCGGGGGAGGGGCACAGCAGGTAGGTGGAGAGCCGGTCGGTGACGACCCGGTTGACCTCTTCGGGCATGGTCCAGTCGCGGCTGCGCAGTCCGGCTTCGACGTGGGCGACGGGGATGGTGGCTTTGGCGGCGACGAGGCTGGCGGCGAGGGTGGAGTTGACGTCGCCGACCACGACGACGACGTGGGGGGCGACGTCGGCGAGGAGGGGTTCGAAGGCGAGCATGACGCGGGCGGTCTGTTCGGCTTGGGTGCCGGAGCCGACGCCGAGGTGGTGGTCGGGTGCGCGCAGGCCGAGCTCGTCGAAGAACACGTCGCTCATGGCCGGGTCGTAGTGCTGGCCGGTGTGCACCAGCACGGTGTCGACGTCCTTCGCTTCGAGGGCGTCGAGCACCGGCTTGATCTTCATGAAGTTGGGCCGCGCCCCGGCCACCAGCACTGCGCGCACGGGTAGCCACGGTAGGGGGCGGCGCCGTCGGTGGTCGGCGGTGGGGCGCTGGCTTT
>DATAKR010000151.1:0-12570 GCA_036261495.1 Acidimicrobiales bacterium | reverse complement strand
ACCGTGCGCGGCCTCCCCTACTTCGGGCATCACTTCAACCTGATCAGCCTCGCCTACGTGCCGGCCTACTGGCTGGGCGCCGGACCCCACTTCCTGTACCTCGCCGAGACGATCGCGCTCGCCGCGGGCGCGGTCCCGCTGTGGCTGCTCGGGCGCGACCGGCTCGGGCGGAAGTGGCCGGCGCTGGTGCCCGCCGGCGCCTACCTCCTGCACCCGACGGTCGAGTGGATCAACTGGTGGCACTGGCATCCGGACGCGCTCGCCATCACGCCGCTGCTGTTCGCGTGGTGGTTCGCGACGCGCCGCCGGTGGGGCTGGTTCGCCGCGGCGGTGGCGGTGACCTTGTCGACCAAGGAGGACGCCGCGCTCGCGGTCGCCGCGCTCGGCCTGGTGGTGCTGTGGCGCGGCGGCCGGCCGGCCCGGCGCGCCGGCCTGGCCACGGCAGCCACCGGCACCGCGTGGTTCGCGTTCGTCACGCTCGTCGCCATGCCGGCCTTCTCCGGCGGCGCGCCCTTCTACGCCCAGCAGTTCTTCCCGAAGTTCGGGTCGGGCGTCGGGTCGGTGGTCTGGGGGATGGCCACCCATCCGGTCGAGGTCGTCCGCGTGCTCGTCGCCCCGAATCGGCTCTCGTACTACTGGCACCTGCTCGCACCCACCGGACTCGTCGGGCTGCTCGGCGCGCCCCTGCTCCTCGTCGGCGCACCGCAGACCGCGGTGAACGCGCTGTCGTCGCTCCCCGGACCGCACGACCCGCGCTTCCACTACTCCTCCATGGTCGTGGCCGCGATCTTCCTCGCCACCGTGGAGGGGGCCGCGCTCGCCCGGAGGCGTCATCCCCGCCTCGGCGCGGCGGCACTCGTCTCGGTGGCGGCCGCAGCCCTCGCTGCCAACGTCGCCTGGTCTCCCTCGCCGCTCGGCGTGCGGTTCGACTCCGGCATCTGGCTTCGCACCAACGAGCACACCGCGGCGCTCGACCGCGCTGTGGCGATGGTGCCGGCCGGCGCCGGCGTGTCCGCGAGCTACAACGTCGTGGCGCACCTCACCCACCGGCGCATCGCCTACGAGTGGCCCAACCCGTGGCGGGTCGGGAACTGGGCGATCCACGACGAGAAGCCTCCCGACCCGGGCGGCGTCGACTACATCGTGCTCGACACGTCGCTCGGCCAGGCGCCCGGAGTGCTGGCGTCGCTCACCGGCCCCTCGGGAGCGTTCGACGTCGTGCTCGACGACGGAGGTGCGCTCGTCGCCCGCCGGCGCTCCCGATAGCTACTTGCTCGACTCGCCGTTGTCGTTGATGTCGAGCAGCCGCTCGCGCACGGCGTAGATGACCGCCTCCATCCGGGAGTGCAGGTGCAGCTTCTCCAGGATGTTGCGGACGTGGTTCTTGACCGTGTTCTCCGAGATGTAGAGGTCGTCGGCGATCTCGCGGTTGCTCATCCCCCGAGCCACCAGCTTCAGCACTTCGAGCTCGCGGCTGGTGAGCGTGGGGCTCGGATACTGGTGCTTCTCGTTGACCCGCTTCTCGAGCGCGACGAACTCCGTCAGCAGCTTCGACGCCATCGACGGCGAGATCAGGGTCTGGCCCTGGACGACGGCGCGCACCGAGTCGGCGACCTCTTCCACGCTGACCTCCTTGAGGAGGTAGCCCGAGGCACCCGCCTTGATCGCCTCGAAGAGGTCCTGGTCGTCGTCGGAGACGGTGAGCATCAGGATCTTCGTGGACGGGACGCGGTCGTGGATGGAGCGGGCGGCTTCGATGCCGTTGACGCGCGGCATGCGCACGTCCATGAGGATGACGTCGGGAGCGGTCTCCTCCGCCTTGATGATCGCCTCCTCGCCGTCCTCGGCTTCGGCCACCACCTCGATGCCGTCCTCGGTGTGGAGGACCACGTTGAGCCCGCGCCGGAACAGGGGCTGGTCGTCGGCGATCATCACCCGGACGACGCCACCCCGGTCTCCGCTGTTCTGGTCCTCAGCCACCTGTCCCCTCTCCAGCCCCTCCGCCAGCCCGTCCGCAACGACCTAGCCCGCGGTGGTCAGTCCGATGTGACCACTCGGTGGCGGTCATCGCGTCCGGCCTGACCAGTCTCGTTTCGACGGCGCGACCAGCGGCATTGAGGAAAAAGTCTACCGGGGCGGACCTGCGGTGACGTGAACGGTCGTCGCGGGCCTCCCCACAGTGGGCGACAGGCCCGGTGCGTCATGGCCCGAGTCATGGCCCGAGAGGATGCCCGAGAGGGTGAGGTGGGCCACGTGCGGCTGACCTGGTCTTTGACCCCACACTCGCCTGCAGAGGGGCTCGACGGTCCGGCGCCGGCGGCCGGAAGGCCCAGCAGCGCGGAGTGGACCGGCTTTCCCCCTTCTCCTGCGCCGCTCGCCGATCGAGCCGCGCCGGGCAGGACTTACCCCTAAGCCGCACCATGCTCAGCGACCACGGGTCGCCTTACGTGGGTCGTTTCGCCTGCGACTGGCATCGACTTTCAACCACAGACCCGCACGCAGCCCACCCGGAGTGTAGGGGCGGACGTCGGCGGCGGCTACGGCTACGCGAGGTCGTCGCTGAAGGCGAGCAGGCGCAGGGCGATGACGTCGACGACGTCGTCGTCGTCGAACGCCCGCTCGGCGGCGCTCCGGCGGGCTCGCGCGATGTCGGCGCGACGGGAGTCGGCGTCGCAGTCGGCCCACAGCGCCGCGAGCACCGCGGGCGGGATCGGGTCGTGGCGCTGGTCGTGCATGGTGCTCTAGGCGTCGGCCCCCGGAACGACCACCTTGAGTGGTGTTCGGCCTGCCGTGACACCGGCCACTCGGCGCCCGCCCGACGTCCGAAGGGCCTGCGCCGCGGCGGAGAGCGTCGCCCCGGTGGTCATCACGTCGTCGACGACGAGCACCGACGCGCCCTGCCAGGCGCGCGCCGCGAACGCCGGCCCGTGCCGCCGCTCGGCCGCGAGCCGGCCGGTCTGGGGCGACGACGACGTCCGCCGCAGCAGCCCGCGCACCGGGCGGCGCAGGCGGATCCCAACCGCGCGCGCCAGCAGCTCGGCCTGGTCGAAGCCCCGCTCGCGCCGCCGGCGACCGGTGGTCGGCGCCCACGTCACGACGTCGATCCGTTCGCCCCGCTCGGCCTCGCGGGCGACGACCAGGCCCGCCATGCCGTCGGCGAGCCACGGCAGCACCGACCGGGCGTTGCGGTACTTGAGCCGGGCGATCAGCTCGCGCGCCTCGCGTTCGTAGACGAGCAGCGACGCGCACCAGTCGACGCCGGGCGGCGGGGAGAGCGGTGGCGCCGGGCGCAGGCGGCGCCAACACGCGGGGCACGGCGCCGGACCGGGATGGCCGCACGACGGGCAGGTGGGCGGGAGCAGCACTGCCGGCGACGTTACGGAGGGCCGGTGACAACGACGCCGGGCGCCGCCACGATCACGCCGTCAGAACGGGCACGCCTCGAAGAAACGTGGCGGAAACCGCCACGATCACGCTGTCAGAACGCGGGGGAGGCGGGGCGATGGACGCCGTCCTCGGTGATCACCGCCGTGATCAGCGCCGCGGGCGTGACGTCGAACGCGCGGTTGTCGACGTCGATCCCCTCGGGCGCGATCCGCGTGCCCCCGATCGTGGTGACCTCCTCGGCGGGGCGGCGCTCGACCTCGATGCCGGCGCCCGAGGCGCACGCGGGGTCGACGGTCGAGGTGGGCGCGGCCACGTAGAACGGGATGCCGTGGTGCGCGGCGAGGACCGCCAGCGCGTACGTGCCGATCTTGTTGGCGACGTCGCCGTTGGCGGCGATGCGGTCGGCACCGACGATCACGCAGTCGACCTCGCCGGCCGCCATCAACGACCCGGCCATCACGTCGGCGACGAGGGTGGCGGGGATGCCGAGCCGCAACAGCTCCCACGCCGTGAGCCGAGCGCCCTGCAGCACCGGCCGGGTCTCGTCGACCCACACCGACGGGCGCCGACCCTGCTCGTGCGCGGCACGGATCACGCCGACCGCGGTGCCGTAGCCCACACACGCCAGGCCGCCGGCGTTGCAGTGGGTCAGGACGCGCCCGCCGACCGGCACCAGCGGCGCGCCGTGACGGCCGATCCGCCGGTTGCGCTCGACATCGTCGGCCGCGATGGCGAGGGCTTCGGCCACGGGATCGGCGGCCGCGAGGGCGCGCTCGACGCCCCACGCCAGGTTGACCGCGGTGGGCCTCGTCGCGATGAGCCGGCGACCCGACTCGCCGGCGTCGGCGCCGGTGACCGCGGCGAGCGCGACTCCCATCGCCCCGGCGGCGCCGAGTGCCGGTGCGCCGCGCACTGCCAGCGAGGTGATGGCGTCGCACAGCTCCTCGACGGTGCGCGCCTCCAGGAAGACGAGCTCGCCGGGCAACCGCCGCTGGTCGATCATGCGGACACGGTCGCCGGCCCACTCGATCGTGGGCGGGATCGGATCGGGTGCGGGCGCAGTCACCCCCGCACCGCCTCGACCGTCGCCCGCACGGCCGCGGCCACGTCGCCGCCGGGCCAGGTGTAGGCGGCCGAGCCGAGCAGCGCGAGCAGCCCCGACCCGCCCGCCCGGTCGACCTGGGCGCGGGCGTTCGCCGGCGACACGCCGCCGCCGAGGACCGCCGTCGCGGGACGCGCCCGGCCCGATGGCGAGCGCACGGCCGCCACCTGCGCGTCCACGTCGGCATCGGTGTCGAACAGCTTCCCGCCGTAGGCCCCGACGAGCACGTAGTCGGCGCCGGCGAGACGCGTCAGCCGGGCGAGCACCGCCGACGACACGCCGAACCGGTCGTTGCGGGCCCACGGACCGGACCCCACGCGGTGGGCGAGGACCGGCACGCCCAGGTCGGCGTCGCGCAGCGCACGCACGGCGTCGAGCCCCTGGGCGAAGGCGTTGACCATCACGCCGCCGGCACCGAGGTCGACGACGCGCCGGGCCCGCTCGACGAGCGTCTCCGTCGCGCCGGTGATGTTGGGGCAGTACACGACGCTCGGATGCAGCACCGACGCCACCGCGGCGACGCGCGCCTCGAGCGGGCACCACTCCGGGTCGCCCAGGAGCTCGTCGTCCTTCACGAGGTCGGCACCGGCCTCGCCGGCGGCCTCGGCGATGCGGGCGCAGTCGGCCGGCGAGAGCCCGAGCGACGGCTTCAGGATCAGGCCCACCCCCCGGTGCCCGAGCGCACCGAACGCGGGACCCGGCAGGAAGCCGCCGGGCAGCTCGAGGTCGATCAGCCGGCACCGGGTGAACGCGCGCGTCTCGACGCCCTCGCCGGCGACCAGCGCCGACAGCAGCAGCGGCAGGTTGCGTCCCCAGTTGCCGTCGGGGAACTCGAGGACGGCGACGCCGTCGCGCTCCGACACGACCGAACCGCGAACGAACTCGGGGCCGGTGCGCATCCCGGTCGACTCCTCGATCGCGAGCGCCTCGGCCGAACCGTGCGGCTCGAGCTCGAAGGTCGCCCGGATCACTTCTGCCCCGGAGCCCGCGGCTAGGTGGGCAGCGCCATCGGCGTCGGCCCCCGGCCGGCGAGGATGTCGTCGAGCCGCTGCTGCACCGCGTCGCGCCAGCTGTCGTTGGTCAGGATGTAGAAGGTTCCGGTCTTGACCGCGTCGACGACCATGCTCGCCACGGTGTCGGGCGAGAGGCCCGACTCGAGCAGCTGCTTGAGGGGCGACGCGGCCGCCAGGTCGACGCCCGCGCCGGCGGCGTCGTTGCGGAGCTCGTCGGGCCGGTTGCGCGACGAGTCGGCGATGCCGGTGTTGACCCACCCGGGGCAGAGCACCGAGACGCCCACCGGCGCGCCGGCCACCGCGAGGTCGCGGGCCAGCGTCTCCGACAGCGCCACGACCCCGTGCTTCGACACGTTGTAGGCGCCCATCATCGTCGGCGACGTGAGACCGGCCATCGACGCGGTGTTGACGACGTGGGCGGGCCCGCCCTGCTCGAGGAGTCGCGGCACGAAGGCGCGCACCCCGTGGATCACGCCCCAGAGGTTGACGCCGAGCACCCATTGCCAGTCGTTCTCGGTGAGCGTCCACATCGGACCGCCGGCACCGACGCCGGCGTTGAGGTGCACGACGTGGACCGCGCCGAAGTGGTCGAAGGCACGATCGGCCAGGGCGTCCATCGACGCCCCCTTCGACACGTCGGTGACGACCGAGAGCACGTCGTGGCCGGCGTCGCGGAGCGATCTCGCCGCCGATTCGAGCGCCTTCTCCTCGACATCGGCGAGGACCACGCGCATGCCCTCGCCCGCGAACGCCGTCGCCGTGGCACGGCCGATCCCGCTCGCGGCCCCGGTGACGACGGCGACCTTTCCCCCCAGCTCCTCGATCACGCCGGCCGCCTCAACCCTCGGTCCCGACGGTCCACGACGCCAGGTACTCCGTCTGCTTCGGCGTCAGGACGTCGATCTGCACGCCCATGGTCTCGAGCTTGAGGCGGGCGATCTCATGGTCGATCTCGCGGGGCTGGTCGTAGACCCGCGGCTCGAGGGCGCTCCCCTGCCCGAGGGCCCACTCGGCCGCGAGGGCCTGGTTGGCGAAGCTCATGTCCATGACGTCGGCGGGGTGACCCTCGGCGGCGCCGAGGTTGACGAGGCGGCCCTCGGCGATCACGTAGGCCCGGCGGTCGCCGTCGAGCAGGTACTCCTCGACGAAGGGGCGCACGGCGCGACGGCGCTCACCGGTCGACATCTCGCCGAGCGCGTTGAGGTCGATCTCGATGTCGAAGTGCCCGGAGTTGGCGAGCATGGCCCCGTCCTTCAGGACCTGGAAGTGCTCGCTGCGCAGCACGTCGCGGTTGCCGGTGACGGTGACGAAGATGTCGCCCTCGCGGGCCGCCTCGCTCATCGGCACCACCCGGAAGCCGTCCATCACCGCCTCGAGGGCGCGGAGCGGATCGACCTCCGTGACGTACACCTGCGCGCCCATGCCGCGTGCCCGGCTGGCGACACCCTTGCCGCAGTAGCCGTAGCCGGCGACGACGACCTTCTTGCCGGCAAGCAGCACGTTGGTGGCGCGGATGATCCCATCGAGCGTCGACTGCCCGGTGCCGTAGCGGTTGTCGAACATGTGCTTGGTGTCGGCGTCGTTCACCGCGACGATCGGGTACTTCAGCGCGCCGTCCTTCTCCATGGCACGGAGGCGGATCACGCCCGTGGTGGTCTCCTCGGTGCCGGCGACGACCTCGTGCACCTGGTCGGGGCGCTGGGCGTGGAGCCGGCTGACGAGGTCGCAGCCGTCGTCCATCGTGAGCTGCGGGCGCTCGTCGAGCACCGCGTCGATGTGGCGGAAGTAGGTCTCGGTGTCTTCGCCCTTGATGGCGAACACGGCCACGCCCTCGTCGCGGACGAGCGACGCCGCCACGTCGTCCTGGGTCGACAGCGGGTTGGAGGCGGCCAGCGCGATGTGGGCACCGCCCGCCTTGAGCGCGCGCATCAGGTTCGCGGTCTCGGTGGTGACGTGCATGCACGCGGCGAAGGTGACGCCCTCGAACGGCTTCTCCTTCGCGTAGCGGTCGCGCAGCGAGCGGACGACCGGCATGCGCTGCTCCGCCCAGGCGATGCGCTGCTTGCCGAGGTCGGCGAGGTTCGGGTCGGCGATGTCGAAGTTCACAGAGGGTTCAGCCTTCTCGGAGTCGGTTCTTGAGGTCGACGAGGACGGGGACGGGGCCGGGGTCGAGGCCCTCTTGCGCGGCGAGGTGCAGCGACACGAAGTCGCCGAACAGGACCAGGTCGAGGAGCTGGGCGAGGTCGCCCTCGCCTTCGGCGTGGACCTCCTCGATGCCGGCGACGACCTCGCGCATCAGGTCGTGCACGAGCTCGAACCGGCGCGTCACCTGGGGGTGCTCGCTGTCGTGGCGGAGCGAGACGAGCGTGAACACCTGGCGGGTCACGTCGCCGGACTGGCCCCAGCCGCAGATCTCGTTGTGGCACAGCTCGGGCTGGGCCGCCCAGAACGCCGGTGACTTGGCGTTCTCGTTGACCTGGGTCTTCCATCGCTGGGCCGCGGTGGCGCCGATGGGGCCGCCGCCGTAGACGAGCGGGATGGTGCGGCCGATGCGGCGCGCCAGCTGGGCGGCGTCGTTGCCCTCACGAGTCAGACGGTCGCGGCGCCGCTGGAGCTGGCTCACCGCCAGGTCGATCCACTGCTGGGCGCCGGGGAACAGGCCGATCTGCTCGAGGACCACCATGGGCGGGATGGCCATGGCCCCGAGCGCGGCGCGCGGCTGCGGGATGGAATCGGGCACCCGGATCACGGGTGCGCCCCAGCCGCCGGCCAGCTTCTCGAGCTCACCGCCGCTCGTGACCGCGACCAGGCGAGCGCCCTGCATCGCCGCCTCCGTGGCCGCCTCGAGGGTCTCCTCGGTGTTCCCCGAGAACGAGACCGCGAAGACGAGGGAGCCCTCGCCGACGAAGGCCGGCAGCTCGTAGGACTTGACGGTCACGACCGGCACGGCCATGAACGGCCCGGCCGCGGCGACGAGGACGTCGCCGGCGACGCCGCTGCCGCCCATGCCGAGCACGACCACGTGCTCGATCGACTCCTTGGGGGGAAGGCCGTCGACGTGGCGAGCGCCCTCGGCCGCGGCTTCCACCTGCTCCGGGAGCGACGCGGTGACGTCGAACATCCCCTCGCTGTCGAGGCGCGCCGGTCGGCCGTCTCGCGCGGCCGCGTCGGACCGGCCGTTGGGACTGCTCCCGGATCCTTCCGACGGGGCGGAACCCTTGTCGCTCACGCAGGATCCTCGAACGTGGGCCGGATCCCTTCGGCCTCGGCCTTCGCCATCAGCCGCTCGTGCTCGTCGTCGGAGACGGTCTCCGCCTCGTCGATCAGCATGATCGGGATGTCGTCCTTGATCGCGTAGCGCCGCTTGAGGCGCGGGTTGTAGAGCGAGTCCTCGTCCTCGAAGTAGAGGAGCGGGCCCTTGTCGTCGGGGCACGCGAGCACCTCGAGCAGCTTGGTGTTGAGCGCCATCACTCGCCTTTCAGGATGCGAAGGACGTCGGCGACGTGCGCGTCGCACTCGTCACGGGTCGGGGCCTCCAGGTTGAGGCGGAGGAGCGGCTCGGTGTTGGACGGCCGCAGGTTGAACCACCAGTCGCCGTAGTCGACGGTGAGCCCGTCGAGGCGATCCTGGTCGCCGTCGGCGAAGTGCGCGGCCACCCGCTCGATCACCGCCTTCGGGTCGTCGACCTCGGTGTTGATCTCCCCCGACAGCGCATAGCGCTCGAACGGCGCGCGCACCTCCGACAGCTTCTGGCCCGACGCGCACAGCAGCTCGAGCACCACGACGGCCGCGATGAGCCCCGAGTCGGCCCGGTAGTTGTCGAGGAAGTAGTAGTGACCGGAGTGCTCGCCGCCGAACACGGCGCCGGTCTCGGCCATCCGCTCCTTGATGAACGAGTGCCCGACACGCGTGCGCACCGGCGTGCCGCCGCGCTCCTTGACGATCTCGGGAACGGCCTTCGAGCAGATCAGGTTGTAGAGGATCGTGGCGCCCGGGTGCTTCTCGAGCATGGCGGCGGCCACCATCGCCGTGGTGGTGGAGCCCGGTATGAGCTGGGCCTTCTCGTCGACGAGGAACACGCGGTCGGCGTCGCCGTCGAACGCCAGGCCGATGTCGGCCTTGGTGTCGAGCACGCGGCGCTGCAGGTCGACGAGGTTCTCCGGCTGGATCGGGTCGGCGGGGTGGTTGGGAAACGTGCCGTCGAGCTCCGGGTAGAGGATCTCGAGCTCGAACGGCAGCCGGGCGAACACCCTCGGCGCGACGAGCCCGCCCATGCCGTTGGCCGTGTCGGCCACCACGCGCAGCGGGCGGAGGGCGGCGATGTCGACGAACGACACGACGTGGTCGGCGTAGGCCTCGAGGAGGTCCTGGTGCGTGACCGTGCCCTTCGTGCCGGCAGGGTCGACGCCCTGCTCGGCCGTGGCGCGGATCTCGGCGAGGCCGGTGTCTTCGCCGACGGGCTTGGCGCCCGAGAGGCAGAACTTGATCCCGTTGTACTGCGCCGGGTTGTGCGACGCGGTGAACATCGCCCCTGGAGCATCGAGACGGCCGGACGCGAAGTAGATCAGGTCGGTCGACGCCAGACCGAGGTCGACGACGTCGATCCCCTGGTCGGTGGCGCCGTTCTCGAAGGCCGCCGCCAGGTCGACACCGGACGGCCGCATGTCGCGGGCCACGAGGATGCGCGCCGCGTCCTCGCGATCGGCGGCGAACCGGGCGAAGGCCGCGCCGATCCGGTAGGCGGCGTCGGCGTCGAGCTCGTCGGGGACGGTGCCGCGCACGTCGTACGCCTTGAAGATCTTGTCCAGCCGGGCCATGTCGGCCCGCAGCCTAGTGGCGGCCGGGATACAGCCCCCTCGCCGCCCACCACCGCACGCGCACGAGGTCCCGGAGCATGCGCAGGGCATCGCCACCGACGCGCACCGTCGAATGCGTGGTGTGGGCGACGGTGACCGGCACCTCGACGATCGAGAGCCCGAGGCGCTCCGCGACGAAGAACAGCTCGACGTCGAACGCGAACCCGTCGAGCCGCTGCGCCCGGAACAGGGCGCGGGCGGCCTCGTGCCGGAACGCCTTGAGCCCGCACTGGGTGTCGCGCTCCTCGCCGAGCAGGAGCCACCGCGTCGCGATGTTGAACGCGCGGCCGCTCACCTCGCGCAGCCGGCGGGCGCGGACCAGGGTGGTGGTGTCGACGTGGCGGCGGCTGCCGACGACCATCTCCGTGCCCTGCTCGACGACCTCGAGGAGCCGCGCGAGCTGGGAGGGGTCGTACGACAGGTCGGCGTCGGTGTAGGCGATGGCGCGGCCCGAGGCCGCGAGGACGCCGGCGCGCACGGCGGCACCCTTTCCCCGGTTGACGGGGTTCCGCAGCACGAGGTCGGCGCCGGCGGCACGGGCCTGCTCGGCCGTGTCGTCCGGCGACCCGTCGTCGACGACGATCACCTCGAGGCCGCCGCCGTCGACGATCGCCGCGAGCTCGGCGCGCACGCGGGTGACCGCCACGGCCGCCGCCTTCCCTTCGCAGTAGGCCGGGATGACGACCGACAGCCGCACGCCGTCGGTCACGGGGCGTCGCGGGTGCCGCTCGCCACCAACGGGTCGTCGTCGACCGGAGGCACGTAGAACGGGTCGACGAACTCCTCGGCCGGACGCGGTGGCTCGGGCATCCGGACCGGGCGGAGGGACACGTAGGCGACGCCCGCGAGCGCGACGAGCGACACCAGCCACCCGAGGATGTCGACGCCGGTCCAGCCGTAGTGCAGATCGACCTTGGTGCTCGTCGGGATCACGACCATCAGGTTGGGAGTGACGCGCCAGGGCCCCTTGGCGCCCGATGCCTTCCAGTTCGGGAAGTACGACACCTTCACGAGCACGGGCGTGCCGGGTTGGTCGACGCGGAAGCTGATGCGGTCGTCGCTCGTGCGGATGTCGGACACGTGCACCGTGCGCGCCACCGGCTCGGGCGGCGCGATGTCGCGGCGGTTGGGGATGCGCGGCCACGACGCCGGGCCGTCGGTGGCGAGGGGGACGTCCCACGCCGACGGCGTCGTGTACCAGGCGACGGAGCCCTGCAGCCACGACGTCTTGCCGTCCATCCCGCTCCGCACGACGACGGGGTCGTAGGCGAGCGGCGTGACGAGGGCGGCGTCGCGAACCTCGTAGATCTGCCAGAAGCGCTGCTTGGTGCCGTCGGTGTAGTTGACGGCCTGAGGCTTCGTCGAGGCGATCAGCCGCAGCGTGGGGTTGGCCTGGGCCTGGGCCTGGGCCTCGGGGCTGATCGCCATGTAGTACTTCACGCCGAGCATCTGCAGGTGCTCGACGCCGGCGTCGACGTCGAGGTTGCGGTACGGCAGGTTGCGCATGGCGCGCGACGGCGACTTCGACAGCTCCGACTGGTTGAGGAAGTGGTACGGCACCGTGGCCGACGACTCGAAGTAGAGCCCCTCCATGGAGCCGATGCAGCCGTCGGTCCAGTGCGGCAGGAGCATGAGCGCCATCGGCGTGCCGAACCGGTTGAGCTCGGGCTCGTACTCCCACATGGCGCGCCCGCAGCCGTACTTCTTGCCGACATCGGCCATCGTGGTGACCACGTCGTGGTACTCCGGGTACGAGGCCTTGCGCTCGTAGCCCGAGTAGTTCCACTTGGCCCAGGCCGGCACGAAGCTCGACTTCGTCGCGGTCATGCGGAGGAACGGCAGGGTGGCGCCACCGGGCAGCACCAGCTGGCCCGAGAACACGCCGAGCGGGATGCCGGTGAAGATCACCGCGATCACGAGCGCGCCGATGGCGAGGATCGCCTCGGCGAGCGGGGCGGGGCGCGACTCGCCGAGCGGGGTGGGGCGCAGCTCGTCGAGCCCCGGCGGCGGGGCGACGACGGTGCCGATCGTCTCGCTCCCCTCGCCCGCGCGCTCCGGAGCCAACCCGCCGGCGGCGACGTGGTGCGGGCGCACCGCGGTGCCGAGCAGGATCGCCCCCTCGGCGACGGCGATCGCCGCGAGGAAGTACAGGAGGAGGTACCAGAACGGCAGCAGCCGAGCGTTCCAGATCGGCCCGGCCGGGACGACGCGG
>DATAKR010000050.1:0-7923 GCA_036261495.1 Acidimicrobiales bacterium | reverse complement strand
CGAGATGGCGCGGGTGGCCGGCCTCGACCTTGTCGGCGGTCCGGAGTGGAACGATCCATTGCGCGCGTCGACCGCGGGCGTCGGCCAGCTCATCCTGACCGCCGTCGCCGCCGGCGCCCGGCGCGTCATCGTCGGCGCCGGAGGGTCGGCCACGACCGACGGCGGCCAGGGCTGCCTCGACGCGCTCGAACCGCGCGGCCGTCTCGCCGGCGTCGAGCTGCTCGTCGCGTGCGACGTGACGACGCGCTTCGTCGACGCCGCCCGCGTGTTCGCCCCGCAGAAGGGCGCGACCGAGAAGCAGGTCGAGCTGCTCACCCGGCGCCTCGAGCGACTCGCGCAGGTCTACGACGACGAGCTCGGCGTCGACGTCCGCGAGCTGGCGGGCTCGGGCGCGGCGGGCGGGCTCGCCGGCGGGTTGGCGGCGATCGGCGCCACGCTCGTGCCCGGGTTCGACCTCGTGGCCGACGCCATCGACCTCCTCGCCCGCGTCGAGGGCGCCGACCTGGTCGTCACCGGCGAGGGCTTCCTCGACGAGCAGTCCTTCGAGGGCAAGGCCGTCGGCGGGGTGTGCGAGATCGCCGACGACGCCGGCGTGCCGGTTGTCGTGGTCGCGGGCGACGTCCTCGCCGGCCTCGAGGTGCCGAAGGGCGTCGAGGTGGTGTCGCTCGTCGAGCGGTTCGGCGAGGAGCGGGCGCGGTCGGAGACGGCAGCGTGTGTCGAGACCGCGGTGCGGCAGCGGTTGGCCGGCGCCGGCCGGTAACGTCGTCGTCGTGACCGAGCGCCTCCGGCGGGCGGGTCAGGTGGCGTGGGCCCTCGTCGGTCTGGCGGGGGTTCTCTACCTGCTCGGCGTCGTCGCCTCGAAGATCTTCGTGATCTTCCCGCCGCTGATCCTGGCCGGCGCCATCGTCTTCATCCTCAACCCCCTCGTCACGCGGCTCCAGCGTCGTGGTGTCCCCCGAGCCGCCGGCACCGGCCTCGCCTACGCCCTCGTGCTCGGCGCGTTGGCGCTCACCACCGTGCTCGTCTACCCGGTCGCAGCCCGCCAGGTCGACGACTTGCGCACCGACTGGCCCGACATCCAGTCACGGGTGGAACGCTGGGTCGACGACCGGGCCGCCGATTCGAAGGGCACGTTCCTCGAGTTCTCCCGGCAGGACATCGAGGACGCGCTGAGCAACAACGGCACCACGTTGCAGCAGCAGCTCACCCAGGCCCGCAAGATCGGCGCCGCCATCATCCACGTGCTGCTGATCCTCCTCCTCGGGCCGATCCTCGCCTTCTACCTGCTCGTCGACCTGCCTCACCTGCGCCGCGTGGCCGAGTCGCTCGTGCCCGAGGCCGCCCGCGCCGACGTCATGACCGTGGCGCGCCGCACCAACCGCGCCATCGGCGGCTTCTTCCGCGGCCAGCTCGCGGTCGCCCTGCTCGTCGGCGTCCTCTGCTCGATCGGGCTCGGGATCATCGGCGTCCGCTTCTGGTTCCTGATCGGGATGATCGCCGGGCTGTTCAACATCATCCCGCTCATCGGCCCGTGGGTCGGCGGCATCCCCGGCGTCACCATCGCCCTCACCACCGGCAGCCCTCTGCAGGCCCTCGGCGTGGTGGTCGTGATGGTGGTCGTGCAGCAGATCGACAACCACTTCATCACGCCGCAGGTGATGCAGCGGGCCGTGCAGCTGCATCCCGCCGCGGTGATCCTCGCCCTGCTCGCCGGCGGCAGCATCGGGGGCTTCTTCGGCCTGCTCCTCGCGGTGCCGGTCGCCGCGGTGCTGAAGATCCTCATCGGCCACCTGTGGCACGTCCACGTGCTCGGAGAACCGCTCGAGCCGCTCGATGCCGGGATGGGGCCGGGGGTGGTCGAGGACGTCGACCGCCGGCCCGAGAACCTCGGCGACGGAGAGGCCGGCGACGGAGAGGCCGGCGACGCCGCTCAGGCGGTCTTGCGGCCGTAGCCCTCGACGGAGGCCAGCGGCGGCAGCTCCTCCACGTGCACGCCCGGCACGCCGGCGCGGGCCAGGGCCACCTCGAGCACCCGCTCGGCCTGGGGCACCAGCTCGGCGAGCGGGCGATTGCGGTGCCGGCGCTCGGGGAGCTCGGCCTCGACCACCGACGCCGGGCCGAAGCGGCGGGCCACGTCGATCACGAGCCCGAGGTCGACGCCGTAGCCGCGCACGAACGGCACCTGCTCGAGCACCGACCGCCACGCCGCGTACTCGCCACCGAGGGGCTGGCGGACGCCGCCGAGCGCCGGGTGCAGCAGCCGCAGCGCCGGCCGGGCGACGAGCTCGTTGACACGCCCGCCGGTGCCCGCCCGCCGGTAGCGCGGCTTGGCGAGGGCGGCGCGGGGGTCGGCGAGGAGGGCGTCGACCAGGCGGGTGACGTAGCTGGCGTCGAAGTCCTCGAGGTCGGCGTCACAGAACACCACGATGTCGCCGTCGGTGCGGGCCACGCCCTTCCACAGCGCCTCCCCCTTGCCCGACGAGGCGCCGAACCGCGGCAGCACCTCGGCGGCGCGCACGACCCGGGCGCCGGCGTCGGCCGCCCGCGTCGCGGTGGCGTCGCCCGAGCCGTCGTCGACCACGACGACCTCGTGCACGCCGAGCGCGACGATCGGCGCGACCACGCCGGCGACCGTCGCTTCCTCGTCGCGGGCGGGGATCACGACGGACACCGTTGCGTGCCGTGGCGGGCCCGCCTGGGAGAAGTCGTGCACGACTCAGGTTGTCACGTACGATGTGGGCCGTTCATCAAGAGCGGCTGAGGGACCGGGCCCGGTGACGCCGCGACAACCAGCAACCCCGACCACGACCCGCATCAGGGACACAGCGTGGCGGTCGGTTGCCAGGTGCCAATGCCCGGATCGATGAGGAGGGAAACGTGCCGTTCGTCGAAGCCCTGCGATGCCGGGAGTGCCATCGCACCTATCCGGTCGAAGCGCTCCACGTGTGCGAGTTCTGCTTCGGGCCGCTCGAGGTCGCCTACGACTACGACGCCATCCGCGCGTCGGTGAGCCGAGAGAAGATCGCCGCCGGCCCGACGACGATCTGGCGCTACGCCGACCTGCTGCCGGCGTCGGCCGACAACCCGGTCAACCTCGGCGCCGGCTTCACGCCGCTCGTGCGGGCCGACCGCCTCGCCGCCGAGCTCGGCCTCGGTGAGCTCTGGATCAAGAACGACACGCTCAACCCGACCGGCTCGTTCAAGGACCGGGTCGTGTCGGTGGCGCTCACCAAGGCGCGCGAGCTCGGCTTCAAGGTGGCCGCGTGCGCGTCGACGGGCAACCTCGCCAACTCCGTCGCCGCCCATGCCGCCCGGGCCGGGATGGAGTCGATCGTCTTCATCCCCCACGACCTCGAGGCCGGCAAGGTGATCACCACCGCGGTGTTCGGCGGCAAGCTGGTGGCGATCGAGGGCAGCTACGACGACGTCAACCGCTTGTGTGCCGAGCTGACCAGCGAGCAGCCCACGTGGGCCTTCGTCAACGTGAACGTGCGCACCTACTACGCCGAGGGCTCCAAGACGCTGGCCTACGAGGTGGCCGAGCAGCTCGGCTGGCAGACGCCCGACCACGTGGTGGTGCCGATCGCGTCGGGGAGCCAGCTCACCAAGATCCACAAGGGTTTCTCCGAGCTCTACGACGTCGGCCTGCTCGACGAGGAGCCCCACGTGCGCGTGTCGGGAGCGCAGGCCGAGGGCTGCTCGCCCGTCGCCACCGCGTTCGCCGAGGGCACCGACGTCATCCGCCCGCAGCGCCCGAGCACGATCGCCAAGTCGCTCGCCATCGGCAACCCCGCCGACGGCTTCTACGCGCTCGACATCGTCCGCTCGACCGGCGGCGCGATCGGTGCCGTCACCGACGACGAGATCGTCGAGGGCATCCTCCTGCTCGCGAGGACCGAGGGGATCTTCGCCGAGACGGCCGGCGGCGTCACGATCGCCACCCTCGCCAAGCTGGCGGCCTCCGGTGTGATCTCGCGGGACGAGCGGGTCGTCGCCTACGTCACGGGCAACGGGCTCAAGACCCTCGAGGCCGTCGCGCCCCGGGTCGCGCCCACCGCCACCATCGCCCCCACGCTCGACGCGTTCAACGCCGCCGTCCACATCGAGGAGTAGAGGAAGCGCCGTGCCGACGATCAGGATCCCCACCCAGCTGCGGACGCTCACCGGCGGCGCCGGCGAGGTGTCGGTCGACGGGGCCACCGTCGGCGACGCGCTCAAGGCGCTCGACGCCGCCCATCCCGGGTTCGGCGAGCGGCTGTTCGACGACGCCGGCAAGCTCCGCCGCTTCGTCAACGTGTTCGTGGCCGACGAGGACATCCGCTTCCTGCAGGGCCTCGAGACGCCGATCGACGACAAGACCACCGTCTCGATCATCCCTGCGGTCGCCGGCGGCTGACGTCGCGGCGTCGGGAGCGCCAGCGAGCGCAGCCGCAACGGTCGACCGCAGGCCCTGCACGCCCGCAGGGCCGCACGCCCGGAGCGAGAGCATCGACGTGACTAGCCCGCGCGGGTGGCGCGTTCTTGATCATCAACCACCGAGCGCGGTCGGTCGATAGATGCCCCATGGCCGAGGTGCTTGTCGTCGACGACGATCCCGACATCCGGATGCTCGTCGCCTTCGCCCTCGAGGACTCGGGATACACGGTTCGCCAGGCGCCGGATGGCGAAGCCGCCCTCGATGCCGTCGAGCACAAGGCGCCCGATGCGATGGTGCTCGACGTCATGATGCCGGGAACGGACGGGTTCGGAGTGCTCCGCGGGCTGCGTCAGCGTGGCATCCGCGGTGACGTTCGCGTGCTGATCCTCACCTGCAAGACCGAGGAGCGCGACCACCTTCGGGGGTGGGAGCTCGGTGCCGACGAGTACCTCACCAAGCCCTTCGACCCCGAGGAGCTCGTCGCCCGGGTGAAGTTCCTGCTGTCCTCGAGCGCCGAAGCCCTCGAGGACCGTCGCGAGGCCGAGCTGCAGAAGGCCGAGCTGCTCGACCGGCTCGAGGCCGCGTTCCGGGCGCCCCGCCCGGCTCGGCCAACCGTCGGCGCCTGACCGCCGGCGTTCCGGGCTTTCTGAGGATTCGCGTCGCTCTGGCGACGCGGATCCTCAGAAAGCTCGTGGGGGGTCGGGGGATCAGAGGCGGGGCGGGCCCGCCGCGAGCCGCTCCTCGACCACCCGCCGCCGGTCGGCGGCGTCCACCGACCAGCGGGCGTCGAGCCACCACGTGGCGCCGGCGTCGGCCCACGGGGCGACGATCGCGCTCGCCGCGCCGGCGTCGTCGGCCGGCGTCTCGCCCTCGACGATCACGTCGAACCCGTCGCGCACCGGCCCGGTCGCGTCGAACCAGGCGCGCGCGGCGCGGACGTCGTCGGGCGTCGCGGACCGGTGCTCACCGCCGGCGTCGAGCACGTTGGGCAGCCACCCGTCGCACCGCAGCACCCGACGCATCGACCTCGGGCGGGGCCACGCGCCCACGCACCAGAGAGGTGGATGGGGCTGCTGCACCGGTGTGAACTCGCCGAACAGCTCGACCCGGGGGCGGAGGTCGACGTCGAACGCCGGCCCGTGGTGCTCGAGGTCGCCGTGCCACAGCGAGTAGACGACGTCGATGCCCTCGTCGAGCAGCGCGGCCCGGGCCCGGCGGTCGGTGACCTCGCCGGTGGTTCCGAGGGCAGGGTCGGGCGCGCCGAGGCCCACGGCGAGGATGGCCCGGCCGCCCGAGAGCTGGTCGAGCGTGGCCACCTGGGAGGCGACCTTCCACGGCCGGCGCCAGGGGAGGGGCGTGAGCATGGTGCCGAGGCGGACGCGGGAGGTCTTCGCCGCCATCGCCGCGAGCAGCGACCACGCGTCGACGCCGTAGGCCGCCTCCCACACGAAGACGGCGTCCCAGCCCGCGTCGTCGGCGAGCACCGCCTGCTCGAGCTGCTCGGTGGCACCTCCGCCGGGGAGCACGAATCCAAAGCGCATGGGGGGACGGTAACGGGCCATCTGGGACGCGCGCCGTGGCGGCCGCTCCGCGGAGCGAGGCACTCGACCTAGCACTCCCTTGCGGAGACTGCTAACCGCGAATATGGTCTTAGCAGTCAACGTCGCTGAGTGCTAACGGACCCACGGAGGGAACCCGCCCATGCCCAAGCTGATCTCGTTCGATGATCACGCCCGTCGCGCCCTCGAGAGTGGCATGAACCAGCTGGCCGATGCCGTCCGCGTGACGCTCGGCCCGAAGGGTCGCAACGTCGTTCTCGAGAAGAAGTGGGGCGCCCCCACGATCACCAAGGACGGCGTCTCGGTCGCCAAGGAGATCGACCTCGAGGACCCCTACGAGAGGATCGGCGCGGAGCTCGTCAAGGAGGTCGCGAAGAAGACCGACGACGTCGCCGGTGACGGCACCACCACCGCCACCGTCCTCGCCTGGGCCATGGTCCGCGAGGGGCTGCGCAACGTCGCCGCCGGCGCCAACCCGATGTCGCTCAAGCGGGGCATCGAGGCCGCGGTCGAGGCGGCCGTCGAAGGTCTGCGCGCCCTCTCGAAGGACGTCGAGACGAAGGACCAGATCGCCTCGGTCGCGTCGATCTCGGCGAACAACGACGAGGAGATCGGCGAGCTGATCGCCGAGGCCATGGACAAGGTCGGCAAGGACGGCGTCATCACCGTCGAGGAGTCCAACACCTTCGGCATGCAGATCGAGCTCGTCGAGGGCATGCGCTTCGACAAGGGCTACATCTCGCCCTACTTCGTCACCGACCCCGAGCGGATGGAAGCGGTCCTCGAGGATCCCTACCTCCTGCTCGTCGGCTCGAAGATCAGCTCGGTGCGCGACCTGCTGCCGGTGCTCGAGAAGGTCATGCAGTCGGGTCGCCCGCTCGTGATCGTCGCCGAAGACGTCGAGGGCGAGGCGCTCGCCACGCTCGTCGTCAACAAGATCCGCGGCACGTTCAAGTCGGTGGCGGTGAAGGCCCCCGGCTTCGGCGAGCGCCGCAAGGCCATGCTGCAGGACATGGCGATCCTCACCGGCGGCCAGGTCGTCACCGAGGAGGTCGGCCTCAAGCTCGAGAACGTCACGCTCGACCTGCTCGGCTCGGCCCGCAAGATCGTCGTCACCAAGGACGAGACCACGCTCGTCGAGGGTGCCGGCGCCGACGACGAGATCAAGGGCCGCATCAACCAGATCAAGGCCGAGATCGACAACACCGACTCCGACTACGACCGCGAGAAGCTCCAGGAGCGCCTCGCCAAGCTGTCGGGTGGCGTCGCCGTCCTCAAGGTGGGCGCGGCCACCGAGGTGGAGCTCAAGGAGAAGAAGCACCGCATCGAGGACGCGGTCTCGACGGCCAAGGCCGCCGTCGAAGAGGGCGTCGTCCCCGGCGGCGGCGTCGCCCTGCTCCGCTCGCAGCGCGCCATCCTCGAGCTGGCTGACAAGCTCGAGGGTGACGAGGCCACGGGTGCGCGCATCGTCGCCAAGGCCGTCGAGGAGCCGCTCAAGCAGATCGCCCTCAACGCCGGCCTCGAGGGCGGCGTGGTCGTCGAGAAGGTCCGCAACCTCGAGGGTGGCAACGGCCTCAACGCCGCCACGGGCGAGTACGAGGACCTCACCGGCAAGGTGCCGGATGCGGCCAAGGTGACCCGGTCGGCGCTGCAGAACGCCGCGTCCATCGCCGCGCTGTTCCTCACCACCGAGGCGGTCATCGTCGACAAGCCCGAGGAGAAGGTCCCCGCCATGCCCGGCGGCGGCATGGAGGACTTCTGAGCGTCCGACCCGACCCGTCCTTCCCGTCGCTTTGAGTCGATGATGCCGGCCCTGGCCGGTACGAGTGACTCATAGCGGGGGGAGGTCGGCGCGCGGGGGAGGGTGGTGGGTCAGCGGTTGACGGGTCGGATGAGGGCCTCCTGGCAGACGGAGATCGCCAGGAGGCCCTCCCGCGTCCAGAACGT
>DATAKR010000018.1:0-9083 GCA_036261495.1 Acidimicrobiales bacterium | reverse complement strand
CGCGTCCGCGTGCCGAACGGCGCCAACGTCGGGATGCTGGTGGTCGTCGCGAACGACCCCAACCCCGCACGCGCCGCGAGACGCGGGTAGCGGGCACCGCAGCCCCAGTCGTTCGATCGGCGCGCGACACCGACGGCGACTCCCGTTGCCGCGGCCTTCTCGATCACCGCCTCGGTCAGGCGCGTGCAGACGAGCTGGCCCAGACCCCCGTCGCCGTCGAGTGTGACCGTCGCCGCGGTGTCCTTGACGACGGTGATCCGGGGCCGGGGGTTGTTGTCGCCGGCGACGAGGCGGTCGACGTACCAGGGCAACCGCTGGAACCCGTGGGTGTCGACTCCCCGGCAGTCGCTCTCGAGCTGGGCGTCGACCACCACGGCGGCGTCGGCGGCGGGCACTCCCGCGGAGGCATAGACGGCGAGGCCGAACCGCTGCAGCTCGTCGAGCGCGTACTGGTCGGGCACGGCTCAGCCGGGCCGCAGCACACCAAGGCGCGCGAGCGTCGCCGCGAACGCGTCGAACAGCTCCAGCCCGGTGAGCTCGTGCTCGGCGACCCAGCGGGCCTCGGCCGTCTCCCAGTTGAGCGATGGCGGCACCGCGAACCGCTCCGGCACGTCGACCACGACCGTCCAGTACGACCAGCCGCCGTGGTCGTCCTCGTGCTCGCCCACGATGCGGAAGTCGCCCAGCTCGCCACCGATCTCCTCGGCGAACTCCCGCAGCGCGGCGTCGCGCGGCTGCTCACCGAGATCGATCGCACCGCCGGGGATGGCCCAGGTGCCGCCGCGATGCGTCCACTCCGACCGCCGGGCGAGGAAGTACCACGAGGTGCCCTCGCCGTCGACGTGGCGGGCGAGCAGCCCGGACGCGCCGAACCGCCCCCACCGCGCCGATCCATCGGCGACGGTGACGAACCCGTCGCCCGAGCCCCGACCACCCATCCCCATGACCCCAGTCTTACCGAATCGCGCGGCGATGACCGGGCCACGCCTCCCCGCGCTCCCGCCACGTGATGCCCGCCCGACCGCAGGCGGTTTCCGCCGTTTGACCGAACCTTGACGGGCCGTCGGGCGAATCCTTTCGTCAACCCGTGCGAGGCTCCTCTCACCGCCTCCGAGCGGCGCCCGAAGCCAGAGCCGCCGCTGGCCAGGGCGCCCGGAGGCGGTCATCGCGTCCGGGGCCGACGCCCCGGGCCGAGCGATCGTGGAGGGCGGTCGCCGGTGGGCGCGTACCCCGCATTTCGCACATCGGCATCCGTGCGGGTTTCCCTCTGTCGCGCCGCGGGAACACGTTGCCTCACGACCGACGACCGAAGGAGAAGGCGCACATGTACATCGGTGGAGGACTCCTCCTGCTGATCGTGATCATCCTGCTGCTCATCCTCGTCTTCTAGGTGAGGAGCCGTCCGACCGGGCGGGCAGGTTGCACGACACACTCAACGTGAACGAGGGCGGCGCACCCGGTGCGCCGCCCTCGTCGCGTGCGGGCGCCGTCAGGCCGCCGACGGCGCGACGACGCCGCGAGCCGCGAGCGCCGGCGCGGCACTGCCCGTGACGGCAGCGGCGAGCGCCGCGAGGGCCACCTCGAGCTGGTCGAGGTCGGGCTCCGCGGTGGTGAGCCCCTGAAGGGCGAGACCCGGCGCGGCGAGGAGCCTCGCCCACCACACGTCAGGGTGTGAGGCCACGGCACGGAGCAGCTCGTAGGCGACCGCCGCGACGACCGGCAGCACGGCGAAGCGCCCGATCGTGAGCAGCGCTCCGGACGGCGCCAGGACGACGAGGGCGAGCTGGAAGAGCATGGCGATGAGCAGCACGTCGATCACGAACGTCGTGCCGCAGCGCAGGTGTTGACGACCGTAGCGAGCGGCGACCATGGGATCGAGCGGCTCGCCGGCCTCGTGGGCGGCGACCGCCTTGTGCTCGGCGCCGTGGTAGCGGAACAGTCGCTTCGCCGCGGCATGCCGGCGCACGACGGCGAGATAGGCGACGAGGAGGGCCACCTGCACGACGGTGTCGGCGACGGTGGCGCCGACCGGGCCGAACCGACCGGCGAGCGGCCCGTGGGCGAGCGTAGGCAGCACCGAGAAGGCGACGATGGCGCCGGCGATGGCGGCGACGGTCGAGGGGCGGATCCGCCCGCGAGCGCCGCCACGGGCCGCCGATGCCCATCCGAACGCCGGGAACCCGACGGTGACGGCCTCAACGAGCGCCGCGATGCCACGCACAAACGGAACGGCGGCGAACCGCCGTGGCCATGAGGGCAGCGGCTGGACCTTCACCACGATGCTGTGATCGGCCCGGCGCACGGCGATGGCGAGGTGGGACGGGCCGCGCATGAGGACGCCGTGCAGCAGGGCCTGTCCTCCGACGGGTGGCGTGGCGCGAGCGCTCATGATCCTCCGGTGCGATGGCCCCAGCGGCCGGGAGCACCTGCGAGCAGGGTACCGACCCGCACCCGCCACCGTTGCCGAACGGTGCGCGGGAGCGGCGCCGGGATCACCCCTCGCGGGTGGAGACGTGCGCCGCGACGAAGAGCTTGCCGTCGGCCCGCACCGGCTCGAGGTGGACCGCGATCGGCACGAGCGATCCGTCGGCCGCCGCGGCGTGCGGGTCGAGACCTGGATCCATCTCGCGCTCGTTCGGCTCGGCGAAGTAGCCGCGGCGGTACGCCTGGTGACCCCACTGCATGCCGTCAGGGACGAGGACCTCGATGAACTCGCCGGTCACGTCGGCGGCCGAGTACCCGAAGATCTCCTCGGCGCCCTTGTTGAACACGACGATCACGCCCTGCACGTCGACCACGACGACGGCGTCGGTGGCTTGCTCGAAGGCCGCGACGGCGGCTGGAACCTCAGTCATCGACATCGGACGAGTGTTGCATGGGCTTGTGGGGAACGTAGAAGTCATGACATTCCTCGCATGGATCATCGCCGTGGTGCTCGCCGTGATCGGCGTCGTCGAACTGCTCCAGGGCGCCGTCCTCTGGGCGATCGTGCTCTTCATCCTCGCCGCCATCGTGGGTCCGGGCGGCTACTCGATCCTCAACCGCGCCTGATCTCGGCAGAGCTGCCCGGGGCCGCTGCGGTGGACGCGACCCCGGGCCATTGGCGGGCACTAGCCCGACCGGACGCCTGAAAATGACACGCCGGGATCCAACACCGAACGCCGTTTCGTTCCGATACTCGACGTGAGCCCTCTGGGAGGCTGAGATGAACGAGCGGCTGCGAAGCTGGCATCCAAGGCCGGACGAGGTCCGGAGGATCATCGAGGAGATGCGCCCCGTGATCCGCGAGCTGGTCGAGATCGAACGAGCGCGCTGCATCGGCGACGCCCTGTGTGCCCTGACCCCGGCCGGCGGCCGGGCGGTCGCCCTGCACTGAGCAGCGCAGCCTCGACCGAGGGCCACGAGGCCCTCCACCGCATCACCCGCTCGGCGTCAGGTGGCTCCCCTCGTTGAACGAGACCAGTGACGGGCCGCGGTCTCGCAGCGCGATGCGCGTGATCGACGCCACGCCAAGGAACATCCGCCAGCTGACCTCGTCGCCCACGCCGAGCGCCCACGCCACAGCGGCCTTGATCGGCGAGACGTGGCTGACCACGACGACGTCGTGGCGGCCCGCCTCGTCGGCCAGCTCCTCGCACGCGGCGCGCACCCGGGCGCCGAGCGCGACGAGCGACTCGCCGCCGGGCGGTGCCCACGTCACGTCCGACCGCCAGTGCGACCACACGCCGGCCGGGACCTCCGCCAGCGGGAGTCCGTCGAGGTCGCCGTAGTCGAGCTCAACCCAGCGCTCGTCGACCGTGACGGGGAGCCCGAACGCGTCGGCGGTCTCTCGGGCGCGGCGGAGCGGGCTGGTCACCACGCGGGCGGCGCCGGTGACGGCCGCCGCGATCGACTCGGCCTGGGTCCGACCCAGATCGGTCAGCGCCGCATCCGCCCGGCCCTGCAGCCGTCCCCCCGCGTTCACCGCCGTCTGGCCGTGGCGGACGAGGATCAGCACGTCGGCGGCTCGATGGTGCGCAGGTCGCGCCCGAGGCGGCCGGTGGAGAGGAGCTGATGCCGGCGCTCGCTCTCACCCAGCCGGAACCGGCGCCACGCCCACACGAGGGCCACCGCGCCGACCAGCTCCTGTGCCGCGAGGAGTGCCGCCGGCCGGTCGAGGCTGGGGAGCCGGTGGCCGGCGAACGAGGCGCCGAAGAACGGCCACCAGAACACGTGGGTCCGGGCCCACATGCCATCGAGCACGAGGTGGCAGAAGGTGCCGATCGGCAGCGCCAGCAGGCGGCGGCGCAGCACGCGGCGGTGGCGGGTGGCCGCCATCACGATCAGCAGCAGGCCCACGCTGAAGAGCAGCGAGTGCAGCACGCGCGGACCGCCGAAGACCACGTCGACCGCGTCGGGGAGCACGGCCCCCGCCATCACGAGCCGGTAGTCGATCGCGGTGTCGCGGAAGACGGCCCACACGATCACGAACGCCATGCCGGCGAACCAGAGGAGCACGCGCCGCCTACCGCACGAGGATCCGGCCGCACTGGTCGCAGAACAGCAGCGCGTCGGGCGGTTCGTGCTTGATCCGATCGACCTCGGTGGCCGGCAGCGAGAGGTGGCAGCCGGTGCAACGACCGCCTTCGAGTCGGGCGGCGCCGATCCCGCCGAGGCGGGCCCGCAGCCTCTCGTAGGTCGCGAGGAGCTCCGTCGGCACGTCGCCGGCGATCGTCGCGCGGGCCTGCGTCTCGGAGGCGATCTCGGTGTCGAGGGCGACCTCGGCGTCGGCGATCGCCGCCGCGAGATCGGCGGCCTTCGCGACGAGGTCGCCGCGCCGGGCGTCGAGCGCGGCCAGCGCCTCGTCGAAGGGCTCGCGCTCGTCGAGCGCTGCGAGCGCCACGTCCTCGAGCGCCGAGATCCGAGCTTTCAACGAGTCGATCTCCGTTGCCATGGCCTGGAGGTCGCGCGAGGCGCTGACCTCGCCGGAGTACATCCGCTTGTCGATCGCCGCGATGCGAGCCTCGCTGTCGCGGATGCTGCGCTCGGCGTCGGTCTCACGGCCGCCGATCTCGTCGAGCCGGGCCTGGAGCTCGGCCCGCTCGAGGTCGATGCTGGCGATCGCCGACTGCGTCGCCGTGAGCTCGGCGCGCTCGGGAAGCGTGTCGCGGCGGTGGTGGAGCTGGTCGATCGTGGTGTCACGCGCCTGGACCGCCAGCAGCGTCTCGAACGGGCTCATCCGTTGCCTCCGCTGCTGTTCGCGATGGATGTGCGGACGTCGGTCGAGTCGGGTGGCTGGGTGGTCTCGGTCGGCTTGGCCGTGGTCGCCGGGCGGCGGCGGACGGTGGTGGGAGTCGAGCTCGTGCCCGACCCGCCCGCCACCTTCGCGATCTTGACGGCCTTGACCTTGCCCCACGCGTTCAGGTTCGGTGCCGGGAAGCCCACCGCCGGGAGCCCGTCGACCGCGGGACGCATGTAGCCCGCCCAGATCCGTGCCGGATACGAGCCGCCCGTGACCCGGATGCCACCGACGTTCGTCATCGGGATCTGGCCCGCCGGCGATCCCATCCACACCGCGGTGGCGAGCTGCGGGACGTAGCCCACGAACCATGCGTCGTTGTAGTTCTCCGACGTGCCCGTCTTGCCCGCGACCGGACGGCTG
Organism: Acidimicrobiales bacterium; assembly: GCA_036261495.1. GTDB lineage: Bacteria > Actinomycetota > Acidimicrobiia > Acidimicrobiales > CADCTF01 > DATAKR01. Next base: position 3,442 of record DATAKR010000018.1, on the reverse strand, counting down.
CCGAGCGACGCCGCCGTTCCGGTGCCGCCCTGCACGACCTTCTGGAGCGTCCACGTCGCGGCGCGCGCCACGTTGGCGTCGATCACTCGCTTGCCCTCGTCCTTCTGCTCGAACACGACCTTCCCGTCGCGATCGAGCACCCGCTGCACGAAGTAGGGCTCGTGCCGCACGCCGTCGTTGGCGATCGTCGCGTACGCCGACGCCTGCTCGAGTGGCGTGACCTCCTTGGCCCCGAGGGCCATCGCCGGCCCGTACGGCGGGCCGATGTGGAGACCCAGCCGGTGGGCGACATCGGCCACCTTCTCGAGGCTCTTGGCGGGGTCGTCGTCAAGCGACACGCCGAGGCGCACGAACGCGCAGTTGAGCGACTTCGCCGTCGCCTGCCAGATCGGGCCGTTGCTTCCCTTCGACCCCTCGTAGTTGCCGGGGAGGTAGGGGTTCGGGATCACGCCGGCCATCCGCACAGGGCACGGCTCGGTGCCGGGGATGGTGTCGTTGGGGCTGTAGCCGTTCTCCAGCGCGGTGACGAGCACGTAGGGCTTGAACGACGACCCGGGCTGCCGCCCCGAACCGCCCCGCCCGGTCGCCAGGTTGTACTGCGCCTCGCCGAAGCCGTTGCCGGCCACCATGGCCCGCACGGCGCCGGTGGCCGGCTCGACCGACACGACGGCCGCCTGGAAGCGGCCCTTGGTGTCGGGCAGGTTCTTCCGCACCGAGTCCTCGGCGAGCTGCTGCAGATGAGGGTCGAACGTGGTCTCGATCCGGAGCCCACCGCGGAACAGCGCGTTGTAGCGCTCGGCCGGCGTCTCGCCGAGCCGCGGATCGTCGAGCAGGCGCTGCTTGACCTCCTCCACGAAGTACGGGTCGTGGGTCTGGAGCGGTTCTCGCTTCTCCAGGGGGATCATCACCTTCTTGAGCCGCGCCGCCTCGTCCTTGGCGAGGTGCCCGCGCGCCACCATCCGGTCGAGCGCGTAGTTGCGGCGGTCGGTCACGTACACGATGTGGTCCCAGGTCTTCTGCGGGTCCGCGTACCGCAGGAACGGGTCGTAGCCGACCGGGTTGCGGATGATGCCGGCGAGGAAGGCACCCTGCTCGATCGTGAGGTCCTTCGCCGACTCGCCCCAATACGTCTCGGCCGCCGCCTGGATGCCATAGGCGCCGTTGCCGAAGTAGACCGTGTTCAGGTACTCCTGCAGGATCTGCGCCTTCGTCATCTGGCGTTCGAGCTGCACCGCGAGCACGGCCTCCTTCACCTTGCGGCTGAGGTCGCGCTCCGGCGTGAGCAGCTGGTTCTTCACGAGCTGCTGGGTGATCGTCGAGCCGCCCTGGGCGACACCACCCGCCTCCGCGTTGGCGGCCGCAGCTCGGACGATGGCGCGCACGTTGACGCCGTGGTGCTCGTAGAAGCTGTCGTCCTCCACATCGAGCACTGCATCGACCACGTGTGGCGGGATCTCGTCGAGCGACACGGGCGAGCGGTTCTCGTCGGCGTGGAGGACGGCGATGACGTTGCCGTACCTGTCGGTGAGCACCGACCGCTCGGAGAGGTCGGCCAGCTTGAGGGACTGCGCCGAGGTCCGGCTCTTGGCCGCCTTCGAGAAGGCGAGCGCCGGCCGGGCCAGGAGCGCGACCCCGGCCGCCGTACCGGCGGCCGCGAGGACGAGCGTGAGGAGGTAGCGACCGAGGATGCGCACGGCGCACGAGAGGGTACCCCCGTGACCTGAGGATCATGACGGCGCGAACCTCCCGATTCGCCTCGTGACGGACGAGCGGTGTGAGGTACGTTCGTGGGCGTGTTCGGGTCCGGCGCGCTGGGTACGTGAACGTCGTGCGTTCGTCGGAGACCCCTTCCCTCCTCGCGGGACGGTTCCGCATCGGCCCGCTGCTCGGGCGGGGCGGCATGGCCGAGGTCTACGACGGCCACGACGAACGGCTCCAGCGCCCCGTCGCGGTGAAGCTCCTGCGGTCGGGCGCCAGCACGCGGCCCGACGTGCGCCGCCGGTTCGAGGCCGAGGCGCGGAGCGCGGCGCGCCTCATCCATCGGAACGCGGTCGCGGTGTTCGACAGCGGCGAGGAGGACGGCGTGCCGTTCCTCGTCATGGAGCGGCTCCCCGGCACGACCCTCGCCGACCGCATCGCCGGCGGTCCCCTCGACGCCGACGAGGCACGACGCATCGCCATCGAGGTGCTGGCGGCGCTGGCGGCGGCACACCGCGCCGGGATCGTGCACCGCGACGTGAAGCCGGCCAACGTGCTCCTCGACGACGACGGCACCGCCAAGGTCGCCGACTTCGGCATCGCCAAGAGCCTCGACGTCGACGTCGACCTCACCTCGACCGACCAGGTCGTCGGCACGCCGGCCTACGTCGCTCCCGAGAGGATCGGTGGCGAGCGGGCGACACCCGCCGCCGACATCTACTCGGTCGGTGTCGTCCTGTACGAGATGCTGACCGGGCAGAAGGCGTTCCCCGGCGCCAATGCGGTCTCCGTTGCCTACCGCGTGCGCCACGAGGCCGCGGACCCCATCCGAGAGGTTCGGCCCGACGTGCCCCCTGCGCTCGCTCGCGTCGTCGAGCGGGCCATGGCCAAGGACCCGGCCGGCCGGTATCGGTCTGCCGACGAGATGGCGGCGGCCCTGGCCGCCGCCGGCGAGGAGACGACCGCGGTGCCGCTCGACGCCGGCGCCGTCGATCCCGGTGCCGACGCGACCTCGGTGCTTCCGGTCGTGGGCGCATCGGCGATGCCCCTCGCCGCGGCAGGCGTCGCCCACGACGGTGCAGCGACGCCGGCGGCCGCGGTCGCTTCCGGGGCGCTCGACGCGCCCCGGCGGTCCCTGCTGGCCGACCGGCGCGTCCTCGCCGCGCTCGGTGTGGCCGCGCTCCTCATCGCCATCGGCCTGCTCGTCTCCGCGTCCACGGGCCATCGCTCGCCGAGCGTCGCATCCGAGCTCCGTCACGTCGCCTCGTCGCTCACGCCGGCCGACGGCCCGGGCGCCCCCACGGCCGCCGCCGGCCTGCGCAACCTCGCCGACGCCGTCGGCGCCGGTCGCGGTGGCCCGGCGGCCACCTCGTTGCTCCGTGATCTCGCCGTGTGGCGCGACCGCCGCGCCCTCACGCCCGCCGCCGTCGAGCGGATCCGCGCCGTGGTCGTGCGGGTGCCCGGCGTCGACGTCTCGGCGTTCTCCGCGACGACGACGACCGTGTCGACGACGACGACAACAACCGCACCGGTCGTCACGCCCGCGCCGCGCGGTCACGGCAAGGGCGGCGGCAAGGGCAAGAACGACTAGCGGTTCGCCTGGTCGGCGTCAGCCGCCCGACGCCTCGCGCGAGGACGCGTCCCGAACGTCGCCGGCCCTCGCCTGATCGTCGGCCAGGCGCCGGCCGCGCCGCCCGTCGAGCGCTTCGATCACGACCTCCCGGGCGTCGAGCAGTGCGTCACT
>DATAKR010000146.1:0-14249 GCA_036261495.1 Acidimicrobiales bacterium | reverse complement strand
CCCGTGCTCGCCCTGCGCCACGCCCGCGACATCGGCGCGCTCCGCCGCTTCCACGTCCGCCTGCAGGAGCGCGCCGCCACCGCGCGACTCACCACCATCGCGCTGCTCCTGACGTTCGGCATCGTCGCGGCGGTGGTCGCGTCGGTCACGGCGGTGAGGACGTCGTGACGGTGCTCTCGCGGTTCGGCCTCACCGTCGACCTCCCGTGGGCCTGGGAGGGGGCGATCTTCCAGCGCCCGGTGACCGAGGGCGAGTCGCCCCACCCCGTCGTCCACTGCGGCACGTTCGCGTTGCCGCCCGACCGGGGCGACTTCGGCAGCGGCGCCGTCGAGACCATGACCGCCAACGACGTGTTCCTCGCCCTCCTCGAGTACGACGGCGCGTTCGCGGGGCGCGGCCTCTATGCCGCCGACGGCGTGCCGTGGTCGCTCGATGCGTCGATGTTCAGCACCGGGACGCTCCAACGCGTGATCGCGGGGCAGGCCGGCACGCAGCGGTTCTTCACGGCCGCCGGGCGCGCCTTCTGCCTCTACGTCGTGCTCGGGTCGGCGTCGCTCGCCGGCGCACTGATCCCCTCCGCGGTCTCGGTGCTGAGGGCCATCACCGTGGCGCCGCGATGATCGCGGCCGCGACGCCTCTGGCCGCCGGGCCGTTCCTCGCCGCGGCGGTCCTCCTGCTGGCGGCCGGAGCGCTGAAGGTCGCCCGCCCGCACTCGACCGGCGTGGCGTTGCGCCGAGCGGGCCTTGGGGTACCCGACGCGGCCGTGCGCGCCGGCGCCGCCGTCGAGGTCGCGGTGGCGGTGGCCGCCATGGCCGGTCTGCGGACCGGCGCCGTGCTGATCGCCGCGTCGTACCTCGGTTTCGCCGGCTTCGTCGCCGCGGGTCTGCGGCGAGGGTCACCGGTGAGCTCGTGCGGGTGCTTCGGCGAGATCGATGCGCCGCCGACGGTCGCCCACCTCGTGCTGAACGTCGCCGCTGCTCTCGCCGCGGTCGCCGGCGCCGCCAGGCCCGTCTCGGTCGCCGGCGTCCTGCATGGCCAGCCCCTTGCCGGGATGCCGTTCGCGGCGCTCGTCGGCGTGCTCGCCTACGGCGGCTACCTCGTGATGGCGGTGCTGCCCCGCACGGTGGCGGCCGGAGACGCCGCCGTCGCCGCGGTCGCCGGGGCGCAGGGGGAGGGGTGACAGCGTGAGCGAGCGGCTGGTCCGCACGATCGGGGGGTGGCTGGCGCGGCGACCGACGCGACGCGACGTGCTCGTCCGGTCGACCGTGGCGGGTTCGGCGCTCGCGGTGGCACCCGTGCGGTACCTGACCCGCCCCGTGTCTGCGATGGAGGTCGTGGCCGCCGCGACCTCGCCGACGCGCGACTGCCCGCCCGGCGCGCTCTGCTACGCCGACGGCTACGCGGAGTTCTGCTGCACGATCAACCACGGCGTGAACGCGTGCCCGGCGGGGACGATCGCGGGTGGTTGGTGGAAGGCCGACGGCTCCGTCTACTGCAACGGGCCCCGGTACTACATCGACTGCGTCGGCACGTGCTCCCGCTGCTCTTCCGGTTGCAGCACCGGCTTCTGCCCCGACTGCGACACAGTGCCGCCCTGCGACTGCGCGAACGGCGACTGCAACAACCGCAGGGTCGGGTGCCGGACGTTCCGCTACGGCCAGTGCAACGTCGACGTCGGCTGCGTCGGGCGGCTGGCCTGCCGCGTCGTCTCGTGCACACCGGCGTGGCAGCTCGACCCCTCGTGCACGACGTCGAGCGCCACCGACAACCGCACCGCCAACCACACCGCGCCGTGCCTCGAGCACCCGCTCGCGCCGGTGGTCGGCATGGCGGCCGCGCCCGACGGTCGCGGCTACTGGCTCGCGGCCACCGATGGCCGCGTTGATGCCTACGGGTCGGCCACGTCGAAGGGGGGCGCCGACGACCGGCCGCTCAACGACCCCGTCGTGGGCGTCTCGGCCGCGCGCGACGGCAGCGGGTACTGGCTGGCGGCCTCCGACGGAGGGGTGTTCGCGTTCGGCGTCGGGTGGTACGGCTCGGAGGGCGGCACGCGGCTCAACCGTCCGATCGTCGGCATCGCGGGCACCCCTTCCGGGCGGGGCTACTGGTTGGTGGCCTCCGACGGCGGGGTGTTCGCGTTCGGTGACGCCGGCTTCTTCGGCTCGACCGGTGCCATCCGCCTCAACCGCCCGATCGTGGGGATGGCCTCGACGCCGACGGGCCTGGGCTACTGGTTGGTGGCGTCCGACGGCGGCGTGTTCGCGTTTGGTGACGCCGGCTTCTTCGGCTCGACCGGTGCGATGAGCCTCCATCGCCCGATCGTGGGGATGGCCTCGACGCCGGCGGGCCTGGGCTACTGGTTGGTGGCGTCCGACGGCGGCGTGTTCGCGTTCGGTGACGCCGGCTTCTTCGGCTCGACCGGCGACCTCGTGCTCAACGCACCCATCGTCGGGATGGCCGCGTCCGCCACCGGCCGCGGGTACTGGATGGTGGCGTCCGACGGCGGCATCTTCAGCTTCGGCGACGCCGCCTACGAGGGCAGCCGGGTGGGGGCGCCGGCCGCGTAGGCTGGGCCCGCCCCCGGGGTCCGCCAACGGAAGGACGGAGCTTGCACGACGCATTGCTGTTCCTCGCCGCGTTCCTCGCGTCGACGGTCGAGATGGTCGAGGCGCTGACGATCGTCCTCGCCGTCGGCGTGACCCGGAGCTGGCGTTCCACCGGCTGGGGTGTCGGCCTCGCCCTGCTCGCGCTGGCGGCCATCGTCGCCCTGCTCGGTCCCGCCCTCACCCGGCTCCCGATCGACGCGCTCCGCATCGGCGTCGGCACGTTGCTGTTGGTGTTCGGTCTCCAGTGGCTGCGCAAGGCGATCCTCCGCGCCACCGGGCTGAAGGCGATGCATGACGAGGCCCAGATCTACGAAGAGGAGATCGACGAGGCCGCTCATGCGGCGCGCGTGGAGCGGGCCGGGCTCGACTGGTACGCCTTCACCGTGGCCTTCAAGGGCGTGTTCCTCGAAGGCCTCGAGGTCGCCTTCATCGTCGTCACCTTTGGCGGCACGCAGCGCAACGTGCCGCTCGCGGCGGCGGCCGCCGCGGCCGCCCTCGTGCTGGTGCTCGCCGTCGGCGCGGTCGTGCACGCCCCCCTCAGCCGGGTTCCCGAGAACACGCTCAAGTTCGGCGTCGGGCTGATGCTCACCAGCTTCGGGATCTTCTGGGCCGGCGAAGGCGCCGGTGCCCACTGGCCGGGAGGCGATGCCGCGCTGCTCGGCGTCCTCGCGTTCGTCGCGGTCCTGTCGTTCGCGCTGGTCACGGCGTTGCGCCCCGCCGCCGAGGTCGTGAGCGAGGGGAGCGACGCATGAGGTGGGTGGTCGCGTTCGGCCGGTTCTGGTACGACTTCATCGTCGGCGACGACTGGATCGTGGCGGCCGCGGTGGTCGCCGGCGTGGTCGCCACCTGGCTCGTGTCGCGCACCGGTGTGCCGGCGTGGCCTCTCCTGCCGCTCGTCGTCGCCGGCGTGCTCGGCGCCTCGGTGTGGCGGGTGGCGCGGGCGCGCCGCGAGTCGCCGTAGGCGCCGCGAATCCGTTTGCCCCGGTGCGCCGGCCTCCGTACGGTCGTCGCCCGTGCGTCCGCTGACCGCCGAAGGCGTGACCAAGTCGTTCCGGAAGGGCTGGGGCCGGCGCCGGAAGTCGACGACGGCGGTCGATCGCGTGTCCTTCGCCGTCGAGCGGGGTGAGATCTTCGGCGTGATCGGGTCGAACGGCTCGGGGAAGTCGACGCTGATCCGCATGATCAGCACGCTGCTCCTGCCCGACGCCGGCCACGTGACGATCTTCGGCTCCGATGTCGTGACCGACGCCCTCGCCGTCCGCCGGCTGCTCAACCGGGTGTCGGCCGACCCGTCGTTCTTCCGCAACATGTCGGCGATCGAGAACCTCCTCTTCTTCGGCCGGGTGTACGGGCTCGACGGCGACGAGATCCGGCGGCGGGTGCCCGAGATCCTCGCCCGGCTGCACCTCGAGCCCGACCGGGCCGGCGAGCCCATGCAGCACCTGTCGCGGGGCCAGCAGCAGAAGGTCGCCGTCGCCCGGGCGTTCCTCACCGCCCCGGTGCTCCTCCTGCTCGACGAGCCCACGACCGGCCTCGACCCGCGCAGCAAGCGCGACGTGCAGGGCTTCGTTCGCGACGTGCGAGCCGAGCACGACGCCACGATCCTCCTCACGACCCACGACATGGAGGAGGCCGAGGCCCTGTGCGACCGCATCGCGTTCCTCGCCGGCGGTCGCATCGTCGCCGAGGGGTCGCCGCTCGAGCTGCGGACGCTCGTCGCGGGCGAGCGGGGCGTCGGTGTCGACGACATCGACATGGAGCAGGTGTTCCTCGCGCTGACCGGGCGCGACCTCGCCGAGGACGAGGACGAGGACGACGGCGACGGCGACGGCGACGGGCCCGACCACGAGGGGGCCGACCTGGGCCTCGTGGCGGTCGGCCGGCGCACCGCCGAGCGCGACGAGGGCGACGAGGTGACGGCATGACCACGATCGACGGCGCCCTGCCGCAGCGGGCGCCGCGCCGGGTCGCGCTCGGATGGGCGTTCGTCGAACGCCAGACGAACCTCTGGAAGCGCTACTGGGCGTGGGAGGTCGTCTGGCTCGTCTACGGCGTGGTGAACACGCTCGCGATCACGTTCATCGCCAAGGAGGTCGGCGCGTCCGGCGTGGTCCCGCGCGCCCAGGTGTCGAACCTTCTCGTGTTCCTGCTCATCGGCACGCTCGTGTGGGCGTACCTGTCGGCGGTGCTCGACGACGTCAGCCTCACCATCACCTGGGAGCGGTGGGAGGGCACGATCGAGCACACGCTCATGGCGCCGGTGCCCCGCACCGTCCACCTGCTCGGCATGGCGGCGTTCGCGGTGCTGCACGCCACGGTCCGGACCCTCCTGATCCTCGTGTTCGCGCTCCCGTTCTTCCACATCACGTGGGGCGACGCGAACTGGGGCGGCGCGGCGATGGTGCTGGCGGCCGGCAGCCTCGCGCTCGTGGGGCTCGGCATCCTCACCGGCATCCTCCCGCTCTTGTATCCCGAGCGGGGCGAGCAGATGTCGTTCATGGTCCAGGCCATGATCCTGCTCGTGTCGGGCGTCTACTACGGCATCGACGTGCTGCCCGGCGCGCTGCGCGTGGCGTCGGTCCTCTCGCCCGCGACCTACGTCCTGCGGGGGATCCGCGGCGCGCTCATCGACGGCCGGTCGATCGCGGCGCTGGGCCCGACGCTGGCAGTGCTCGTCGCCTTCGGCGTGGTCCTGGTGCCGCTCTCGATGGTGCTGTTCTCGGCCGCGGAGCGGTGGGCGAAGCGGACGGGGCGGTTGAAGCGTCAGGGCTGATGGGCGGCGCGACTCGGGGTGACGGCGCGAGGATCGCGCCGCGAGCGACGAGAGGTGGGAGATGACCATCCAAGCCGACGATGAGGTGGTTCGTAGCGAGGCGGAGCTGCGCGAGCACTACCGGCTGCCGGCGCAGCGATCGCTCGACAAGGAGGTCGACCACCTCGACGAGCACTGCCGAGACTTCATCGCTCACGCGCCGTTCGTGGTGATCGCCACGACCGATGGCGCAGGCCGGGTCGACGCCTCGCCGAAGGGCGGCCCCCCGGGGTTCGTCACCGTGCTCGACGACCACCGTCTCGCCGTCCCCGACATGGCCGGCAACAACCGCCTCGACTCGATGCGCAACATCGTGACCGGTGGCGCGGTGGCGCTGCTGTTCCTGGTGCCGGGCACCGGCGAGACCTTGCGCGTGAACGGGTCGGCATCGGTGTCGCTCGCTGCGGACGTGCTCGACCGTTGCGACGTCGACGGGATGCGACCCAACGTGGCCGTCGTCGTCGAGGTCCGCACCGCCTTCCTCCACTGTGCCAAGGCGGTGCGCCGGTCGGGGCTGTGGGAGCCACCGCGGTGGCCCGACACGTCCGACATGGCGACGCCCGCCTGCATGCTCCGGGATCACATCGGCCTCGAGGGCAGCGTGGAGGACTCGCAGCGGGTGCTCGACGAAGGGTATGCCCGCACCACGTGGACGATGGGAGGCCAGCCGAGGTCCTAGTTCGGGCGTTTCGTGAGGGTTTGGCGGGGGAAGATGGTGTCCGCCGTTCGACCTCGAGCTGGGGGAGACCGAATGTCGACACGATCCACGGCGCGAGCCCGCCGGCGCGCCGCCCTCCTGGCCCTCGGTGTGATCGCCCTGGTGGCGGCCGCGGCCCTGCCGGCGAGCGCGGCGCGAGGCGCCGGCGCAGCGTCCACCGCCGCGCCGGCGACGGGGTCGTTGCAGCCGGCGATCCTCGACGTGACGGGATGGCCGCTCGTCGCGCCCACCTCCGCGCCCACCCCCGACGCCGGCGACGGGATCGGACCGGGGTCGTACCTCCTCATCAGCCGCACCGACGGCGACTTCCTCTGCACCGCCAACTTCCTCTGGTCGTCGGGCACGACGCACTACCTCGGCGCCGCCGGTCACTGCTTCCTGCCCGGCGGCGTGCCCGCCGCGGTCGGCAGCGACCCCTACGTGAAGGACGTGCAGGTGTGCGTCGCCGGCTGCGCCTTCGGCGGCCAGCTCGGCGCGATCGTCACCGGTGACATGCGCTCGCTCGGCCAGGTCGTCTACGCCCGCCAGCTCGACGCCGCGGGCAACGACGTGGGCCACGACTTCGGCATCGTCACGGTCCCGTCATCGCTCGCATCGCTCGAGCGTCCCTCGATGCCGGTGTGGGGCGGGCCGTCGGGTTCGGCCACGATCGGCACCGGCACGCCGGTGTGCGTGTACGGCAACGGCGTGGTGCTCGGCGAGACGTTCCCGACCAAGGGCCGCACCGGCGTCGGCACCACCGAGAGCGACGGCGCCTGGTACGCGGTGCTGCCGTCGTCGCCCGGTGACTCGGGCTCGGCGGTCGAGAACTGCGCCCCCGGCGGCGCCGGCCTCGCCGGCACCACCGCGGTCGGCATCCTCACCCATCTCGTGATCGGTGACGTCGGCACCACCGCCGGCACCACCGTCGCCCGCGCCCAGCAGATGGTCGCCCAGGATCTCGGCATCTCCCTCAGCCTCATCAACGGCGATGGCACCACGGCGGCAGCGGCGCCGGCCAGCGGCGGTACCGCGACACACGGCAGGGGTCACACCAAGACGGGGCGCCGGTAGACCGCCGGCGCCGCGGTCCCCTCGTCATTCTGCAGGCACTGGCGCGGCTCTGGACCGGGCCAGTGCCTGCAGAACGCGGGGTGGGCGGGATGGGCGGGGGTGGGCGCGTCAGACGGGGGCTTCGACGAGGAGCTTGTGGGACCTCGCCGGCGGACGCGAGTCGCGCAGGTCGCCGATCAGGTCGTCACGCACGGCCCGTCGCGCCGGGTCGTCCCAGAGGTTGCGCTGCTGCAGCGGATCGCCGGCGAGGTCGTAGAGCTCGCCCTCGGTGCCGTCGTGCACCGTGCCCGGCTCGTACATCGTGCACACCCATCCGTCGCGGGTGATGGTGCGCAGGTGGACGTCGACGCCGAAGAGCTCCGAGTCCCAGTCGGTGAGGACCCGCTCGAAGCCACGGGCGGCGGCGTCGGCCTCGTCGACCGGCAGCGCGGTGCCCTGCATCCAGGTGGGGGCATCGAGGCCGGCGATCGAGCAGAACGTCGGCGCCAGGTCGACGAGGCCGACCGGGGCGGCGACGGTGGCGGGCGGGATCGCAGCCGACGGCGCCGGCCGCCAGATGAGCGGGAGCCGCATGAGCGCGTCGACGTGGTACGGGCCCTTGAAGAGGAGCCCGAAGTCGCCCTGCAGCTCACCGTGGTCGGTGGTGAAGACCACGTCGACGTCGTCGCCCCATCCGCGCTCGGCGATGCGGGCCAGCACCCGGCCGAGTGCCTCGTCGATCAGCTCGCACTCGACGGCGTTGCGGGCGTTGACCTCGCGCACCTGGTCGGGCGTCATGGTGGCGGGCACCCACTGCGCCGGGGCCTCGTAGTTCGAGACCAGGGCGCCGTCGTACCAGAGCCGCCAGTGGCGGGGCTTGTCGTCGAGGATGCGCTCCCGGTCCTCGCGGCGCTCGGGATAGCCGGCGGGGAGCGGCACCTCGCGCCAATCGATCCGGCCCACCTCCGACTCGGGCGGGTCCCACGGGTGGTGGGGATCGGGGAAGCTCATCCAGCAGAACCAGTCGTCGCCGGCGTCGAGCGAGTCGAGCCACGCGATCGTTCGGTCGGCGACCCAGTCGGTGTGGTACCAGCCGCGCTCGATGGGGTTGACCTTCACCTGGGGCGCACCCGTGTCGCCGCCCCCCGCCGAGTTCACCTGCAGCTCGGCGTCGAGCGCGGCGTAGAAGCCGCCGATCGCCTCGGGGTGCTCGGCCGCCAGCCAGCGGGGGTAGTGGAGGCCGCCCATGGCGCCGTGGGTGGCGAACTCGAGATGTTCGAAGCCGCGGTGCGAGCCGCCGGACGGATGGGTGCCGGTGCGCGCCAGGGCGTTCTCCTCGAAGCGCAGGAACGGGTCAAGGTAGGGCTGGAAGTGGGCCTTGCCGACGAGTGCGGTGCGGTAGCCGGCGTCGCGGAGGGCGGCCGCGACCGACGGCGCGTCGAGCGGCAGCGGCACCCCGTTCATCCAGACACCGTGGGTCGAGGGATGCTGCCCGGTGAGCATCGTCGACCGCGACGGCATGCACACCACCGACTGCGGATGGGCCCGCTCGTAGCGGACGCCGCCGGCGGCGAGCCCGTCGACCACCGGCGTGCGCGCGATCGTGCCGCCGTTGCAGCCGAGGGTGTCGTAGCGCTGCTGGTCGGTGGTGACGAAGAGGATCTTGCGGCGACCGGGGCTCATGGTTGGTCTCCTTCGAGGATCCGGCGGGCGTTCTCGAGCGCGTTGCCGGCGGCGCCGCCGATCACGAGGGCCATCGTCGACGGCTGCGCGTCGACCGAGTAGACGAGGAGGCACGTGCCGTCGCCGAGCTCGATCACGTCGAGGGTCGAGAGGTGCTCCTTGAACATGGGGGCGGTGATCCGGTACTGGAACCGCCGTTGGAGGGGATCGACCGTCACGATCTCCTCTGGCATCGGGATGCCGCTGCCGGTGGTGATCACCCGCGCCGTCCCGTCGACCGTGGCGTCGACGATCCCCGGCCACCACTCGGCGATGCGGGCCGGATCGCCGACGAGGCGCCACGCCGCGTCGGGCGAGCAGGCGACCCTGCACTCGCGCCGGATGCTCCCGCGCTTCGGCGTCATCGCGTGCCCGTCATCTCGCCCCCCGCCATCGGACGGACCCTAAGTCGTGTCATCACCTATGTCAATTGGTCGCCGTTCCCAGCAGTAGGTGACGGCCCCGCGCCAGCCCGAGTCGTAGGCGCGCAGCCGGCAGGCCTGGAAGTACGGGCTTCCGGCGCCGGCCGGCGGGTAGACGATGCCCAGCGGGCCGGCCGGCTCGAACCCGAACCGGCCGTAGTAGGCGGGGTTGCCGAGCAGCACGAGCAGCGGGAAGCCGCCGGCGTCGGCGCGGCGCACCACCTCGGTCATCAGCGCGCTGCCGACGCCGGCGCCCTGGTGCGCCGGCGCCACGGCCAGGGGCGCGATGGCGGGGACCTGCCGTCCGTCGAGTGTCGCCAGCGCGGAAAGCACGTGACCCACCACCTCCCCGGAGCCGTCGTCGACGGCGACGAGCTCGAGCCCGTCGGGGATGACGGGGCCGGTCGCGCGGTCGTCGTTGGCGCGGTCGCCGCTCCTGACCGCGTCGTCCATCGCCCACGTCGTCCGCACGATGTCGACCTCCTCCGCGCCGTCGCGCCCGTCGGTGCCGAACGCGGCGCGAACGACCGCGAGGATCGGGTCGCGGTCGTCGGGCGTGGCCGCGCGGACCGTGACCGACGGCGGGGGTTCCATGGCGACGATCCTGCCAGGGCGAACGCCGGCCGGCCCTCGGAATCGCCTCGCCCGGCACGCACCGTGGCGGTTTCCGAGGCAGACGCGCCGAATCGCCTCGCCGCCATTTTCGAGGCGAACGCGTCGCACCGTCCCAGGTCGTCGCGCGCGATCGCCTCGAGAACCTGGGGAGGTCGGTCCCGACGTCGGTCCCAGATCGGTTCAGGGGTGGTGGCCGGCGCCTCGAAGGCGGCGAACGAAACCGTGGTAGACGCCGCCGCCGGCGGGTAGTGCGCTGCCGTGCGCAAGCTGATCCAGTCGTGGCCGGTGGTCCGGCAGGCCGCCGGCGCCGACAAGCTCGGCCGGGGCGAGGCCGCGAGGAGCGACCGCTCGGCGGCGCTCGTGCCCCGCACCGAGACCGCCGACGACGTGGTGAAGTCGGTCTGCCCGTACTGCGCGGTGGGGTGCGGACAGCGGGTGTACGTGAAGGACGGCCGGATCACCCAGATCGAAGGCGACCCCGACAGCCCGATCTCCCGGGGCCGGCTGTGCCCCAAGGGCGCGGCGACGCGCCAGCTCGTCACCGGGCCGGGCCGCGAGTACAAGGTCAAGTACCGCCGCCCGTTCGCGACCGAGTGGGAGGACCTCCCGCTCGACCGCGCCATGCACATGATCGCCGACCGGGTTCTCGAGACCCGCGAGCGCACCTGGGAGGACACCGACGACCAGGGCCGGCTGCTGAAGCGCACCATGGGCTTCGCCAGCCTCGGAGGAGCGACCCTCGACAACGAGGAGAACTACCTCATGAAGAAGCTGTACACGGCCCTCGGCGCCATACAGATCGAGAACCAGGCGCGCATCTGACACTCCTCGACCGTCCCCAGTTTGGGGACATCGTTCGGGAGAGGCGGGGCCACCTCGTTCCAGCAGGACCTCGCCAACAGCGACTGCATCCTCGTCATGGGGTCGAACATGGCCGAGTGCCATCCGGTCGGCTTCCAGTGGGTGATGGAGGCGCGCGAGCGCGGCGCGACGGTGATCCACGTCGACCCGCGCTACACCCGGACGAGCGCGGTCGCGAACCTGCACGTGCCCATCCGGGCCGGCAGCGACATCGCCTTCCTCGGCGGCGTCGTCAACTACATCCTCGAGAACGAGCGCTTCTTCCGCGAGTACGTGGTCGCCTACACCAACGCCGCGACGATCGTGTCGGACGACTTCCGCGACACCGAGGACCTCGGCGGCCTCTTCTCGGGCTTCGACCCGGACTCGACGAGCTACGACACCACGTCGTGGCAGTACGACGGCATGGAGGCGTCGTCGTCGGCCGGCAAGCGGGAGCAGGGCACCACCGGGAAGGGCAGCGCGACCCGTCACGGCAGCCACGGCGGCCTCACCGGCGGCCTCACCGGCGGCCGCCCGCCGAAGGTCGACGAGACGCTGCAGGACCCGCGGTGCGTGTTCCAGATCCTGAAGCGCCACTTCGCCCGGTACACGCCCGAGGTGGTCGAGCAGGTCTGCGGCGTGCCGAAGGAGCTGTTCCTGCGCGTCGCGGAGGAGCTCTGCCGCAACTCGGGACGCGAGCGCACGACGGCCTTCGCCTACGCGGTCGGCTGGACCCAGCACACCGTCGGCGTCCAGTACATCCGCACGGCGGCGATCATCCAGCTCCTGCTCGGCAACATCGGCCGGCCCGGCGGCGGGATCATGGCCCTCCGCGGCCACGCCAGCATCCAGGGGTCGACCGACATCCCGACCCTCTACAACATCCTCCCCGGCTACATCCCGATGCCGCACGCCCACGAGCACCAGGGCCTCGACGACTTCATCCGGAGCGACTCGGCCGACACCGGCTACTGGGGCCACATGGACGCCTACACCGTGAGCCTGCTGAAGGCCTGGTGGGGCGACGCCGCGACGGCCGACAACGACTTCTGCTTCGATCACCTGCCCCGGCTCACCGGCGACCACTCGATCTACCAGTCGGTGCTCGACATGCTCGACGGCAAGGTCGAGGGCTTCTTCGTGGTGGGCGAGAACCCGGCCGTCGGCTCGGCCAACTCGGGTCTGCACCGGAAGGCGATGGCCAAGCTGAAGTGGCTGGTCGTGCGCGACTTCTCCGAGATCGAGAGCGCGTCGTTCTGGTACGACGCGCCCGAGATCGAGACCGGTGAGCTGCGCACGGCCGACATCGGCACCGAGGTCTTCTTCCTGCCGGCGGCGGCCCACACCGAGAAGGACGGCAGCTTCACCAACACCCAGCGCCTGCTGCAGTGGCACCACAAGGCCGTCGAGCCCGAGGGCGACGCCCGATCGGAGCTGTGGTTCTACTACCACCTGGGCCGCATCATCCGGGAGAAGCTCGCCGGCTCCACCGACGCGAAGGACCGGCCGATCGTCGACCTCACGTGGGACTACCCCGAGATCGGCGCCACCCGCGACCCCGACGCCGCCGCCGTCCTCCGCGAGATCAACGGGTGGGACGCGGACGGCACGGCGCTCGGCAGCTACACGCAGCTGAAGGCCGACGGGTCGACGGCGTGCGGCTGCTGGATCTACTGCGGCTGCTTCGCCGACGACACCAACCAGACGGCGCGGCGCACGCCCGGCCAGGAGCAGTCGTGGGTCGCGCCCGAGTGGGGCTGGGCGTGGCCGGCGAACCGGCGCATCCTCTACAACCGCGCCTCGGCCGACCCCGAGGGGAAGCCGTGGTCGGAGCGCAAGGCCTACGTGTGGTGGGACGAGGAGAAGGGGGAGTGGACGGGTCACGACGTCCCCGACTTCAAGAAGGACATGCGTCCCGACTACGAGCCACCGCCCGGCGCCACCGCCGAGGACGCCCTCAGCGGCGACTCGCCCTTCATCATGCAGAGCGACGGCAAGGGGTGGCTGTTCGTGCCGTCGGGCCTCGTCGACGGACCGCTGCCGACGCACTACGAGCCCCAGGAGTCACCCTTCGACAACCCGCTGTACGGCCAGCAGCACAACCCGGCGCGCCAGCAGTTCAACCGCCGCGGCAACCGCTACAACCCGAGCGGGCGCGAGGCGGGGTCCGACGTGTTCCCCTACGTCGTCACCACCTACCGGGTCACCGAGCACCACCCCGCCGGCGGCATGAGCCGCTTCCTGCCCTACCTCGCCGAGCTCCAGCCGGCGATGTTCTGCGAGGTGAGCCCGGAGCTCGCTGCCGAGCGTGGCCTCGAGAACAACGGCTGGGCCACCGTCGTCACGGCGCGCACCGCCATCGAGGCCCGCGTGATGGTGACCGACCGGGTGGCGCCCCTCACGGTGCAGGGTCGCACCGTGCACCAGGTCGGGTTGCCCTACCACTGGGGCGCGCGGGGCCTCACGACGGGTGACTCCGCCAACGACCTGTATCCGCTCGTGCTCGATCCCAACGTGCACATCCAAGAGGTCAAGGCCGCGACGTGCGACATCCGGCCCGGTCGCCGCCCCCGCGGGCGGGCGCTCACGCAACTCGTCGACGACTACCGCGCCCGTGCCGGCATGAGCGAGGAGAAGGCGTGACCGCGATCCGTCACCGAGCCGACGATCCCGCCTCCGCGGCCGGCTACGACACCCACCCGCCGCGCAAGGGCTTCTTCACCGACACGACGCTGTGCATCGGATGCAAGGCGTGCGAGGTTGCGTGCAAGGAGTGGAACGGGGTGCCCGAGGACGGCATCGAGTGGCTGGGGTCGTCGTACGACCACACCGGCGCGCTCGGCGCGAACAGCTGGCGCCACGTCGCCTTCATCGAGCAGCGCAAGCCGCTCGGGCTCCAGGACGACTCGGGCACGGGCGAGAAGCCCGGGTTCCGCTGGCTGATGGAGTCCGACGTGTGCAAGCACTGCACCCACGCCGCGTGCCTCGACGTGTGCCCGACGGGCGCGCTGTTCCGCACCGAGTTCGGCACCGTGGTCGTCCAGGAGGACGTGTGCAACGGGTGCGGCTACTGCGTGCCGGCGTGCCCGTTCGGCGTGATCGACAAGCGCGAACCCGACGGCCGGGTGTGGAAGTGCACCCTCTGCTACGACCGGCTGAAGGGGTCGATGGAGCCGGCGTGCGCGCAGGCCTGCCCCACGAAGTCGATCCAGTTCGGCGACCTCGACGAGCTGCGGTCGCACGCGGCGTCGCGTGTCGAGCAGCTGCACGGCGAGGGCGTCGCCGACGCCCGTCTCTACGGCGAAAGCCCTGACGACGGCGTGGGCGGCTTCGGCGCCTTCTTCCTCCTGCTCGACGAGCCCGAGGTCTACGGCCTCCCGCCCGACCCGGTGGTCACGACGCGCGACGTGGCTTCGATGTGGAGGACGGCGGCGCTCGCCGGCGCGACGCTGCTCGGCGCGGTGGCGACGGCGTTCCTC
>DATAKR010000144.1:0-3194 GCA_036261495.1 Acidimicrobiales bacterium | reverse complement strand
AGCCACCCTCCGGCGCCGCCAGCCACCCGCCGGCGCCGCCCGCCGGCGCCGCCGGCGGCCTAGACCTTGGCCTCGGCCAGCTCCCGCTTGAGGGCGTTGATCTCGTCACGCAACCGCGCCGCGTACTCGAAGCGGAGGTCGGCGGCGGCCTCGTGCATCTCCTCCTCGAGGGTGCGGATGAGCCGCGACAGCTCGTCCTTCGGGAGGTTGGCGAAGTCGGACCGGTCGCGCTTGCGCGACCGCCGGTCCTGGCCGGGCACCGGCGCGCCCTCACGCCCCCGCCCCATCAGGACGAGGATGTCGGACACCGCCTTGCGGATGGTCTCGGGCTCGATCCCGTGCTCGGCGTTGTAGGCGACCTGCTTGGCCCGCCGGCGCTGCGTCTCCCCGATCGCCCGGGTCATGGAGTCGGTGACCGTGTCGGCGTACATGATCACCTGGTCGTCGACGTTGCGCGCCGCCCGCCCGATGGTCTGGATCAGCGACGTCTCCGACCGGAGGAACCCCTCCTTGTCGGCGTCGAGGATGGCGACCAGGGAGACCTCGGGCAGGTCGAGGCCCTCGCGGAGGAGGTTGATGCCGACGAGCACGTCGAACTCGCCGAGGCGGAGGTCGCGGATGATCTCGATCCGCTGGACGGTGTCGACCTCGGAGTGGAGGTACCGCACCCGCACGCCCATCTCGAGCAGGTAGTCGGTGAGGTCCTCCGCCATCTTCTTGGTGAGCGTGGTGACGAGCACCCGGTGGTCGCGGTCGACCCGGCCCTTGATCTCCTCCATGAGGTCGTCGATCTGGCCCTTGGTGGGCTTCACGATGACCTCGGGATCGACCAGGCCGGTCGGACGCACGATCTGCTCGACCACCTGGCTCGACTGCTGGAGCTCGTAGGCCGACGGCGTGGCCGACATGAACACGCACTGGTTGACCCGCTCGTAGAACTCGTCGAACCGGAGCGGGCGGTTGTCGGCCGCCGACGGCAGCCGGAACCCGTGATCGATCAGCGTCTCCTTGCGCGACCGGTCACCCTCGTACTGGCCGTGGAGCTGGGGCACGGTGACGTGCGACTCGTCGATCACGAGCAGGTAGTCACGCGGGAAGAAGTCGATGAGCGTGCTCGGGGGCTCGCCGGCGGAGCGGCCGTCGATCGGCGCCGAGTAGTTCTCGATGCCATTGCAGTAGCCGACCTCCTGGATCATCTCGAGGTCGTACTGGGTGCGCATCCGGAGCCGCTGGGCCTCGAGCAGCTTCCCCTCCCGCTCGAACCAGGCCAGGCGCTCCTGGAGCTCGCTCTCGATCCGCCCGATCGCCTTCTGCAGCCGCTCCTCCGACGCCACGTAGTGGGTGGCCGGGAAGATCGTGACCTCGGCGAACTCGCCGAGCAGCTCGCCGGTGAGCGAATCGATGCGCACGATGCGCTCGACCTCGTCGCCGAACATCTCGATGCGGAAGGCGAACTCCTCGTAGGCCGGGTGGATCTCGATGGTGTCGCCGCGGACCCGGAACTTCGAGCGGACGAGGTTCTGGTCGTTGCGCTCGTAGTTCATGTCGACGAGCTGGCGCAGCATCCGCCGCTGGTCGATCTCGTCACCGACGCGCAGGAACAGGATCTGCTTGCCGTACTCCTCGGGTGAGCCGAGGCCGTAGATGCACGACACCGACGCGACGACGATCACGTCGCGCCGGTGCAGCAGGGCCGACGTGCACGCGTGGCGCAGCCGGTCGATCTCGTCGTTGATCGACGAGTCCTTCTCGATGTAGGTGTCGCTCGACGGGAGGTACGCCTCGGGCTGGTAGTAGTCGTAGTAGGAGACGAAGTACTCGACCCGGTTCTTCGGGAAGAACTCCCGCATCTCGCTCGCCAGCTGGGCCGCCAGCGACTTGTTGGGGGCGATGATCAGCGTGGGCTTCTGGACCTCCTGGATGGTCCAGGCGATCGTGGCGCTCTTGCCCGAGCCGGTGATGCCGAGCAGCGTCTGGAAGCGGTCGCCCCGGCGGATGCCCTCGCTCAGCGCGGCGATCGCCTTCGGCTGATCGCCGGCCGGCTCGAAGTCGGAGACGACCTCGAACGGAGGGGAGGTCACCGCGGTGTCGGGCATGACATGAGTGTAAGTCGGCCCTGTGACAACGTCCCCGGGGCTGTCAGAGGCCGGCGAGCTGCAGCAGCCGGCCTCGGGCGCGGCGACCGGGCACCTCGACGGGCACCGTCGCGGCGGCACGCACGGCCCTCTCGACCTGCGCCGGCGAGGCCGACGCGTGGCGCCCGAGGTACACCGCCGCGGCGCCGGCCACGAACGGCGCGGCCATCGACGTGCCGCTGAGCGTCGCTTCCGCCCGGTCTCCGGTGTCCCACGCCGACGGGATGTCGACGCCGGGCGCGTACACGTCGACGCAGCTCCCGAAGTTGGAGAACGGCGCGGCGCGGTCGTCGCGGCCGGCGGCGCCGACGGTGACCGCATCCCTCACGCGCGCGGGCGAGTCGCCGCACGCGCTGACACCCACGCCGGCGGCGTCGCCGTTGCCGGCCGCGACGACATAGGTGACGCCCGAGGCGATCGAGCGGTGCACCGCCTCGTCGAGCGCGGCGCTCGGTCCACCGCCGAGGCTCAGGTTCGCCACCGCGGGTCGCCCGGCCGGGTGGTGGGCGGTGACCCAGTCGATGCCGGCGATCACCGACGAGGTGGAGCCCGAGCCGTCGCAGCCGAGCACCCGGACGGCGACGACGTGGGCCGCGCTCGCGACGCCCGTCGTCGCGCCGGCGGCGATGCCCGCGACGTGCGTGCCGTGGCCGTTGCAGTCGTCGGCGGCACCGCCGTCGACGGCGTCGAACCCGCTCTCGACGCGACCGGCGAGCTGCTCGTGGGTGGCACGGACGCCCGTGTCGATCACGTAGATCGTCGTGCCCGCACCGTCGCCCGGGGCTCGGAACCGCCCGTCGAGGGGCAGGGCGGCCTGGTCGATCCGGTCGAGCCCCCACGAGAGCCGCACGTGGACCGGGCGGTCGGGTTCGACCGCCCGCACCCGGCGGTCGCGGCGCACCGCCGCCAGCTGGGTGGCGGTGACCTCGGCGGCGTAGCCGCGAGTGGACGCCCGGTAGACGTAGCGGGCGCGCACGCCGAGCCGGCGCCCGTGGTCGGCGGCCACGGCGCCGGCGTCGACCCCGTCGCGCGTCCGGACGATGTAGGCGCCGGCGGGCC
>DATAKR010000174.1:0-2914 GCA_036261495.1 Acidimicrobiales bacterium | reverse complement strand
GATCGGTTCCCCCTCGTTCCGCCTGTGGTTCCCGCCAGCGCGTTGACCGCGCGTGCGTAGTCGTCGCCTCGCTCGCCGTAGGACCGGTACCAGTCGAACGACGCGCAGGCCGGCGAGAGCACGACGGCGTCGCCGGGCCGTGCGTGCTCGGCTGCGGCGTCGACGGCCTCGTCCATCGACGACGCGGTGACGACGGTGGTGGCGCCCTCGAAGGTCGCGGCGACGAGCGGCGCGGCTTCGCCGATCGCCACCACGGCGCGAAGCCGCGGCGAGAGGGCGCGCAGCCCGGAGAGGTCGAGGCCCTTGTTCCTGCCGCCGGCGATCAGCACCGCGGACTCGAAGCCCTCGATGGCCGCGACCACGGAGGCGGGGGTCGTCGCCTTCGAGTCGTCGTACCACCGCACCCCTCCAGCGTCGCCTACCAGCTGCACTCGGTGGGGGAGCCCCGAGAACGAGCGCAGCACACGAGCGCAGGCATCGAGGTCGACGCCGCCTTCACGAGCGATGGCGACGGCCGCGAGCGCGTTGCGAAGGTCGTGTGGGAGCGCGCGCGCCAGGTCGTCGATCCCGGCGATCCGCTCGACGCCGGCGCCCCGCTCGATTCGCACCAACGCCCCTGCATCGGCGGCATAGTGCACGTCGCCGGCCGCCGCGGCCGCGGCATCGAGCGAGAACGTCACCACCCGCCCCGGCGCAGTGCGCGCCCACCGCATCACCTCGGCGTCGTCGGCGTTCGCGACGGCGACGTCGTCGGTGTGCTGCCACTGCCAGATCCGGGCCTTGGCCCTCGCGTAGTGCTCCACGTCGGGATGCCAGTCGAGGTGGTCGGGCGTGAGGTTGAGCCACCCCGCGACGCGAGGCCGGAAGGTCTCGGTGAACTCGAGGCGGAACGACGACGCTTCGACGACGAACACCTCGACCGAGCGGTCGTCGAGCGCATCGACGAGGGGCAGGTCGTTGTTGCCCGCGGCGACGGCACGGCGCCCGCCGGCGATGACCATCTCCGTCACCATCGTGGTCACGGTCGTCTTGCCGTTGGTGCCGGTGATCGCGAGCACGGGACGGTCGTCCCATCGCGCCGCCAGCTCGAACTCGCTCCACACCGGAGTGCCCGACGCGAGGGCCGCCTGGATGGCCGGGTGGGCGAAGGGCACGCCCGGGCTCGGGCACACCACATCGACCGCGGCGACGAGCGTGGCCATGTCGGCGTCGGCGGCGAGTGCGACACCGAGGCGCGCGGCGGTGGCCCTCGTGGCGTCGGTGACGCGGTCGTCGACGAGCGTGACGTCGACGTCTCGGCGTCGCAGCTGGCGGACCACGGCCTCGCCCGTGACGCCGAGGCCGATCACGAGCACCCGATCGGGCATCGTCGCGGCCATCAGTCGGCCGCCCCTAGCGCGATGAAGTCGGCGTAGAACACCCCGACGGCGACCGCGGTGCAGAGCCCCGCGAGGATCCAGAAGCGGATGACGACGGTGGTCTCCGGCCAGCCCAGCAGCTCGAAGTGGTGGTGCAGCGGTGCCATCCGGAACACGCGCCGGTGGAACACGCGGAAGCTGAAGATCTGGATCACGTCCGAGAGCGTGATCAGCACGAACAGGCCGGTGATCATCGGCAGCAGCAGGTGCAGGTTCATCTCGAGGCCGAGGGCCGCGATGCCCGCACCGATGCCGAGGGCACCGGTGTCGCCCATGATGATCCGCGCCGGCGCGGCGTTCCACCACAGGAATCCGACGCAGCCGCCCATCAGCGCGATCGCGACGAGTGCGAGGTCGAGGGCCTGCGGCACCGAGTAGAGGTCGGGATGGCGGAACTGCCAGAAGCCGATGATCACGAACGCCGAGAACGCGAACGTCGATGATCCGCCGGCCAGGCCGTCGAGGCCGTCGGAGAGGTTCACCGCGTTCGACATCGCCACGATGATCAGCACTGCCCACACGACCCACAGCCACGGCGGCAGCGCGGCGAACGGCAGCGAGTTCCAGCGCGTGAACGAGACGTTGGTCTTCACGTGGGCGAAGTGCAGGGCGAGGTAGCAGAACACGAGCGCCACCCCCAGCTGCCCGGCGATCTTGGCGCGCTTGTTGAGACCGAGGCTGCGTTCTCGACGCACGCTGATCCAGTCGTCGAGGAGGCCGACCAGCGCGGTGCCGACGGTCGCGACCATCACCGCGATCCCGCCCCACGTGAAGATCTGGCCCCGCATGTGACCGACCAGGTAGCCGGATCCGGCGGCGGCCACGATCATCAGCCCGCCCATCGTCGGCGTGCCCGCCTTCGTGATGTGGCCCTGCGGGCCGTCCTCTCGGATCTGCTGGCCGATGCCGTTCGCCTGCAGCCACCGGATGAGGATGGGCGTCCCCACCAGCGCGACGAACATCGACACGCCGCCGGCGAGCAGGAGCGCGATCACTGGCGAACCTCGCCGAGCACCTCGACGGCGACCTCGCGATCGTCGAACGGCAGCACCTCGTCGCCGACGATCTGACCGGTCTCGTGACCCTTCCCGGCGATGACGACGACGTCGCCGGGCCGGGCCCGTCCGAGGGCGAGCTCGATGGCCGATCGCCGGTCGGGCTCGACCATCAGCTCCTTCGCCGCGCGGGCCCCGGCCGCGACCTGCCCGACGATGTGCAGCGGGTCCTCGGTGCGGGGGTTGTCGGACGTGACCACGACGACGTCGGCATGGGCCGCCGCGGCCTCGCCCATCAGGGGGCGCCGGTTCGGGTCGCGATCGCCGCCACAGCCGAACACGACGATCACCTGCGCCCCCGCCGGTGCCGTGAAGCGGACGCCGTCGAGCACGGCAGCCATGGCGCCGGCAGTGTGCGCGAAGTCGACGACGACGCGGAACGGTTGCCCGGCATCGACGTCCTCGCCGTGCCCGTCGACGGCCCCGAAGGACGACAGCGCG
>DATAKR010000170.1:0-3594 GCA_036261495.1 Acidimicrobiales bacterium | reverse complement strand
GGATCTGGGTGCGGACGTCGCGCTCGGTGGCGAGCGGCAGGATCACATGGAAGTACGTCTGGGCGATCGCACCGCCGGCCAGTCGGTCGGCCTCCACGATGCGCTCACACGCGAGCGGCTCGTGCTCGCCGAGCCAGGCCGACAGCGTCGGGCCCACGTCGAACGACAGGTGCTCGTAGTTGTTGACGATGGCCACCACCCGGCCGGCGTCGTCGACGATCCGGGCGAACGCGTTCGGTCGATAGGCCTCGAGGGCGATGCGCGCGTTCCAGTCGTGGAACGGGGCCGCCGACGGCTCGCGGGGCACCTCTTCGGTCCACGGGTTCTCGCGCGGCGGTTGGTAGAAGTGCCCGTGCACGACGAGCGCCAGCGGCGACGGCGCTCGTTCGGTGTCCACGGCTTGCGACGGTACCGCTACTCCGGCGCCAGCCAGAGCACACCGAGCGGCGGGAGCGTCACGTCGGCGGAGTGGTCGAGGCCGTGCCACGGCTCGTCCGCGGCCCAGACCTGCCCACCGTTGCCCACGCCGGAGCCCCCGAACTCGGCCGCGTCGGTGTTGACCAGCTCGCGCCACGCGCCCGCGCGTGGAAGTCCGACGCGGTAGGCGTAGCGCGGCACCGGCGAGAGGTTCGCGATGCAGGCGACGACGCGTGACCGGTCCTCGGAGTAGCGGAGGAACGACAGCACGTTGGAGTCGACGTCGCTCGCATCGACCCAACGAAAGCCCTCGGGCGAGAAGTCGACTTCGTGCAACGCCGGCTCGTCCCGGTACACCCGGTTGATCGACCGGACGAGGTCCTGCACACCGCGGTGCTCCGAGTACTCGAGGAGGTGCCAGTCGAGGCTCAGGTTGTGGTTCCACTCGGCCGACTGGGCGATCTCGCCGCCCATGAACAGGAGCTGCTTTCCGGGGTGGGCCCACATCCACGCGTACAGCGAGCGCAGGTTGGCCGCCTTCTGCCACCGGTCGCCGGGCATCTTGTTGAGCAGCGAGCCCTTGCCGTGGACGACCTCGTCGTGCGACAGCGGGAGGATGAAGTTCTCGGTGAACGCATAGAGCAGGCCGAAGGTCAGCTCGTTGTGGTGGTACCGCCGGTAGATCGGCTCCTTCGAGAAGTACTCGAGGGTGTCGTGCATCCACCCCATGTTCCACTTGAACCCGAAGCCGAGGCCGCCGAGGTAGGTGGGCCGCGACACCGCCGGCCAGGCCGTCGACTCCTCGGCGATGGTCATCACGCCGGGCTGGCGCCCGTAGACGACCTCGTTCATCTCCTTCAGGAGCGAGACGGCCTCGAGGTTCTCCCGGCCGCCGAACTCGTTCGGGACCCACTCGCCGGCGTTGCGCGAGTAGTCGAGGTAGAGCATCGACGCGACCGCGTCGACCCGGAGCCCGTCGATGTGGAACTCCTCGACCCAGAACAGCGCGTTCGAGATCAGGAAGTTGCGGACCTCGTTGCGTCCGTAGTTGAACACCAGCGTGCCCCAGTCGGGGTGCGCGCCCTTGCGCGGGTCCTCGTGCTCGAAGAGCGCGGTGCCGTCGAAGCGGGCGAGGGCCCACTCGTCGCGCGGGAAGTGGGCCGGCACCCAGTCGACGATCACCCCGATGCCGCGGTCGTGGAGGGCCTCGACGAGCACGCGGAAGTCGTCGGGCGAGCCGAAGCGCGCCGTCGGCGCGAAGTACGACGACACCTGGTACCCCCACGACCCACCGAAGGGATGCTCGGCGACGGGCATGAGCTCGACGTGGGTGAACCCGAGATCGGCGACGTACTCCGGCAGCTCCTCGGCGAGCTCGCGATAGGTCAGGGGCCGGTCGCCCTCCTCGGGCCGGCGGCGCCACGACCCGGGATGGAGCTCGTAGATCGACACCGGCGCCGTGAGCCAGTCGGTCTCGCGCCGGCGATCCATCCACGCGTCGTCACCCCACGAGTGGTGTGAGGCGGCGACGACGCTCGCCGTTCCCGGCGGCTCCTCGGTGGCGAAGGCGAACGGGTCGGCCTTGAGCGTGACATGACCCTGCGCGGTCACGATCTCGTACTTGTACTTCATGCCTGGCTCGACATCGGGCACGAACAGCTCCCACACGCCTGACGACCCGAGCGACCGCATCGGGTTGAGGCGACCGTCCCAGAGGTTCCATTCGCCAACGACGCGCACCGACTTGGCGTTCGGCGCCCACACCGCGAACGACGTTCCCGTGACGCCCTCGTGGGTGCGGTGGTGGGCGCCGAGGAGCTTCCAGAGATCGTGGTGGCGGCCTTCGCCCATGAGGTGCAGGTCGAGGTCACCGAGCGTGGGCCAGAAGCGATACGGGTCCTCGACGTCGTGGGTCGCGCCGGAGGCGTAGGTGGCCTCGATGCGGTACCCGTCGGCCGCGTCGGCCGGCACCTCGGCGGCGAACACGCCGGCGGGATGGATCCGCTCGGCGGCAACGGGCTCGTGCCCGCGCACGACCACCGCCACCGCCGACGCGTCGGGCCGGTAGGCGCGGACGACCTGCGTGTCGTCGGTCTTGTGGAGCCCGAGCACGTGGTGCGGATCGCCGTGCTCGCCGGCGACGAGGCGATCGAGCTCGTCCGCGAGTGGATCTCGTGACGGGGTCGCGGCCGACGACGACGCCGTGGCGGCCCCCTTCGTGCCGGTGTCGGCCTTCCCCCGCGCCTTCGCTGCCTTTGCCTTCGCCGTATCGGCCATCGTGCGTACCTACCCTCCGAGCAGTCGAGCGATTGCGGCTTCAGGGATGACGGACCACTCGGGGCGGTGCGCCTCCTCATATCCCACCTCGTAGACCGCCTTGTCGAGCTCCCACGCCTCGAGGGCCGCCGTGAGCTGGGCGTGGGGCGACGGCAGCAGGGCGGCGATCCCCTCGGTGCCGAAGTAGCCCTCGAGGAACGCGAAGCGGTTGCGCTCCAGCCAGCGCAGACCCTGGTCGTGGCGGTCGTCCCGCTGGTCGTCCGGCCACTCCCGAGCCGCCACCGCGACCGCGTAGTCGAACGAGCGCAGCATCCCCGCCACGTCCTTGAGCGGCGACGTCGCCAGGGTGCGTTCGTCGAGCGGGCGGGCCGGCTCCCCCTCGAAGTCGAGGACGTACCAGCCGGCGTCGGCGCGCACGACCTGCCC
This sequence comes from Acidimicrobiales bacterium, assembly GCA_036261495.1. Classification (GTDB taxonomy): domain Bacteria; phylum Actinomycetota; class Acidimicrobiia; order Acidimicrobiales; family CADCTF01; genus DATAKR01. The sequence continues at coordinate 474 of DATAKR010000170.1, read as the reverse complement.
GAGGTGGAGGTCGCCATGCACGCGGATCGACCGCCCGGCATCTCCGTCGGCCATTCGCTCGAACACCGCCCGGGCACCGCCCTCCCACGCCCGGCCCTTGCCGACGCGGTCGAGCTGGCGGAGCATCGCAGCCGACCAGGCGCGCGCGTCGCCCTCAGCGTCACCGAAAGCCCTTGCCAGCGCGAGGTGCATCGACGCGGTCACCTCGCCGAGCCGGCGGCTCTCGGCGCCGAGGTCGCCGCCGCACTCGCGGGGGTTCTCGCAGTCGCTGTTGTAGAAGTCGCGCAACGACGTCAGGGCGAGCGACCATCCCTCGGTCGCGCCGGCGAGGAACGGCTGCACCACGGCGACGTGCGCGCCGTCGCGCTCCCACGTCGCGAGGGGCGCGGCGACGTTGGGATACCCGGTCTCTGCCAGGGCTCGTGTCACCTCGACGTCGGGGTTGGCGCCGGCGTGCAGGCGGCGGAACAGCTT
>DATAKR010000157.1:0-6995 GCA_036261495.1 Acidimicrobiales bacterium | reverse complement strand
CCATCCCGACGATCGGCGAGTTCAGATGGATGTCGCCGGTCGACCCGTAGAACGCGGCGTCGCCGAACGCGAAGATCCCCCCATCGGTCGCGACCAACCAGTAGCCGTCACCCGAGGGCGTGGAGGCCATCCCCACGATCGGCCGGTTGAGGCGGATCGCACCCGTGGAGCCGTGGAACGCGGCGTCGCCGAACGCGAAGATCCCGCCGTCGCTCGCGACCAACCAGTAGCCATCGCCCGAGGGCGTTCCCGCCATGCCGACCACAGGGAGGTTCAGCGGCGCGCCGGCCGTGTCGCCGAGCGCCGCGGCGTCACCAAAGGCATAGACCGACCCGTCCGAGCCGGCCAGCCGGTACCCGTCACGCGGCGGGGGAGGCGGCGGAGGCGGCGCCTCGTACGTGAACGACACGGCGTTGCTCTCGACGCCACTGGTGCTCACCACCACCGCCACGGTGCCGGCCACCGACGCCGGCGCGGTCGCGTGAACCGTCGAGTCGTCGACCGCGGCGAACGGGGCCGCGGCGGCGCCGAACCGCACCGCGGTGACACCCGCGAGCGCGGCGCCCGAGAGCGTCACGGTCGTCCCACCCGCGGTCGGCCCGACGGACGGGTCGATCGAGGAGAGCACCGGGCGCGCCACGTAGGTGAACGACATCGGGACCGACGTTCCGTAGTCGGTCGTCACGACGAGCTCCGCCGAACCCACGGCGTGCGGGGGCGCGGTCACCGTCAGCTGTTGCGACGAGCTCACGACGCCGGTGACCGCGACGCCGTCGATCGTGACCGTCGCGGACGTGGTGAAGCCGGCACCAGTCACCACCATCGTGCCGCCGGCCGCCACCGTGGCCGGTGATATCGCCGTGATCGATGGCGCCGTGAACGTCACCCGCGCCGCATAGGTGCCCCAGTTGCACGCCGCCGCGACGTTCGGCGAGCCCGATGCGCCGGCCGCGAACTCGCCGGCGACCCACGCGTGGAGCGACGAGGCCGGATCCGGCGACGCCCCGCTGTAGTCGCCCCAGCGGGACGTCCCGGGCCCGAAGCACCCATTGGCGGCCTCGTTGTACACGCCGTTCCCGCTCTTCACCGCGAACGTGGACGACAACCGGTTGACGTCGCTCCGCAGCTGCCCGCCGGCGGCGAAGGACGCGAAGGTCGACGACGACGAGGTCGAATAGCCGACGACGAGATCGCCGAGGCCGTTGAAGGTGACCGACGGGAACATGGTGGAGACGCCGCCAGCCCCGAAGTCGAAGTCCTGCGCGATCGCCGGGGTCGACCCGGTGGTGTCGATCTCGACGAGGCGGCCACACGACCGCGTTGCCGAATCGCCGGCCGGCACGCACCCGTCGCTCCCACCGGTCCACAGCCGGCCGCCCTTCCAGGCGGCGTCGAGGAACCGGATGTCGCCGGTGTCGATCCTCGCCGACGAACCGCTCTGCGCCGCGGCGGGCGGGGCCGAGCCGGCGCGGGCGGGCAGGGCCGTCGGCGTGAACGTCACCGGGTCCTTCCCGGGGGTGCCGGTGACCTCGACGACGCCGACCTGCGGCGGCGAGACGTCGGTCTCGTTGTGAACGAGCCAACCGGTCGCTGATTGGTCCTGGTTCTCGGCCGGCACGAGCGCGAAGAACGGCGTGCCACTCGAGGGCCACGAGTCGGACGCCGTCGCCGGCATCGTCACGCCGCTGTAGACCTCGTCCTTCGCGACGGCGAGCGCCTCGGCGCCGGCGAAGAACCCGAAGGCGATCCCGCTGTAGTCGTCCCACGAGAGCAGCACCTTGTCGGTGGTGAGCCCGAGGCGGGGTTGATCGAAGAGCACGCCCGTGGTGCTGGCCTTGACGGTCCAGCCGTGCCACGTGCCGGCAGGATCGTCCGTGTCGGACGCGGCGAGGTGGACGCGACCGCCCTGTCCGGTGCTGAAGCTGCTCTTGAACGACATGGCCGAGACGACCCACCGCGCCGCCACGGCGTCGTAGATCACGCGCGGGTCGCTCACCGTGTAGCCGGAGCTGATGTCGGACGGTGAGAGGAAGAAGGAATCGAGGTCGACTTGGGTTCCGACGCGCGACCCGCTGCTGCGGGCATACACGTTGAGCGTCGAGTTCACGACCTCGACGACGTAGGTCGAGCTCGCCGCCGCGTCGGTGTCCGGCGGCGTCGTGAACGCGCCGCCGTTGTCGACCTGCTCGGCGAGCGACGTCATCGCGAACGCGGGGGACGCCACCACACCCACGGGCGCGGCCGCGCCGCGAGCCGTAGTCGACGCTGGCGCCGGCGCGGCGCCCGTCGGCGCGGGGGCGACGACAGCCGCGGCGGGGGCGACGGCGATCGCGATCGCGATCAGCCGGATGACAGCGCGCCGCACGGCGACACGACGGAACCTGCTCATGGTGCGGAAGACCTCGCCGGGGCGTGCAGAGGAGCGTGCAGAGGACCGGGCGCGATGACCGGACCTCTTGGACTGTACCGAGCGGACCCGGCCGCTCAGCACGCGTGGCCCAGGACACCGCGGCGGCTCGGCCCGACTCGACCGCGCGCCGGCGCGCCAGGGTCCGGGCCATGTGCGCCCGGACCCTGAGGTGATCCTGTGCAGGGAGGCCTACGCCGCGGCCATCCCGGTGATCGGCGAGTTGAGCGGCGTACCGCCCATCGACCCGAAGAAGGTCGCGTCGCCGTAGCTGAAGACGCCACCGTCCGACGCCGCTTCGTAGTAGCCGGCACCCGGAGGTGTGCTGTCGGCACCGACGATGGGCTTGTTCAGCGTGATGCCGCCGGCCGAGCCGTAGAACGCGGCATCGCCGAAGCTGAACACGCCACCATCCGACGCGAACAGCCAGTAGCCGCCGCCCGACGGCGTCGCCGCCATCCCGACGATCGGCTTGTTCAGCGTCATCGCCCCGGTCGAGCCGAAGAAGACGGCATCACCGAAGCTGAAGATCCCGCCGTCCGACGCTGCCAGCCAGTAGCCGTTGCGGGTGGGTGTCGGGGCCATCCCGACGATCGGCTTGTTCAGCGTCATCGCCCCGGTCGAGCCGAAGAAGCCGACGTCGCCGAAGCTGAAGATCCCGCCGTCCGACGCCACCAGCCAGTAGCCGTGAAGCGTCGGCGGTGCAGGCGGGGCCGGCGGCACGTACTCGAAGGCACCGATGTCGACGCCCGCGCCCTGCGGACGGGCGACGCCGCGCGCGTCCGTCGACGGCGCACCGGCGGCATCGCCGGCGTCGATCGCAGGGCTGCCCGCGAGCAGCGCCTGGGTGGGCACGAGGCCGCCGTTGTCCGCGACCGGTCCGAGCATCGGATCGGTGTTCTCGAGGTCACCGGGCATCGTGAACCCGCACGTGTCGTCGCTCGACAGGTTGTGCCCGCCGGAGACGACCGCACCGCCGCTGATGGCCGCGCACTGGGGGGCGGTGTTGTTGGCGATGATCGAGTTCTTGAACGACGCGTTGTAGTACTCGACCAGCACACCGCCGACGTTGTCCGGGCTCGAGCCACCGCTGAAGGTGTTGTTCGCGATGGTGACGTTCGTCAGCTCGAACGGGTCGTCGTACAGGTAGGCGCCCGCGACGAGGCGACCGCTGTAGTCAGCAGGAGCCGTGATCGAGTTCCCGCTGATCGTCACGTTGGTCATCGACGTGTCGTAGTAGCCGTACATGCCGCCGTAGCTGTCCGACGAGTTCGCCGCCGTCAGCGTGATGGCGTTGTCGACGATCGAGACGTTCGTCCCGGTCCAGTCGTCGTCCTCCCAGAACACGCCCTCGACGTAGCCGTCCAGCGTCGCGGTGCTCGGGCCGAGGGTGACGTTCCGCCACGTGCCGGGGTACGAGCTGTAGGCGACCGTGCCGTAGGTGTAGCTCATGTTGGTGCCGGTGAAGGTGGTGCTCTTCACCTGGACGTTGTCGAGGACGCCGTAGTCGCCCGTGTACAGGGCGCCGCCGTACAGCCAACCGGAGTCCGCGCTCGGGCTCGCGATCGTGACGGTGGTGTTCTCGATCACAACGTCCGCGAGGATGCTGTTGTCGTCGTAGTAGACCGCGCCACCCTCGCCACCGTCGGTGACGTTGACGGTCGTGTTCTTGACGACGAGGTTGTGGGCGTTGAGCCCGTAGTCGGCCTCGATGGCACCGCCGTAGAACCCGTACCCGTCAGCGAGGCTGTTGAGGATGGTGACGTTCGTCAGCGCGAGGTACTCGTCGGAGTAGATCGCCCCGCCCTCCGCGTACTGGTTCGAGCCGGCATGGGCGGCGTTGCCGTCCATGGTGACGCCTTCGAGGGTCGCGAAGTTGCCCTCGTTGGAGAGGGCGCCGCCGTAGACGTAGTTGCCCGCCTCCGGGTCGCCGACGGTGTTGTGGCTCATCGTCCCGCCGATGACCGAGAGGGTGCCGTCGTTGTAGATGGCGCCGCCCTCGTAGTCGGCGAAGTTCGAGTCGAGCGTCGAGCCCCGGACGAGCACGCTGTAGTAGTTGTAGATGCCGCCGCCGTAGCCGTCGACCGCCTTGTTCCGGAGGATCGACGAGCTGTCGACGAGCATGTAGTCGCCGTCGGCATAGATGCCGCCGCCCTCGTAGGCCGCGTTGTCGAGCACCGACACGCCGATCAGGTCGAGCGGGTAGCTGACGTAGAGCGCGCCGCCATAGCCGTCCGGAGCGCCGGGCGTGTACTCGGCCACGTTGAACTGGAAGGTCGAGTACTCGACGTGGCTGCTCTCGTCGACGTAGACCGCGCCGCCGTAGTACGCGCTGTTGCCGAGGTCGGCCGTCGCCCCGCCGAACGTGCTACGGCTGATGAACAGGGCGCCGTTGCCGTAGACGGCGCCGCCGTAGTACGACCGGTTCGCGGTGAACGTGCTGTCGGTGATCCACGTGCCGCTGTTCCACGCGGTGTAGATGGCGCCACCGCTGTAGTCCCAGTTGTTGTTGTGATGGAACAGCATGTGGTCCGCGGTGAACGCGGTCCCCGAGGTCACGTAGACGGCGCCGCCGTCCGCGGCCACATTCATCGCGTTCTGGACGACGAACGACGCGAAGGTGACGGGGCCGCCGGCGTCGAGGTGGAACGCGCGGTTCGTGTCGGAAGGCTCGACGATCGACGTCGCCCCGCCGCCGGTGATGACGAGCGGCTGCGTGACCGAGAGCTCGCCGCCGGTCAGAGCGATCGTCATGCCGGCCGGAAGCACGATGGCGTCGGCGTCAGGCGTCGTGTCGGCGTTGGCCTCCTCGACCGCGGCGCGAAGCGTGCACTTGCCGCCGGCGTCAGCGCAGATCCCGTCGCCGGGCGTCGCGTCGCTGGTGTCGCCGGGATCGTCGACCGTGAAGGTCGCCCCGACGGTCGCGGCCGCCCGCGGCGCCGACGCGGTGGGCATCGGGCTGGGGGCCCGGTCGAAGGTCTTGGTGTTCGTGACGGTAGGAACGGCGCCCGCGGACCCGCCGCTGGCGGAACGCTCCGCTGGCGTCTTCGGCGCCTTGGGGGCGGCCGCAGAGGCGGAACCGAAGCCCGCCAGCGCGACCATCATGGTCATGCCGGCGACGATTGCCACCGCTCGGCGCATCGTCGGGTGTCCTGGTGCCCTCCAATATCGGGGACCGGCGCGTAGGGACGTTCGCATCTGACCGCCTCTCGTCGCTGCTTCGACGGGAGGCGCCACAAGGACACGGCCACCGGAGCATCGACATCTGCAGGACCGGGCGATCCCGCCCGGTCATGGAATCGGCACCCGGCGGGGAGCGACTCGACGTACGGGGTTTCCCAGGAGCGACGTCACGACGCGGCGTCCCTTCCGGACCCGCCTCCTTCGCATGCCTGCCGGCGCCACTCCTGACGGTAGGGCCGGGCGTGGCCGGCCACAATCCGCGTTGGTCCGCGCAAATTCGGGACCATTGGCGGCGGGGGCCGCGGCGTCGGCGCTCAGATGGTGCCTGGCGGCGCCGCCGCCGACAGGCCACTCGCGGCGTCGCGGGCGTGGTAGCTCGACCGCGTCAGCGGCGACGCCTGCACGTGACCGATGCCCATCGCCTCGCCGACGACGCGCAGCGCGTCGAACTCGTCGGGCGTCCACCACCGCGACACCGGGAGGTGGTTCGCCGTCGGGCGCAGGTACTGGCCCAGCGTCACGATGTCGACGCCGACGGCGTGGAGGTCGGCGAGCGCGGCGACGACCTCGTCCTCGGTCTCGCCCATGCCGAGGATCATCCCCGACTTGGTCGTGAGGCCGGCGGCCTTGGCGCGGGCGAGCACGGCAAGGCTGCGCGCGTACGACGCCGACGGGCGGACCGCCCGCTGCAGGCGCGGCACCGTCTCCAGGTTGTGGTTCAGCACCTCCGGGCGGGCCGCGAAGATCACGTCGAGCGCCACCGGGTCGCCCTTGCAGTCGGGGATCAGCACCTCGACCGCGGTCGACGGGTTGCGCCGGCGGATCGCCTCGATCGTGGCGGCGAACGCGGCCGCGCCACCGTCGTCGAGGTCGTCGCGCGCCACGGCGGTGACGACGGCGTGCGCGAGGCCCATGCGAGCGACGGCCTCGGCCACGTGGTCGGGCTCGCCGGGGTCGAGCGCCTGCGGGTGGCGGGTGTCGACGAGGCAGAAGCCGCAGGCGCGGGTGCACCGCTCGCCGTTGATCAGAAACGTGGCGGTGCCGTCGTTCCAGCAGTCGAAGATGTTGGGGCAGCCGGCCTCCTCGCACACGGTCACGAGGTCGAGCGAGCGCATCGTCTTGCGCAGCTCGCGGTAGCGCGGCCCCATGTCGGCCTTCACCCGCAGCCACTCGGGCTTGCGCTCGGCCACCGGCAGCGACGACGACGAGTCGACGCCGGCGGCGGCGAGGCGGCCGAGCAGGCGAACGGGCTGCTCCGAGACAGGCGCGCCCGCGCCCTCGCCGCGCGTGAAGGGCGCCAGGTCGTCGGGCCGCACCCGCCAGGTGACGTCCTGGCGCTCCCATCCGTCACGGCCCCACATGGCGGTGGCGCGCGCGACGACCGCGTCGACCACGTCCTTCATCT
>DATAKR010000156.1:0-67001 GCA_036261495.1 Acidimicrobiales bacterium | reverse complement strand
TACGATCCGCCCATGCCGGTCCGCACCGTGGTCGAGCGTGGCCCCAAGGGGAGGAAGGCCGTGGCGTTCAGCCTCGACTGGCCCGGTTGGAGCCGAGGCGCGACCACACCCGAGCTCGCACTGGCCACGCTCGAGTCGTATCGCGAGCGCTTCCGGCCGGTCGCCGTCGCCGCGGGACTCGCCGACGAGTTCGACGCCGCCGGCGCGATCGACGTGATCGAAGACCGCGTCGGCACCGGCTCCACCGACTTCTGGGGCATCTCGTTCTCGTCGTCGAGCTCCGAGCTCGACCCCATGCCCGACGCCGAGCTCGAGCGCAAGATCGGCCTCCTGCAGGCGTCGTGGGCCTACTTCGACGGGGTCGCGGCGCGGGTGTCGGCCGACATGCGGAAGGGGCCGCGGGGCGGCGGGCGGGACCGCGACAAGATCATCCGCCACACGATCCGCACCGAGAGCGAGGAGTTCGCCAAGCGGCTCGGGCTTCGGATACCGGAGGGCGCAGCGCTGTCGCCGGCAGGCCTGCGCGCCCACCGCGAGAGCTACGTCGACGCGATGAGGGCCTACAACCGTGGCGAGGGGCGCCGGATGCGGACCTGGACGCTGCCGTTCCTCGTCCGCCACAGCGCCTACCACGTGATGGACCACGCCTGGGAGATGGAGGACAAGGACCTTTCGACCGCATCGTCGTAGCGCGAGGCCGCGAACCGAGCCGGCGGCCCGCGTCGTTTACCGTCTCCGGCGTGGCCCACGTCGTCTCCGTCAACGTCGGCGCCCCGCGTGAGATCGGGGCGAAGGGGGGTCTGACCGGCATCGACAAGCGGCCGAGCACCACGCCGGTCGAGGTGATGCCGCCAGGACCGTCGCAGAGCGGCCTCGCCGGCGACGCCATCTGCGACACCGACAACCACGGCGGACCCGACCAGGCCGTGTACGCCTACGCCCGCGAGGACCTCGACTGGTGGGAGCACGAGCTCGGCATGGCGCTCGCTGGGGGGACGTTCGGCGAGAACCTCACCACCGTCGACCTCGACGTGACGGGAGCGATCGTCGGCGAGCGGTGGCGCATCGGCCGTGAGGTGGTGCTCGAGGTGACGGTGCCGAGGATCCCCTGCGGCACCTTCCGGACCTGGATGGGTCGCCCCGGTTGGGTCAAGGCGTTCACGCGGCGCGCCGCCCCCGGCGCCTACCTCCGCGTCCTGGCGCCCGGGCCCATCGCGGCGGGCGACGCCATCGAGGTCGACTTCCGGCCGGCGCACGACGTGACGATCGGGATGGTGTTCCGCGCCCTCACCCTCGAGCGTGACCTCCTGCCGCGGCTCCTCGACGCCGGCGACCATCTCGTCGACGACGCCCGCCAGCGCGCCCTCTCGGGGCGACAGTTCTCGCTCGGCTTCTGACGCCGCCCGCCGGCGATCACCGGCCCGGGGTCAACGGCCGGTGAACTTGGGGCTGCGCTTCTCGGCGAAGGCGCGCTGGCCCTCCTTGTAGTCGTCCGACTGGAAGCAGGCTTCGACCATGGCGCCGACGTGGGCGAGGTCGCGGTCGTCGGGATCCTTCCGTGCCTGGCGGATCGCGGCCTTGCACGCTGCGACCGTGAGCGGTGCGTTGGCGGTGATCAGCCCGGCGAGCTCCTTCACCTCCGACTCGAGCTTCGCCACCGGCACGACGCGGTTCACGAGCCCGATGTGGTCGGCCTCCTCCGCGGTGAGCTGGCGGGCGGAGAACAGGATCTCCGACGCCGCCGCCCAGCCGACGAGGCCGACGAGCGCCTCGACGCCGCCGTAGCCGTAGCCGAGCCCGAGCTTGGCCGCGGGCACGCCGAAGCGGGCGTCGTCGGCCGCGATCCGGATGTCGGCCTGGAGCGCGATGAGGAGCCCGCCACCGATGCAGAAGCCCCGGATCATCGCGATGACGGGCTTCTCGAGCGCGTTCCACGCATGGCCCGCCTCCGCGCTGAGTGCGTCGAACTCGGCCCGCGCTTCGGGGCTCGTGCGGCGATCACCGAACTCGGAGATGTCGGCCCCCGACACGAACGCCTTCTCACCTGCGCCCCGTAGCACCACGACGCGCACCTCGTCGTCGCGCGCCAGCGCGCGGAGGGCACCGGGAAGCGAGGCGCGGATCTCCTCCGACAGGGCGTTGCGCTTCTCCGGGTTGTTGAACGTCATCGTCGCGACGCCGTCGTCGATCTCGACGAGCAGCTTGTCGGTGCCGGTGTCGTGGGTTCGGGGCTTCGGCATGGCGGGGCTCCTCTTCGTCGTCGGCAGTGCAGGCGGTGGGATCGGTTCAGATGACGCCCCGCCGGCGCAGGTCGTCGATCTCGCCGGCGGTGAAGCCCGCTTGCGCGAGCACCTCGTCGGTGTTCGCCCCGGGCAACGGGCTCGCGGCGCGGACCGTCGGACCTCCACCTTCGATCGTCACGGGATTGCGCACGATGTCGAGCGAGCCGAGCGAGGGGTGGTCGACGGTCGCGACCAACCCGAGGTGCACCACCTGCTCGTCGGCGAACACCTCGTCCATCGCGTACACCGGACCGCACGGCACGCCCGCTGCGTTCAGCACGGTGACCCACTCCCCCGTCGTGCGCTCGCGCAGCCGCGGCGCGATCAGGTCGTTCAGCGCGGCCCGGTTCTCGCTGCGCTTGGCGGCCGTGTCGAAGCGAGGGTCGGCGGGCAGGTCGGGAAGGCCGATCGCCGCGCAGAACGACCGGAGGAGCCGGCCGCTCGGACCGGCGACGTTCACGTAGCCGTCGGCCGTCTCGAAGCAGCCCATCGGCACGAGCGTCGGATGGTGGTTCCCCTCCTGCTCCGGCACCACGCCGTCGATCGTCCACCGGGATGCCTGGAAGTCCATCATCCCGATCATCGCCTCGAGCAGCGACGTCTGGACCCAGCGCCCTTCGCCCGTGCGGTCGCGGTCGTGCAGCGCGACGAGCACGCCGACCGCGAGGTAGAGCCCGGCCGCGAGATCCGACACCGGGGTCCCCGTGCGCGTCGGTGCCGAGCCGGGCAGACCGGTGACGCTCATGAGCCCACCCATCCCCTGGGCGATCTGATCGACGCCACCGCGGTCCCGGTAGGGGCCGTGCTGGCCGAAGCCCGAGATCGAGCCGTAGACGAGGCGCGGGTTGCGGGCGTGCACGGTCGGGAAGTCGAACCCGAGACGGGACTTGACGTCGGGCCGCATGTTCTCGACGAGCACGTCGGCGGTGTCGACGAGGCGCAGGAGGACGTCGGTCGCGCCCGGTTGCTTCAGGTCGAGTGAGATGGCGCGCTTGTTGCGGTGGAGGTTCTGCCAGTCGGACCCGTCGCGGCGCTCGCCGGCGATGCCGGGCGTCGAGGGGTCGACGGGCGGCTCGATCTGGATCACGTCGGCGCCCCAGTCGGCCAGCTGGCGCACGCACGACGGCCCGGCGCGGGCCACGGTGAGGTCGAGCACACGCACGTCGTCGAGCGGCAGGTGCGCCGGCGCGCTCATGCGGTTCGGCTCTCGGGCGGCCGCAGCTCGTCGCGGAGCACCTTGCCCAGCTTGTTCCGCGGCAGGGCGTCGACCCGATGGACGAGGCGCGGCTTCTTGTACGGCGCGAGCTGGGTCGCGGCCCAGGCCACCACGTCGGCCGGATCGAACGGGTCGCGGGCCTCGACGTACGCGGTGACGGTCTCCCCCCACTCCTCCGACGGCGTGCCGACGACGGCCGCGTCGATCACCGACGGATGGGCACGCAGGACGTCCTCGATCTCGCGGGGGTAGACGTTGTAGCCGCCGCTGATGATCAGCTCCTTCGCCCGGCCGACGATCCGGAGGTACCCGTCGGCGTCGGTCGACCCGATGTCGCCGGTGCGGAACCAGCCGTCGTCGGTGAACGCGGCGGCCGTGGCGTCGGGACGCCGGAAGTAGCCGGCGAACACGTTGGGTCCTCGCACGAGGATCTCGTCGTTCGCCGCGTCGAGGTGGACCTCGACGCCCGGCAGCGGGAAGCCGACGGTGCCGGGCCGGCGCTCACCGTCGTACGGGTTCGACACGAGCATCACCGTCTCGGTCATGCCGTAGCGCTCGAGCACGACCTGGCCGCACCGCTCGGCGACGGCGGCGTGCAGGTCGCCGCTCAGCGGCGCTGACCCCGACACGCACAGGCGGAGCGCCGCGAGCCGGTCGGGGTGGTCGGCGGCGACGAGGCGCCGGTACATCGTCGGCACACCGAAGAACATGGTGGCGTCGCCGCCGGCGGCCGTTGCCAGCACCGCCTCCGGATCGAACTGCGGCTGGAGGATCGCGGCACCGCCGGTGAGAAGCGTGCCGTGGAGCCCCACGCCGAGGCCGTGCATGTGGAACAGCGGAAGGCAGAGGATGAGGACGTCGGCGGCGGTCCAGCGCCACGCCAGCCGGACGGCCTCGGCGCTCGCGAGCAGGTTGGCGTGCGAGAGCAGCGCGCCCTTGGGCCGCCCCGTGGTGCCCGACGTGTAGGGCAGCAGCGCGGGGTCGTCGGGCCGGGCCGCGTCGAGGACGGTACCCGCGCCGCCGTCGGGCAGGTCGACGCCCATCTCTGTCACGACCATCGACGGGTCGCGCTCACGTGCCGCGGCCCGCAGGGCCGTCGACTCGAGGATCGCCGCCCGGGGCGACGCGTCGTCGACGATCACGTCGAGCTCCCGGCGCGAGTAGGCCGGGTTGACGGGGACGACGACGAAGCCGGCGCGTAGCGCCGCGACGTAGGCGGTGACGTAGGCAACCGACGCCGAACCCGACAGCAGCACGCGGTCGCCCCGATCGACACCGGCTCCGACGAGACGGCGCGCCAGGCGCTCGCTGCGCGCCAGCAGGTCGGCGCCCGACACCCACTCCTCATCGACGTCGTGCACGACGCGGCGTGCCGGCGCGGCACGCCATCCCCGCACCCATGCCGCCGGCAGCGTCCCCTCGCCGACGACGTCGACGTCGCGGGGACCGATGCCGGCGGGAAGGTGCCGGGCCCACGCGGGTGGTTCGGCGGTAGGCGAGGTGGGCGGCACCGTTCGCAGTGTTCCACGCGTCAGCCGTCGGCGAGACCCGGTGACCGGCCCCACCCGCCGCCAGTGGACCGGGTGACTACCCCTGGCGGGCCGAGAGCAGGTCGCGGATCTCGGCGAGGAGCAGCGCCTCGTCGCTCGGCGCCGGGCCTTCCTCGGGCTCGACCTCGCCGCGCTTGCGGCGGTCGGACATGACCTGCATCGGCTTCACGATGACGAAGAAGATGACGGCGGCGTACGCGATGAACTTGATGACCGCGTCGATCACGAGGCCGTAGCTGAAGACGCTGTTGTTGACCTCGAACGTCATCTTCGTGAAGTCGCGGGAGATGATCATCCCGATCAGCGGTGTGATCAGTCCGGTGGTGATCGCCGCGACGATCGCGCTGAACGCAGCACCGATGATCACCGCGACGGCCAGGTCGACGACGTTCCCACGCATGAGGAACGCCTTGAACTCCTTGAACATGTTCACCCTCCGTCAGTCGGCGCCGGCGTCGCCGCGCGCTCGTCCGCATGGGACGAGCCGGACACTTGCCGCCGCGCCCACGCGCCCCAATCCAACGGGGTGGGAGCCTCCGAGTCAAGGACCTTCGGTCCCTGCCCGCTCTTCTCAGGCGTCGGGCGCCTCGGGGACGGCGCGGGCGCACTCCTCGGCCAGGGCGTCGAGCACGACGCCGGCGACCTCGGCGACGGCCCGTAGCTGCTCGGGCGTGAGCAGGTCGATGAACGAGCGGCGAACCTCGGCGACGTGCCCGGGCGCGGCCGCCTCGATCGCGGCCCTGCCCTTCGGCGTGACGGCGATGAACAGGCCGCGCTGGTCGGTCGGGCACCGCTCACGGGTCACGAAGCCGCGCTCGACCATGCGGGAGACGTGGTGCGAGAGGCGGCTCTTCTCCCACCCGAGCTCGCGGCCGAGCTCGAAGGCCCGCATCCGGCCGTCGGCCCGATCGGTGAGCGTCACGAGCACGCCGTAGTCCTGCAGCGAGATCCCGCTCTCCTCGGCGAGCTGGCGGTTGAGCCGGCCGGTCAGCTGGAGGTGCATCCGCTGCCAGGCGCGCCACGCCGCCTGCTCCTCGTCGTTGAGCCACTGCTGGTCGGTGGTCGGTGGCATCGTGATGGCTCGCTCCCCGCGCCGGCCTACGACGCGGCCAGCTGGGCGTGCATCTCCCACACGAGGATCTCGGCGGGATCGACGGCGGTCACCCTCTGGCCGCCCGTGGCGGTGAGCCGCACCGCATCTCCCTCTCCGAGCGTTCCGGCGCCTTCGAGCTCGACGGTGCCGCGAGGCACGAAGAGGTGCACGAACGGGGCGTCGGGCAGCGTGACCGAGCCGTCCTGGTCGAGGCGGGCGGCGTGGAGAGCGGCGTAGCGGTTGCGGATGCGGATCGCCGCGGCGCCGGCGTGCTCGTCCATCCCCGACGCCACGGGGACGAGGCCGCCGCGCAGCAGCTCGTCGTCTATCTCGAGCTGCTCGTATCCGGGGACGATGCCGTCCTCGTCGGGGACGACCCACATCTGGACGAAGTGGACCGGCTCGTCGTGCTCGGCGCCGCCCTGCACGCGCCAGGAGTCGTTCTTCTCGGAGTGGAGGATCCCCGTGCCGGCGCTCATCCGCTGCGCGAGGCCCGGATAGATCACGCCCCGGTTGCCCTCGGAATCCTGGTGCACGAGCGAGCCTTGCAGCACCCACGTGACGATCTCCATGTCGCGGTGGGGATGGGTCTCGAAGCCGGTGCCCGGCATGACGCGGTCGTCGTTGTTCACGAGCAACAGGCCGTGGTGGGTGTTGGCCGGGTCCCAGTGGCGGCTGAACGAGAAGGAGTGCTTGGAGTCGAGCCATCCGAGCCGCGTCGCGAAGCGGTCGCCGGCACGCCGGACGTCGACCTGAGGGGTGAGGGTGGAGGTGTTCATGTGGGGCCTCGATGCAGAGACGGAGGGTACGGAGAAGAGGAAGATGGTGCACGGAGTCCCGGCGTTGATGGCCTCTGCGGCGGCGCCCCGGGGAGGGGCGCCGCCGACGAGGCGCACGACGCTTGCAGGATCAGGCGGTCTGCTTGATGGCCGACACCTCGAACTCGAGGACGACCTTCTCGCTCACGAGGACGCCGCCGGCCTCGAGCGCGGCGTTCCAGTTGACGCCCCAGTCCTTGCGGTTGACGGTGACGTTGCCTTCGAGACCGATGCGGTTGTTGCCGAACGGATCGGTCGCGCTGCCCGTGAACTCGAGGTCGACGGTGACGGGCTTCGTGGTGCCCTTGATCGTGAGGTCACCGGTCACCCGGAACGTGGTGTCGTCGGTGCGCTCGACGCTCGTGCTCTTGAACGTGATCTCCGGATACGTCTCCATGTCGAAGAAGTCGTTGCTGCGGAGGTGGGCGTCGCGGTCGGCGTTGCGGGTGTCGATGCTGTCGGCCTTGATGACGAGCTCGAGGTGGGACTTCTCGGGGTTCTCGGTGTCGAGGTAGCCGGTGCCGGCGACGTCGTTGAACGAGCCGCGGACCTTGGTCACCATCGCGTGGCGGGCGACGAAGCCGATGCGGGAGTGCGAGGGATCGAGGGTGTACTCACCGGTGAGGGTCTGGGGGAGGGTCGTGGTGGTCATGGCAGTCTCGGGCTTCCTTGTCGTGCGATCGGATGGGACTGGTTGATGAATCAACCTTCACGTCCTCGAACACGGTTGATGCATCAACTATTCCGCGCCTACCCGATCCGGGCGGCGTCACCCGGGCAGCGGGTCGATCATCGACCTGGCGGCTCGGGACGTTGGCCCCTGGGGTTCACCCCCGCCCCCGACCTCTACTGGGCAGGTGGCAGCCGTGGACGCGATGAACGCCGGCGTCGGGTCGCCGGCCGAACCATGGGAGGCCGACGTCGCTGACGTCGTGGCGCGCTACGGCACCGACGCCGAGCGCGGCCTGACCACCGAGGAGAGCGCCCGCCGGCTGGCCCGGTTCGGCTCGAACGAGCTGGTCGAGCAGCGCCGGACCTCGGCCGTGCAGCTGTTCTTCTCGCAGTTCGCCAACACCATGACGCTCGTGCTCGCGGCCGCGGCGGCGATCACCGTCGTGATCCGCGAGTACCGCGACACGATCGTCATCGCGGTGATCGTGGTGCTGAACTCCGTCGTCGGCTTCGTGCAGGAGCATCGGGCCGAGGAGGCGATGGCGGCACTGAAGCGCCTCACGGCCGCCACCGCGAACACGATGCGCGACGGCGCCGTCGCCCAGGTGCCGGCCGCCGAGCTGGTTCCGGGCGACCTCGTCCGGCTCGCGGCCGGCGACGTCGTGTCCGCCGACCTCCGCCTCATCGAGGTGCACGGGCTCCGCGTCGACGAGGCGCCGCTCACCGGCGAGTCGGAGCCGACCGCGAAGACGGCCCGACCGCTCGACGCGGAGCGGGGCGCGCTCGTCGCCGACCGCCGCAACATGGCCTTCAAGGGCACCGTGGTCTCCTTCGGCCGCGCCACCGGCGTGGTCGTCGCCACCGGCATGGCGACCGAGATCGGCAGGATCGCAACACTCCTCCAGACCCACTCGGCCGATGCCACGCCGCTCCAGCAGCGGCTCGGTGGCCTCGGCCGCCGGCTCGCCGCCGCGGCGCTCGCAGTGTGCGCGGTGGTGTTCATCGTGGGCGTGTTCACGGGCGAGCCCGCCGACGAGATGTTCCTCACCGCGGTGAGCCTGGCGGTCGCCGCCATCCCCGAGGGGCTGCCCGCGGTGGTGACGGTGGCCCTCGCGCTCGGCGCCCGGCGCATGGCCGCCCGCCGCGCGCTCGTCCGCCGGCTCCCTGCGGTCGAGACCCTCGGCTCGGTGACCGTCATCTGCTCCGACAAGACGGGAACACTCACCGAGAACCGCATGGCGGTCGAGCGCGTGTGGACCCACGCCGGCAGCTACACGGTGAGCGGCGGCGGGTACCGACCCGAGGGCGAGGTCGTGCCGGCTCCGGGGACGGTGAGCCCGGACCCTTCGCTGACCCGCCTGGCCGAGGTCGCGGTGGCGTGCAACGACGCGACCCTCCACGCGCCGCGTGAGGGGATCGAGTGGACGATCACCGGTGATCCGACGGAAGGCGCCCTCCTCGCGTTCGCCCCCAAGCTCGGGGTCGAGCAACGCGAGATCGAGGCCGGCCGCCCACGCGTGGCGGAGATCGCCTTCGATGCGGGCCGCCGGCGGATGCTCACCGTCCACCGCGCCGCCGACGGATGGTGGGTGGCGGTGAAGGGTGCGCCCGGCGCGCTGGCACCCCTCGTGTCGCCGGCGGACGCCGAAGATCTTGCCAACGCGCTCGCCGCCGCCGACTCCCTCGCCGCCGGCGGCTACCGGGTGATCGCGCTGGCCGAGCGCTGGGTCGACGCGGTGCCCGAGCCGCTCGACGACATCGAGCGCGACCTCCACCTGGTCGGTCTCGTGGGCATCGCCGACCCCCCACGAGCGGAGGCCGCCGCCGCCATCGCCACGTGCCGAGCAGCCGGGATCACCCCGGTCATGATCACCGGCGACCACCCCGCGACGGCGGAGGCCGTCGCCCGGCGGCTCGGTCTCCTCGACGGCGCGTCGAGCGCCGTCACCGGCCACGACCTCGATGCGATGGGCGACGACGAGCTCGCCGGCCGGGTCGAGCGCGTGTCGGTGTACGCGAGGACCACGCCGGAGCAGAAGCTGCGCATCGTCGAAGCCTGGAAGCGGCAGGGTGCGATCGTCGCCATGACCGGCGACGGGGTGAACGACGCCCCCGCGCTCCGGCGGGCCGACATCGGGGTGGCGATGGGCATCACCGGCACCGACGTCAGCAAGGAAGCGGGCGACATGGTGCTCGCCGACGACAACTTCGCCACCATCGTCGGCGCCGTCGAGGAAGGCCGGCGCATCTACGACAACGTGCGGCGCTTCGTGCGGTACATGCTCGCCACCAACTCCGGCGAGGTGTGGGTGATGTTCCTCGCGCCCCTGCTCGGTCTGCCGCTGCCGCTGCTGCCGGCGCAGATCCTCTGGATCAACCTCGTCACCGACGGTCCCCCGGCCGTGGCCCTCGGCCTCGAGCCGGCGGAGCCGGACACGATGACGCGCCCCCCGCGGCCGGCGTCGGAGTCGATCCTCGGCCGGGGGCTGTGGCAGCACGCACTGTGGATCGGGCTGCTGATGGCCGGCGTCTCGCTCGCCGTGCAGGTGCTCGCGCGCGCCGCCGGCTGGCCGGAGCGGACGATGGTCTTCACGACGCTCGCGTTCCTCCAGCTCGGCAACGCCTTGGCGGTGCGGTCGGAGCGGCACAGCGCCGTGCATCTCGGTCTCCGATCGAACCCGTGGCTGATGTACGCCGTCGCCCTCGGCGTGGGCGCCCAGCTCGCCGCCGTCTACGCGCCCGGCGTTCGCAGCCTCTTCGACACCACCCCGCTCACCGCCGTCCAGCTGGCGGTCGTGCTCGTCGCCTCGAGTGCCGCGTTCGTCGCCGTCGAGATCGAGAAGCTCGTCCGGCGCCGGCGGGACCCCGTCTGAGCAGGGCGGCCGGTCCGGAGGCGCTGCCCGTCAGGACGTCATCCCTTGAAGCCCGACGAGCGCCCGGGCGTGCTCGACCTCACCCATGTGCCGCAGGCCGTGCTGGTAGATCCAGCACTCGATGCCGTCGAGGCGGGTGATGCCCGCCTTCGCGGCCACGCGGGCGCTGTAGGTCGACGCGATCGCCGGCGGGAAGGGCCGGGCGACGACGACGTCGCCCAGCGCCGCCGGCTCCAGCGACGCGAGCCACGACTCGGTCTTCGCGAAGACGCGCTGCATGTAGTCCGTCGCGGCGGCGTAGTCGCCGATCCGCTGCCCCACCATCTCCTCCACCGTCCGGTGCTTGCCGTGGTCCGCGATGGCGAGGCCCATGCGCTCGCCCCACGACTCGTCGTAGACCATCGGGCCGGCGCCGAGCATCGTGGCCGACCCGTCCTCGATCTGCACGAAGTGGAACAACGAGAACGCGATCGGCAGCACCGGCTCCCGCTCGACGTGGTTCACGTGGCCGATGTCCATCGACGCAACCGCGTCCTCCCAGAGCGAGTGCATGGCGCGCATGCGGCGACGCAGCGAGTCGAGGATCAGCTCCATGTCCGGCGACCGTAAGACTTGTCACTCACTGCGTCAATAGTTGTCTCCGTCGTCGAAGACGACGCGGGCGATGGTCGAGAGCGACACGTAGTAGAAGTCGCGGCGACGACCCGGTGCACCGAACACCACCGACTGGGCGGGGCTTTCCACGGCGACCCGAACCCGAACGCGACCGTCGTCGACGCCGACGAGCGCGACCGCGTCGCCCGTGGCCGGGTCGTGATCGTTGACGAGCACCTCGCCGGTGTCGGCGAAGAGCACCAGATGCTGCGCGGTGTTGATCCGCTGCGTCCACCTCGGCGTGAGATCGGAGGCATCGAACGCCGCGAGCACACCGTTGGCGGAGTCGTAGGCGATCGCGATGCCCCGCGACGCGTCGACGAGGGGCGGGTTGGTCACCGCGCCGCCAGCAAGGCCGCTCACCTCCACCGACGAGGCCTCGCTGTCGCCGCCCGTGCCACCGACGGGCGCACGCCAGAGACGGACGGGCCCGGCGGCCACACCGTTGCCGAGCATCGTGAGGCCGCGCTCGAAGGTGTGATCGCCGTTGTCCATCCACCAGATCGCCCCGGCATCGACCACCGGATCCCACCCGAACGACTGGTCGCGGTGGCGGAGGTAGGCGGCCGGCGGCGCCGCCGGTCGGACCTCTGCGCCGGCCCCGTCCCATCGCAGCCGGTGGAGGGCCGAGACGCCGACGACGACGAGATCGTCACCGTCGGCGGACAGCCGGGCGACCGAAGGTTCGGGGAGGGTCAGCGGTGCCGTCCGGTCCTCGAGGGTGACGGGGTCGAGCACCGAGAGCGTCGACGGCCGCCCCGCCGGCCGCTGCAGGTCCTTCGTGGCGATCGAGCCGTCGCCGAGGACGACGAAGGAGTTGTGGGGCGCGTCGACCGGCAGCTCCCGCGATCGCTCGATCCGGAGGTCGGGAGTGAGCCGATGAGCCCATCGTCCCTGGACGATCACCACCGCCCCGTCGGCGAGGATGGCGAACCCACCCGGCCAGAACGGACCGAGCGGCAGGTCGGGCGACCTCCGCCGCTCGGCGAGCGACTCGGGGTCGATCGACTCCACCCAGGTGACGCCCGACGGGCCGACGGTGTTGCGCAGCACCAGCACCTCATCGTCCGGGGCGAGGAGCGCCATCACGCTGATGGGCGCCGGCCGGACGGCGGCGAGCGTCGCCCGGCCGGCCCGAGGTCCGGGGAGGTCATGAGGTCGCTGCTGTCGCCGAGGGCCGCCGTCCTCGGCCGGCCAGGGCGTGCGCGCCAGGTGCGGGTGCATCGCGGAAGTCTTGGCACGGGAGGTGTCAGCTCACCAAACACCGAGCCGGCCGCCGGTCCCTTTCGTCCCCAGCGAGCATCGCGGCGCCGCGAGTGCGAGACTCCCGGCAACACGTCGAACCGGGGGGTTGGAATGGCCAAGGCAGGCTCGATCCTGGGCAATGCGGTCACGCGACTCGAAGACCCGGCGCTGGTGACCGGCGCCGGCAAGTACGTCGATGACCTCGACACCACGGGTGCCGCCCGCATCGTCTTCGTGCGATCGGGCATGGCGCACGGCGAGCTGCGGTCGGTCGACGTGAGCGAGGCGACAGGGATGCCCGGCGTGATCGCCGTGTACTCCGCCGCCGGTGACGACCTCGGGCTCGAACCGTTCCAGGGCTTCCCGTTGCTGCCTCCGGAGTTCAACCGACCCGTCTTCGCTCGCGACCGGGTGCGGTTCGTGGGCGACATCGTGGCGGCGGTCGTCGCCGAGACGGCCGGGCAGGCGGTCGACGCGGCCGAGTCGATCGTGGTCGACATCGACCCCTTGCCGGCGGTCACGTCGCAAGCCGCGGCGCTGGCGCCCGACGCGCCCATCCTCTTCCCCGAGGCCGGCAGCAACGTCTGCTTCGTCACCAACTTCGGCTCCGACGAGGATCCACTCGTTGGCGCCGACGCCGTCGCCGAGGTCACCATGGTGAGCCAGCGGCTCGCCGGCGTGCCGATGGAGCCCAACGGGTGCCTGGCGGTGCCCGGCGAGCCGGAGGGCGGGATCACGTGCTGGATCTCCCACCAGACCCCCCACGCCGTGCACCCGGCGGTGGCCGGCGTGCTCGGGCTCGACCCCGAGAAGGTGCGCATCGTGTGCCCGTGGGTCGGAGGCGGGTTCGGGCCCAAGGCGGCCGTCTACGTGGAGTACCTCGCGACTGCAGCGGCGGCCATGCAGCTCGGCCGTCCGGTCAAGTGGATGGAGACCCGGTCAGAGGACATGCTCGCCCTCGTCCACGGCCGCGACTACACGATGACGGCGAAGCTCGGCGTGAGGGACGACGGCCGGATCGTCGGGCTCGACGCCGAGATCGTCGCCTCCGGTGGCGCCTACCCGGTGATCGGCGCGGTGCTGCCGATGCTCACCCAGATGATGGTGGTGGGCGTCTACGACATCCCGAAGGTGCGGTTCAAGGGCACGACCGCGGTCACGAACAACACGCCGGTCGGCGCCTACCGGGGCGCGGGACGCCCGGAGGCGACCCAGCTGATCGAGCGGGTGATCGACGTGGCCGCCGACAAGATCGGCGTCGACCCGGCCGAGATCCGCCGCCGCAACTTCCTCGACCCGGACGCCTTCCCCCTCACGACCACCACCGGTGGCGAGTACGACTCCGGCGAGTACGCGAAGTCGCTCGACGCGGCACTCGCGGCCGCCGGCTACGACGAGCTGCGCGCCGAGCAGACCCGCCGCCGCGACGCCGGCGACCGGATGCAGCTCGGCATCGGCGTGTCCACCTACGTCGAGGTCACCGCCCCGCTCGGCCTTCACACCGAGTACGGCGCGGTCGAGGTCCACGACGACGGCACTGCGTCGATGGCGGTCGGCACGAGTGTCCACGGTCAGGGCCACCACACCGCGTTCGCGATGATCGCCAGCGACGTGCTCGGCATCCCCATGGAGAAGATCCGACTCGTCAACTCCGACACCGCGGCCGTACCTCGTGGTGCCGGCACGCTCGGGTCGCGCTCGCTCCAGACCGCCGGCAACGCCGTGCTCGCGGCGTCGAATGAGGTGCTCGCGCGCGCCAAGCAGATCGCGGCCCACCTGCTCGAGGCGAGCCCCGACGACATCGTCGCCGGCGACGACGCCCTCCACGTCGCCGGCGTACCGGGCCGCACCGTGCCGTGGACCGAGCTGGCGGCGGCGTCGCAGGACCCGAGCCGGCTGCCCGACGGTGTCGAGGCGGGGCCCCTGCGCTTCGAAGGCGACTTCGACGGCAGCAACTCGACGTTCCCCTTCGGCACCCACGTGTCGGTGGTCGAGGTCGACATGGACACTGGCCGGGCGACCATGCTGCGCCACATCGCTGTCGACGACTGCGGCCGCATCCTCAACCCGCTGCTCGTGCGGGGCCAACAGCACGGAGGGATCGCCCAGGGCGCGGCTCAGGCGCTCTACGAGTGGGTGCAGTACGACGCCGACGGCAATCCGCTCACGACGAACCTGGCCGACTACGCCATCCCGGCCGCGACCGAGCTGATCAGCTTCGAGACGTCGAACACCGAGACCGACAGCCCGCGCAACCCGCTCGGCGCCAAGGGGATCGGCGAGTCCGGCACCATCGGCTCCACACCGGCCATCCAGAACGCCGTCGTCGACGCCTTGTCGCACCTCGGGATCACCCACATCGACATGCCGTGCACACCCGAGCGGGTGTGGCGGGCCATCCGATCCGCGCCGGTGGGCGCGAGCGCCTGACCCTCAACGAGGTGGTGGCTCGGCGGTGAGGCCGGAGCGGTCGAGCGCGGCCGCGGTGAGGGTGCGGCCGAGGTCGATGAGCTCGTTGGCGCGGTGGAAGTCGAGGCTGCGGCACGCGTCCTTCGGCACGGTGACGAGCACGTCGGGCGCGTAGCCGGCGAGGCGGTACCGCGTCAGCACGGCCTGCATGGCCTCGAGCGACAGGTTCATCACGTCGAACTTCCCGAGGCCCGCCGGCAGCGGTCCGAAGCCCTCGTCGGTGGCGTCCTCCGCAGACGCCGGCTCGCGCTCGCCGTGGCCACCGAACCGGTTGACCACGACGCGCACGAGCTCACGGTCGAGGAGCTGGGCCGCGCCCCGGCGGAGGCGTTCGCGCCACTCGTCGAGCGGCCGCTCCTCGGCGGTCTCGCGCGCCGGCGAGTCGGCGACCGCCTCGGCCGCGGCACCCCGGCGTTCCCCGTTCAACATGATCCCCACGGTCGCGTCGGCCACGACGCTGGCCGTCGGCGCGATCGGCACGGGGTTCATGAGCCCGCCGTCGGCCAGCAGGCGGCCGTTGAGCACCACCGGGGTGATGATGCTGGGGATGGCGATCGACGCCCGGATGGCGATGTCGACGGGGCCGCGCTGGAACCACACCTCCTTGCGCGCGAACAAGTCGGTGGCGACCGCGGTGAACGGGATGGGCAGGTCCTCGATGAGCGCGCCCGCGAGCAGCTCGCTCACCCGCGCGAGGATCTTCTCGGCGCGGATGGCGCCCGGCGCGGACAGCGACGGGTCGAGCAGCCTGAGCACGTCGAGCTGGGTGAGCGTTCGGGCCCACTCGGTGTACTCCCCGAGCTTGCCGGCGGCGTGCAGGCCACCGACGAGGGCCCCCATCGACGACCCCGCGACGCCGACGATGTCGAACCCGCGCTCCTCGAGCACCTCGATGGCGCCGATGTGCGCGTAGCCGCGCGCGCCCCCGCTCCCCAGCGCGAGGGCGACCCGGGTCGCGGCCATGCCGAGAGCGTACGGCCGCGGATCAGCCCGGCGGTGACGCCGGCCGCGACGCGCAGGTGATGGTGGCGCGCGAGGACCGCGCGTCAGCATCACAGCCGGTCGTCGAGCCCTCGAGCGGCGGTGATGCTCACGCGCGAGGACCGCGCGTCAGCATCACACCCGGTCGTCGAGCCCTCGAGCGGCGGTGATGCTCACGCGCGAGGACCGCGCGTCAGCATCACAGCCGGTTGCGGGGCCGCGGCCGCGACGGCGGCCGCGGTCAGCCGGGGGTGACGCCGACGGCCTCGGCGACCGCGTCGTCGACGCTATCGGCCGTGGTCATCGCCACGTCGCGGGTGCGCTGCATGGCGTGGCCCCAGCCGGCCGCGACGAGCGCGGCGGCGCCGCCGATCACCAGCCCGACGCGAGCGCCGAAGGCGTCACACACCGCCCCGAGGACCGGACCACCGATGGGGGTGCTCCCGATCATCACCATCGCTTGGAGCGCGAGCACGCGGCCCCGCATGTTCGGCGCGGCCCGCACCTGCACGATCGCCGTGCAGGCCGTCATGAACGCGATGCTGGTGAGGCCG
The DNA here is from genome assembly GCA_036261495.1 of Acidimicrobiales bacterium. Classification (GTDB taxonomy): domain Bacteria; phylum Actinomycetota; class Acidimicrobiia; order Acidimicrobiales; family CADCTF01; genus DATAKR01. The sequence continues at coordinate 50,594 of DATAKR010000156.1, read as the reverse complement.
ACGGCGAGGGCGATCGGGAACGCGGCGAGCAGGTTCGGCATGGCTGCGAACACGAGCATGGCGACGCCGAAGGCGAACGAGGCGACGACGACGTGACGCACCTCCACCGACCGCCGGTGCGCCGTCATGAGGGCACCGATCAAGGAGCCGACCGACAGGACCGAGTACAGCAACGTGTAGGACGTGTCAGTTCCGCCCAGGGTCCGCTCGACGAACAGCGGCAGCACCACCGAGAAGTTGAAGGTGAGCGTGCCGACGAGGGCCACCATCGCGAGCGGCACCCAGAGCGCCGGCACGCTCCGCACGTACCGCAGCCCCTCTCGCACCTGCCCGCGCCCCCGACGGCTGGGCGGCGCCACGAACAGCTCCTCGGTGCGCATCATCCACAGCCCGGCGAGCACGGCGAGGTAGGAGATGGCGTCGAGGGTGAAGGCCCAGCCGTAGCCGAACGACACCACCAGCACGCCGGCGAGCGCGGGTCCGAAGATGCGCGAGCTCGTCATCAGCGCACTGTTGAGCGTGACGGCGTTGTGCACCTCGTCGAGCGGCACCATCTCCGCCACGAACGACCGCCGTGCCGGGTTGTCGAAGGCGAGGAAGAGGCCGCCGGCCAGAGCGGCGGCGTAGAAGGCCGGCAGGGGCGCACCGTGCACGAAGGCGAGCGCGCCGAGCGAGAACGACTGCAGCATCTGCAGCGTCTGGGTGGTGAGCAGGAGGCGGCGCTTGTCGGCGCGGTCCGCCACCACGCCGCCGTAGGCGCCGAGCAGGAGCATGGGGCCGAACTGGCAGGCGACGAGCGCGCCGATGGCGACGCCGCTCTTCGTGCGGTGGAGGACGAGCAGCACCAAGGCGATCTGCGTCAACCAGGTGCCGACCTGGGAGATGAGCTGGCCGACGAAGAACAGGCGGAAGTTCCGCACCCGCAGCGAGCGGAACGTCGTGCGGATCGCGGACCCCACGCGCCTTCTCACCGGATCGATGCTACGACACGATCCTTTCCTCTGCTAACGATCGCGGGCTACCCGCCGGCGATCGCCCCGATCACGTAGAACACCTCCGCGCCCCGCCCGACCGCCTCGGGCAGGGGGTCGTCGGGCGAGTCGTGCGAGACATCCTCCTCGCCCACGAAGAACCGGATGAACGGCCGGCGCCGCATCGTCGCCTGGTCGCGGATGGTGCCACGGAGCATCGGGAAGCGGGCCTCGAGGGCGTCGAGCAGGACGCGCTGCGTCGGCGGCCCATCCACGTCGAGCTGCACCTCGCCGTGCACGTCGGCAAGCGTGCGGAGGTGGGCGGGCAGCACCACGCGGATCACGGCAGCGTCTGCACCTCGACGGAGAGCACGGCGGGCAGGTTCTGCACGATCGCCGACCAGGTGTCACCGCCGTCCGGCGACACGTAGACCTGGCCGCCGGTGGTACCGAAGTACACGCCGCACGGGTCGAGACCGTCGATCGCGAGCGCGTCGCGCAGGACGTTCACGTAGCAGTCGCGCTGGGGCAGACCCTCGGTGAGTGGCTCCCACTCGTCGCCGCCGGTGCGGCTCCGGTAGACGCGCAGCTGCCCGTCGGGCGGGAAGTGCTCGGAATCGCTCTTGATCGGCACGACGTAGACGGTGTCGGGCTCGTGGGCGTGCACGCCGATCACGAAGCCGAAGTCGGTCGGGAGGTTGCCGCTGATCTCGTGCCACGAGCTGCCGCCGTCGTCGCTGCGCATGACGTCCCAGTGCTTCTGCATGAACAGGACGTCGGGGCGGTCGGGGTGCATCGCGATCCGGTGCACGCAGTGGCCGACGTCGGCGTCGGGGTCGGGGATCGTGTTCGACACGAGCCCCCGGTTGGCCGGCTCCCACGTCGTGCCGGCGTCGAGCGAGCGGAACACTCCCGCGGCCGAGATCGCCACGAACATCCGGTTGGGGTCGTCGCGGTCGAGCACGATGGTGTGGAGGCACATCCCGCCGGCGCCCGGCTGCCAGTGCGGGCCCGACCCGTGACCGCGCAGCCCCGCGAGCTCGTTCCAGCTGAGCCCGCCGTCGACCGACTTGAACAGCGCGGCGTCCTCCACGCCGGCGAACACCGTGTCAGGATCGACCGGCGACGGCTCCAGGTGCCAGACGCGGGCGAACTCCCAGGGATGGGGCGTGCCGTCGTACCACTGGTGGGTGCCCGGGACGCCGTCGTAGCGGAACTCGTTGCCGACGGGGTTCCAGGTCTGCCCGCCGTCGTCGGAACGCTGGATCAGCTGACCGAACCATCCCGTCGACTGCGAGGCGTAGATCCGGTCGGGGTCAGCCGGCGACCCGTTGACGTGGTAGATCTCCCAGCCGGCGAAGAGCGGCCCGTCGACCTCCCACGCCTCGCGGTCTGCGCCCGCGGTGAGGATGAACGCACCTTTGCGGGTGCCGACCAGCACGCGCACGCTGCTCATCGCTCCGCCCCCTTGCCCTCTCGGTCGACGCCAACGCTACGCCGAGGTGATCGTCCGTGCTCCGGGTCCATCGCCATGCCCGGTAGACGAAGCGGTCCACGCGAACTCATCGGTTCTCGTGACGACCCGCTCCGACGGGCTCCCGTGGGGGGCCTCAGCCGGACCGGCGCAGCTCCCCGACCCGCGGGTGGCCGTCGCGGCCGGACGGGCGGACCCGCTCCGACGGCACCACCCCGCGCAGCACCGCACCGTCGGACCGACGACGCAGGCGGACCCCGCCGGCGCCGGCGACCACGGCGTCGATCGCGAACCCCGACGTCCAGCGCCTCGTGAGCGTGTTCCACACCTCCACGCCGTCGTCGCCCGGGCACCCGATTCCGTCATCCACCTCGACCACCCCCTTCGTCGCAACGAAGCCAACCACGGCGGTGCGTCGAGGGAACGGCCGGCGCGTTTCGATTCCGCGAACGCCGGCTGAACGTTCACCGGCCGAGGCGAGGCTCAGGCCCAGCCGCCCGCGAACGCGACGAACTGCCCGGTCGTGAACCGGCTCGTTCCGTCGACGAACGGCATGGCGAAGTGGGCGAGCTCGTCGAGCGTGCCGAGGCGGCCCATCGGCACCATCGACTCGACGCGGGCCCGACCCTCCGGGTCCTCGGCCCGGTTCGCCTTGAGGAACTCGGGGAAGTCCATGAAGTTCGTTCCGATGGCGTTGACCTGTACGCCCTTGCCGACCACCTCGGCCGCGACGTTGCGGACGAGCATGTTGGCCCCGGCTCGGGCCGAGGAGTAGAGCGGGGCACCGGGCGTGGGACGCGCGCCGGATGCGCTCGTGAACACCAGGACCTGGCCCTCGCCCTGCTCGACCATCACGGGAACGACCGCGCGGAGGAAGTTGTAGGGAGCCTCGACGCACCCGACGAGCGCGGCCCGCAGGTCGTCGACCGACGAGCGGAGGAAGCGGCCGACCACGATGCGACCGGTGAACGCGCTGGCGGAGTCGACGCGGCCGAACCGATCGAGCGCGGCGCGGACGAGGCGCTCCGACGCGTCCGGCTTCGACAGGTCACGAACACCGTCGACGACCTCGACCGTGGCTCCCGCGGCCGCCAGGTCGTCGACGAGGCCGCCGGCCGGGTCGCCGACCACCAGGTCGTGTCCTCGCTCGGCCAGCAGCCGGGCCAGGTTCGGGCCCACATAGCCCGCCGCCTCACTCACGATCGCCACGCGCCGCGTCATCGGCGGGGAACCTAAGTAGTGGCAACCACGTTGTCAATAGCGCCGCGGCAACGGCTCGGCGGCGCCGGCTACCCCTCCGAGGGCGTCGGCGCCGGCGCGAACTCCCGGAACGCGTCCCACGCGCGGGGGCCGTAGACCGACGCGGTGCCTCCATCCATGAGGAGCGCGACCCCGAGCGCTTCGGCCACCTCCTCGGGCGTCGCGCCGCGGCGTGCGGCCGCCTTGGCGTGGTAGGCGATGCATCCGTCGCACTGCTTCACGACCGCGATCGCGAGCGCCATCAGCTCCTTGATGCGGGCCGGGAGGGCCCCCTCGGCGACGGCCGCCTGGTGCAGGGCGGCGAACCCCGCCCACGGCTCGGGTACGGCCTGGCGGAGCGAGCGCGTCGGCTCCTTGAGGTCGTCGATCACTTCGGTGAAGTGGCCCATGACGAGCTTCCTCCTGCCCTGGTTGCGCGTACGTGACCCTTGCACGAACGGGGGGCACGCCCATGGTCGCCCACGATGGCGGCCGCCCGAGGGACCCTTACGGTCCGGTTTGGAGGGCCGAACGGCCCTCCCCGATCACCGGCCGTTCACGTGTGATGGGGCTGTGGAACACGATGCCGATGCCGCGCCGCGTGGCGGCGCCGCGGCACGTGCCAGTGCCCGCGGACCCAGCCCCGAGGCGCCGGTCGTGCTCGTCGGTGACCGCCTTCCGGTGCCGGTGATCGGGGGCGAGCGGCCCTACCTGTCCTTCGACACGGCCGCATCCACCTCGGCTCTTCCCGCTGTGGCGGCGCGCATCCACGAGTTCCTGCCGTGGTACTCGAGCGTCCACCGGGGTGCGGGCTACAAGTCGCAGATGGCCACGGCCGCGTACGAGGACGCTCGGCACGCCGCGCTCGAGTTCGCCGGGCGGCGGGCCGGCGGCCCCGACATCGCGATCATCTGCCGCAACGCGACCGAAGCCATCAACCATCTCGCGTACCGGCTCCGGCTCGAACCCGACGACGTCGTCGTCACCACGGCGGTCGAGCACCATGCAAACCTCCTCCCATGGGGCCGCGTGGCGCGGCGGCGCTATGTGGAGTGCGGCCGGGAGGGTGTGTTCAGCGTGGAGGACGTGATCGCGGCGCTGGACGCGACCCCTCGCCCACGGCTGCTCGCGATCACGGGGGCGTCGAACGTGACGGGATGGCTGCCGCCGATCGACGACATCATCGACGCCGCGCACGACCGAGGCGTGCCGGTGCTCGTCGACGGCGCGCAGCTGGCCCCACACCGCCCCCTCCCGGCTGCCGCGGACTTCGTCGTGTGGAGCGGGCACAAGATGTACGCACCGTTCGGCGCCGGGATCCTCGTCGGCCCTCGCGAGACCTTCGCCGAGGGTGACCCGTTCCTTGCCGGCGGTGGCGCCGTCGAGGTCGTCGACCTCGACGAGGTCGCGTGGACGGATCCGCCAGAGCGGGAGGAGGCGGGATCGCCGAACGTCGTCGGAGCGGTGGCGCTGCACACCGCCATCGACGAGCTGGGGCGCATCGGGTGGGCGACGTTGGTCGACCACGATCGCCACATCTCGGCGCGCCTCCGCCGCGGTGTCGCGTCGATCGACGGGGTCGAGCTGCTCGGGCCCGGGCTCGACATCGAGACGACACCGGTCGCGACCTTCACCGTCGACGGTGCTCCCCACGCGCTCGTCGCGGCGCGGCTGAGCATCGAGTTCGGCATCGGGGTGCGCCATGGCTGCTTCTGCGCCCACCCCTACCTGCTCCGGCTGCTCGGACTCGGCCCCGCCGAGATCGCCGCGTATCGAGCCGACGTGCTCGCCGGCGACCGGCGGTCGATGCCGGGTGCGGTCCGGGCGAGCGCGGGGATCTCGACGACGACGGACGACGTCGACCATCTCCTCGAGGCGCTCTCGGTCATCGCGTCCGGCGCTCCCGCGCCCGTGGAGTACGAGCAGGACGCGCGCACCGGTGACTTCACGCCCGCCGGCGCCGGCGCACCCTGGGCCCGGGCCGGTCGAGATCTCGGCTCCGCCTGCGCGCGCGGGTGAGGGCGGTCGTCCGACCGGCGCCGGTAGTCTCGATGCATGCCCGCGTGTCCTCGGATACCGCCCGACTTCGACGCCTGGGTGTCCGACTGCGTCGTCGCGCTCCGCGAGCGCGGCGAGGTGCCGGAGGAGCCCCTGCTCCGAGCGGCGCTCATCGGCCTCGGTGCGCTCGACGCCATCACGATGAACGCGACCGGCGCCTTTCAGACGATCTGCGACGCCGTCGCGCGGCGTGACGAGAGCCTGCTCCGCTCGACGCGGCTCGACATCGCCCGGCTGGCCACCCTCGATCCCGCCGTCGCCGCCCTGGCGGGGTAGCGCGCCGCTCGCGGCGCGGAGGGTCGCAACCGACCGATTCGCGCGGTTGACCGGGGCGCCGGTGCGGCGCAGAATCTGCGACAGCGACCCGGGGGGTGGGCCATGTCGTGGAACCTCGAAGGCAGCTACGTCGAGACGTGCTCGTGCGAGCTGATGTGTCCGTGCAACCTGTCGTTCGACCACGGTGCGACGTACGACTTCTGCCGTGTGACGCTCGTGTTCAACATCCGCGAGGGGCAGGTCGACGGAACCGACATCGGGGGGCTCAAGGTGGCCGCCATCGCCGACACACCGAAGGTGATGACCGACGGCAACTGGCGCCTCGGAATGTTCATCGACGACACGGCGACCGACGAGCAGTTCGAGAAGCTCGTCCAGGTGTTCAGCGGGCAGGCGGGCGGCCCGATGGCGGCGCTCGCGCCGCTCGTCGGTGAGGTGCTCGGCGCCGAGCGCGCCACGATCGACGTGAGCGACGACGGCCTTCGCCACAGCGTGAAGGTCGGCGACGCCATCGACTTCGAGGTCGAAGACGTCGTGCCCTTCGGCGTCGACACGGGGGAGCCGGTCCGGTTCTCGGGAATGTTCCACCCGGTCGGCTCCGATCTCACGATGGCCGAGGCCAAGCGCTCGAGGATCAACGCCTTCGGGATCCAGTACGAGGGCAAGACCGCCCTCTCGAAGTCGCGGTTCTCCTGGGCCGCCTGAGGGCATGAGCGCTCCCGCCGGCGAGGCGGTCGCCGGCCCCGCCGGGCTCGCGCCCGCGTTCGCCGCAGCCAAGGCGCGGCTCGGGCTCGTCGCCCTTCTCTTCGCGCTCGCAGGAGCCGGCTGGTGGTGGACCGTCGGTCAGATGCGCGGGATGGACGACGGTCCGTGGACGCATCTCGGGGCTCTCGGCTGGTTCCTCGCGGTGTGGGTCGTGATGATGGCGGCGATGATGCTGCCGTCGGTCGCCCCGACGGTCGCGCTCTACGCGCGGATGACACGGCAGCGCTCGCCGGTGTCACCGCTCCTGTTCGTTTCGGGCTACCTGCTCACGTGGCTCGGCGCCGGGAGCGTGGCCTACGCGATCGGCGCCGTCGTCGGCGCGCTCGCCCACGGCGCGCTGGCATGGGACCGCGCCGGGCGGTGGGCCGCCGCCGTGACCCTCGTCGTCGCGGCCGCGTACGAGCTGACGCCGTTGAAGGACGCGTGCCTCGGCAAGTGCCGGAGCCCGCTCGGGTCTCTCCTCGGGACGTGGCGAGGCGGGCGCTCGGGAGCCGTGCGCATGGGTGCCACGAACGGGGCGTGGTGCGTCGGCTGCTGCTGGGCACTGATGGCGTCGCTGTTCGCGCTCGGGGTCATGAGCGTCGTGTGGATGGCGTTCGTCGCGGCCCTGATCGCCATCGAGAAGACGCTTCCGTGGCGGCGGGTCGCGTCGCTCACGACGGCGCTGCTGCTGCTCGCGCTCGGCGTGCTGCTCCTCGTCGCACCGTCGGCCGTGCCCGGGCTCACGACCCCGGGGACGAGCCCGATGATGGGCTCCTGAGCCGCTCCCGGGATCGACGGGAGCAGCCGGTGCACGCTCCGGCTCGACGGGGTGTGAAGATGGCGGCCATGCACGGAAGCTTCGATGAGCGGGCCGCCACCTGGGACGACGACCCGGCAAAGATCGCCAGGGCGGCCGAGGTCGCGGCCGCGATCCGCGACGCCGTCGCCCTCGACCGGTCAGCGCGGATGCTCGAGTACGGCGCCGGCACCGGGCTGGTCACGGAAGCACTCCTTGACGACGTCGGCGAGGTCACCCTTGCCGACACGTCCGCCGGCATGCGTGAGGTCATGCAGCGCAAGGTGGAGGCCGGCGTGCTCCGCGACGCCCGGGTCTGGGACGTCGACCTGTCGTCGGGTCCGGTCCCGGACGAGACGTTCGACGTGATCGTCACCTCGATGGCCCTCCACCACATCCCCGAGGTCGACGCCGTGCTCTCGGCCTTCGCGACGCTGACGGCTGCGGGTGGCCACGTCTGCATCGTCGACCTCGAGGAGGAGGACGGCTCGTTCCACGGTGACGGCTTCGACGGGCACCACGGCTTCGCCCGACCGTGGCTCGAAGAGCGGCTCCGGGCCGCGGGGTTCGGCGATGTGGCGTTCCGGACCGTGGGCGATGTCGTGCGTCCAACGGGCACCTACCCGCTGTTCCTCGCTACCGCGGTGCGAGCCGGGGGCTGAGGCCGCACCGGCCTTCTTCTCGCACGCGACGTGCAAATGGGCGTACGGTGCGCGCATGTCCATCGCGATCACCGAAGACCACCGCGCTCTGGCCGCCACCGCGTCCGATGTGTTGAAGCGGCGCGACTCGCGGGCCGCGGCCCGCGCGTTGCTGGAAGCGTCGACCGAACCGATGCCCGACCTGTGGAAGGACGCCGTCGAGCTGGGCTGGCTGGGCCTCCACGTTCCCGAGGAGTACGGCGGGTCCGGCTACGGCATCGAGGAGCTCGTCGTCGTCGTCGAGGAGCTCGGCCGCGCCATCGCGCCGGGTCCGTTCGTGCCGACCGTGGTCGCCAGCGCCGTCCTCGTCGCGGCCGGCGACGACGCCGCGAGGAAGGGTCTGCTGCCCGGCCTCGTCGACGGCACGGCGGTCGCCGGTGTCGGCCTCGGCGGCCGCGTCGAGGTGCGCGACGGTGCCGCGTCGGGTTCGGCGGGCACCGTGCTCGGCGGCGGCCTCGCGACGGTGATCCTGGTCGGCGCGGGCGACGACGTCGTCGTCATCGAGGCCGGCGCCCCCGGTGTAACCGTGCAGACGCCCACGAACCTCGACCCGACGCGGCGATCGGCGCGGGTCGTCCTCGACAACGCGCCGGCCACCGTGCTGCCGGGCGCCCGCCGGGCGTTCGTCGACCTGGCCCGGGTGATCCTGGCGGCCGAGGCGGTCGGCATCGCCCGCGAGTGCACCGAGTCGGCCGCCGAGTACGCCAAGGTGCGCCAGCAGTTCGGGCGCCCCATCGCCATGTACCAGGCCGTCAAGCACCACTGCGCCAACATGGTGGTGGCGACGGAGCTGGCCACCAGCGCCGTCTGGGACGCGGCTCGCGCCGCGTCGAAGGGGGGCGACCAGCTCACCTACGCCGCCGCGGTGGCGGCGACGCTCGCCGGGCCGGCCGCCGACCTGTGCGCCAACCTCAACATCCAGGTGCACGGCGGCATCGGCTTCACATGGGAGCACGACGCGCACCTCTACCTCCGCCGCGCCACGACGCTGCGCGCGCTCCTCGACAACGACGCGGCCGCCACGGAGCTGACCGACCTCGTGAGGAAGGGCGTGCGCCGGGCGCGCACCGTCGACCTGCCGCCCGAGGCCGAGCCCATCCGCGAAGAGGTGCGCGCCTTCGCCGACAGCATCAAGGGCCTCGACGCCGCCGCCCAGCGCGACGCCCTCATCAAGAGCGGCTACGTGATGCCCCACTGGCCCAAGCCCTGGGGTCGCGAGGCCGGCGCCATCGAGCAGCTCGTCATCGAGCAGGAGTTCGAGAAGGCCGGCGTCAAGCGTCCGGGCTACGGGATCACCGGGTGGGTGATCCTCACGCTCATCCAGCACGCGACCGACGACCAGGTGCAGCGCTGGGTGCCGTCCGCGCTCAGCCAGGAGGTCATCTGGTGCCAGCTCTTCAGCGAGCCGGACGCCGGCTCCGACGCCGCGGGGATCAAGACCAAGGCGACCCGCGTCGACGGTGGCTGGCTGGTCAACGGCCAGAAGGTGTGGACGAGCGGCGCGCACGTCGCCGGCAAGGGCTTCGCCACCGTCCGCACCAACCCCGACGTGCCGAAGCACGACGGCATCACGACGATGGTCATCGACATGAAGGCCCCGGGTGTCGAGGTCCGTCCGCTGCGCATGACGAGCGGCATGTCGGAGTTCAACGAGGTGTTCTTCAACGACGTGTTCGTGCCCGACGACGACGTCGTCGGGCCGATCGATGGTGGCTGGACCGTCGCCCGCGCCACGCTCGGCAACGAGAGCGTCAGCATCGGCGGTGGCCAGGGCGGCATGTCGCTGCCGGGCGACGCACTGGTGGCCCCCTTCGATGCTCATCCCGAGCGCCTCGCCGGCGGCGCGGCCCGAGTCGGCCGCTACATCGCCGAGCACCAGGCGATGAACCTGCTGAACCTGCGCAGCGCCAACCGCGCCGTGTCGGGTGCAGAGCCCGGACCGGAGGGGGCCATGACGAAGCTCGTCCTCTCCGAGATCGGCCACGAGGCCGCCGCCATCCTGTCGGAGCTCAGCGGGCCGGAGGCCGCGTTCATGGACGGCGAGGGCGCGATGAGCAACATGCTCGTGCTCATGCACCGGGCCATGTCGATCGCGGGAGGCACCTCCGAGATCAAGCGCAACCAGATCGGCGAGCGGATCCTGGGTCTGCCGCGCGATCCGCTGATCAAGTAGTGGCGATGCGCCGCCGCGCTCGGGCGAAGAGCCCGAGCGTGGTGGCGTGCAGCCGGTCGCCGATCGCCTTCGGCGCAAGACCGGCGGCGGCGCGGGCGTGGCTGCCCTCGAGGATGATCCCGAGCTTGTAGCAGGCGAGCACCTCGTACCAGGCGATCGCCGAGAGGTTGCGATCGGAGCGCTCGCCGTACCGCGCCACCAGCTCCGCGGCGCGGGGGAACCCGTCCCACGGCGCGACCGGTGCCGCGCCCGTGCTCGACCCGTCGCCGTCGTCGGGCCAGGTGGCGAGCAGCCATCCGAGGTCGAGCAGAGGGTCGCCGATGGTGGTCAGCTCCCAGTCGACGATGGCCGCCAGCCCGGGCCGGTCGAGGGCGCACAGGACGTTGGCGAGGTGGTAGTCGCCGTGGATGAGTCCGGGACGCCACGAGGTCGGACGGTTGGCGTCGAGCCACCCGCCCACCGCGTCGACACCGGGAATCTCGGGACCGGGGTAGCCGGCGAGGTCGGAGTACGAGGCCAGCTGGCGCTGCCAGCGCGCGACCTGGCGCTCGAGGTAGCCCTCGGCCTTGCCGAGGTCGCCGAGCCCGGCGGCGACATGGTCGACGGCGCCGACCGCGGCCGCACCGTCGGCCATCGCGAGGCCGAGGGCGCGCCGCCACTCCCGATCCGCGAGGTACGGCTCCGGCAACCCGACCGTGGGGTTGGCTCCGTCGATGGGCTCCATGAGGTAGAAGGCCGCGCCCAGGACGTCGGTGGCGCCACAGGCCGCGATGAGGCGCGGGTGCGGAACGCCCGACCCGGCGAGGGCGCCCAGCACGCGGGCTTCGCGGCGCATCGTCTCGTCGCTGTTGCCCCGCTTGTGGAGTGGCGGCCGCCGGAGCACGTAGCGCTCGCCGCCCCGCTCGAAGCGCACGAGGACGTTCTGCGTGCCCCCGGCCAGCTGCTCGACGGCCGTGATGGGTCCGCCCGGCAGACCTTCGCCGTCCATCCACGCGGCGAGGGCATCGAGGTCGACGCCGTCGATCACGCCGGCGGGAACGCCATGCCGCCGTCGACCTTGATCACCGCGCCGGTGGTGTAGCTCGACGCGTCGCTCGCCAGGTAGAGCGCGGCGCCGACGATCTCGTCGGGCTCGCCGCCGCGCTGCAGCGGGATCGCCGTGGCCGCCGAGCGCCGGAAGGCGTCGAGATCCCACGCCTTGCTGATGTCGGTGAGGAACGGCCCCGGCATGATCACGTTGCACCGCACCTTGGGTGCGTAGGCGCGGGCCAAGCCGACGGTCATGGCGTTGAGCGCGGCCTTGGCGCCGGCGTACACCAGCTCGCCCGGCGTGGGTTGCACGGCCGCGACGGACGACACGTTGATGATCGACCCGCCGTCGGCCGCAGCCATGCGCTCGCCGAGGAGCGCCGACAGCCGGAACGGCCCCTTGAAGTTGACGCCCACGACCTTGTCGAACAGGTCCTCCGAGACCTCCGCGAGCGAGGGGTAGAGCGGCGACATGCCGGCGTTGTTGACGACGATGTCGCAGCGTCCGAACTCGTCGTAGACGGCGCCGGCCAGCCGGTCGGCATCGTCCCACCGGGCGGCGTGGAAGGCGACCGCGAGCGTGCGGCAACCGGTGGCCGCGGTGATCTCGGCGGCCGCCGCCTGGCAGGCGTCGAGCTTGCGGCTCGCGATCACGACGTCGGCGCCCTGCTCCGCGAATGCGCCGGCCATGGCCCGGCCGAGGCCGCGGCTGCCGCCGGTGACCACCGCCACCTTCCCGGTGAGATCGAATCGCCCGCTCATCGGGGGCCGCCCGCGACGTTCCGGAACGGCACGTCGCGGTCGACGTCGGGCTCCTTCGGCAGGCCGAGGATGCGCTCGCCGATGATGTTGCGCTGGATCTGGTCGGTGCCGCCGCCGATCGAGGTGAAGTAGGCGTTGAGATGCGAGTAGTTGGCGTCGCGGGCGCGGGGGTTCTCGTCGCCGTCGAGCGTGGCTTCCATCCCGAGCAGCAACCCCGACAGGTGGCCGGCGTAGTGGAGGATGCCCGACATGGCGAGCTTGCCGAGCGAGGCGAGCGGCGACGATCCGCCGGCGGCCGCGGTGGCCTTCGCCCGCTCGCCGTTCCATCCGTTCACGGTCCGCTGCACGTGGAGTCGGGCGATGGCGTCTCGCGCAACGCGATCGCCCGCGTGCCCGGTCGACCGGGCGACGTCGACGAGCGAGAGGTCGGGCGTCGGGATCCGACCGTGCGCGGCCGCGGTGGCGCCGGTGGGAGCCGCGTCGCCGTCGGAGGAGGGGGTCGGGCGGGGACGCCCCCGAGCCGCACCCATGACCGCCCGCTCGTAGGTGAGCGCGGTCTGCAGCACCCACCAGCCCTGGTTCAGCTCGCCCAGGCGATGGCTGTCGGGAACGCGGGCGTCGGTGAGGAACACCTCGTTGAACCGCGAGTCGCCGGTGATCTGGCGAAGGGGTCGCACCTCGACGCCCGGCTGGCGCATCGGGAACCAGAAGAAGGTGATGCCGCGGTGCTTCGGCTGATCCCAGTCGGTGCGCGCGATGAGCATGCCGTAGTCCGCGCCGGCGGCACCCGAGGTCCACACCTTCTGGCCGTTGACCACCCACTCGTCGCCGTCGCGCACGGCCGTCGTCCGCACTCCGGCAAGGTCGGAGCCGGCGTTGGGCTCGCTGTAGAGCAGGCACATGGCCACGTCGTCGAGCAGGAGGGGCCGCAGGAACCGGCGCTTCAGCTCGTCGCTGCCGTGCGAGAACATCGTGCCCGCCCAGAGGTTGTAGACGTCCTGGCCGGGCCCGGGGGCGCCGGCCGCGGCGAAGACCGCCTCGACCTCCTTGGCCTCATCGTCGGTCAGTCCGCGCCCGTACCACTCGACCGGCCACCGCAGCGCGGCCCACCCCTCGTCGACCACGAGCTCGCGCCACGCGCGGCCGTCGACCGACGGCGACCATCGCTCCGCGATGAGCTCCTCCGCTTGCCGCAACACCTCGGTCACGCCCCTCTTCGCCTCCCGTCGGCCGCGCCGAGCCGGCGGCCGTCGCGGGACGCTACGTCACCGGCGATCGCCGGTGCGCGTGACCCGACCGGATCGGTGGAGCACCATGGGGCGCCACGAGGAGGGAGACGAGCGTGTGGAGCGACCTGCGCAACGCGTACGCCAAGGATCCGGCGCTGCGCGGCATCCATGCCCTCGAAGTCGTGCTGTATCCCGGCGTGTGGGCGATCTGGGCCCACCGCGTCGCCCACGCCCTGTGGCGCGCGGGGCTGCCCGTCATCCCCCGCCTGGTGCAGGTGGCGGCCCGCGCCGTCACCGGGATCGAGATCCACCCGGGCGCTCACATCGGGCACCGGGTGTTCATCGACCACGGCGCCGGCGTCGTCATCGGTGAGACGGCCGTCGTGGGCGACGACACGATGATGTACCACGGCGTGACGCTCGGCGGCCGTGGATGGTGGGCCGACCCGAAGGGCGCCGACCGCCATCCGAAGGTGGGACGCAACGTGGTGCTCGGCGCCGGCGCCACAGTGCTCGGGCCGGTCACGATCGGCGACGACTGCCGCATCGGCGCCAACGCGCTCGTGCTCGACGACGTGCCGGCGCGGTCGGTCGTCGTCGCCCCCCGAGGGCGCGTGGTGATGACCGACGGCGTGCCGGTCGAACCCGACCGCGCGCGCGAGCAAGACGCGCCCGCCTGGCTGACGAACTACGAGATGGGAGCCCTCTGATGATCCACGACGACGTGACCGAGCTGATCGGCGGCACACCGCTGGTCGAGCTTCGACGGCTGCGCCCCGAGGGCGGCGGCCGGGTGGTGGCGAAGCTCGAGAGCGCGAACCCGGGCGGAAGCGTGAAGGACCGCATCGCGATCGCCATGGTCGAGGCCGCCGAGCGCGAGGGCCGGTTGGAGCCCGGCGGCACGATCGTCGAGCCGACGAGCGGGAACACGGGCATCGGCCTCGCCATGGTTGCCGCGGCGCGCGGCTACCAGGCGGTGTTCACGATGCCCGACAGCATGAGCGTCGAGCGCCGCCGCATCCTCGAGGCCTACGGGGCCGAGGTCGTCCTCACGCCCCGCGCCGAGGGGATGAAGGGCGCCATCGCGCGGGCGCAGCAGATCGCGTCCGAGCGCTCGGGGTTCGTGCCCCAGCAGTTCGAGAACGCGGCGAATCCCGAGATCCACCGCCGGACCACCGGGGAGGAGATCTGGACCGCCACCGACGGGCAGGTCGACGTCTTCGTCGCCGGGATCGGAACGGGTGGCACCATCACGGGAGCGGGCGGCGCGCTCAAGGCCCACAACCCTGACCTGCTGGTGGTCGCGGTCGAGCCCGAGGAGTCCGCGATCCTGTCGGGAGGTCAGCCCTCGCCCCATCCCATCCAGGGCATCGGCGCGGGATTCGTCCCGGCGATCCTCGACACGGGCGTCTACGACGAGGTCGTCCGCGTGAACGCGCGCGACGCGGCCGACTGTGCGCGGCGCCTTGCCCGCGAGGAGGGCATCCTCTGTGGCATCTCGAGCGGCGCCGCCGCGTGTGCCGCCATCCGGGTCGCGGCCCGGCCCGAGCACCGCGATCACCTCGTGGTGGTGGTGCTCCCCGACACCGGCGAGCGCTACCTGAGCACCGACCTGTTCGCGACGGGCTGAGCCACCGCCGCGCCGGCGGCGCGAGAGGTCACCGCGCCACGCTGAGCGGCGGGCGGAGCGCCCCAGGCACTACACCTTGGGCCATGGACTTCCTCGACGCGATCCGGCGTGAGAGCGACCGATTCTACCGAGCCGCCGACGCCGCCGACCCCGCCCGCAGCGTGCCGACCTGCCCCGGCTGGACCGTCGCCGACCTGGTCTGGCATCTCGGCCAGGTGCACTTCTTCTGGGCCACGGTCATCGAGCAGCGGCTCGACGACCCGGCTCCGGCCGAAGCGGCGACACCGCCGCGACCGGCCGACTACCGCGATCTCATCGCGTTCGGGCGGGCGCAAGCCGGCCACCTCATCGACGCGCTCCGGGCGACGCCTGACGACGTGGCGGTGTGGACCTGGGCGCTCGACGAGGCGGCGCACACGGTCGGCTTCATCCGCCGCCACCAGGTCCAAGAAGCGGCCGTGCACCGCTGGGACCTCGAGAACGCGGCGGCGACACCGGCCCCGATCGACGCCGACGTCGCCTCGGACTCGATCGACGAGCTTCTCGCCGTGACGCTGCCGTGGTGCGTGCGGCCCGACAACCCGCTCCCCGGAACCGTGCACCTGCACTGCACCGACACCGACGGCGAGTGGTTCGTCGACGCGACCGGCGAGGTGACGCGGACCCATGCCAAGGCCGACGTCGCCGTCCGCGGTGCCGCGTCCGACATCCTCCTCACCCTCTTCAAGCGCGTCACCACCGACGCCGTCGAGCTGGTGGGCGACGCCAACGTCGCCCACCGGTTCGTCGAGATGATGAACACGGACTGACCGCGACGCCGGGCCCGTCGCGGGAGCATCATGGTGTCGTGACGACCAACCCCGTCGGAGAGGCATTCGTCCACGCCGTCGCCGCCAAGGACCGCGAGGCACTGCAAGCCCTCCTCGGTCCCGACATCGACTTCCGCGCCATGACGCCGAACCGGTTCTGGGAGGCTGACTCGCCGGCGGCCGTCGTCGACGACGTGATCCTCGGAAGGTGGTTCGAGGAACAGGACCGGATCGACGGCGTGATCGCCATCGACCACGACCGCGTGGCCGACCGTGACCGGGTCGGGTACCGCCTGTCGGTCGTCACACCCGACGGCCGCTTCGTGGTGGAGCAGCAGGCCTACTACGGCGTCGACGAGGGACGGATCACCTGGTTGCGGATCATGTGCTCGGGCTTTCGAGAGGCCGCCTGACGATCGGCGCCCGTCAGGCACGCCTCGCCCGGACCACCACGTCGATGGCGTCGCTCGGACCGTGGTCGGTGTCGACCGTTCGGCGGACGCGCTCGGCCTTGTCGACGACGAGACCGGCCAGCGCCGGCGCGATGTCGTCGGGGCCGTAGAGCACGTTCGGGTCCTGGGGACCGCCGTGACCCTCGGTGAGGTTGGTGATGTCGTGGCCGATGACCACGAGCACGCCCTCAGGTGCGACCGCGTGCACGGCCGAGGCCAGCACGGCACGGAGCTGCGGCGCCGGCAGGTGCAGGTACACGACGACGACGAGATCGAATGCCGCCGCGGCCGGCCGGTAGGTGGTGACGTCGGCGGTCACCCAGTCGACATCGAGCCCTCGGCGCTCGGCGATCTCGCGGGCTTTGTCGATGGCGACGCCCGAGAAGTCGACGCCGACGACGTCCCAGCCCCTCGACGCCAGCCAGAGGGCGTTGCGGCCCTCTCCGCACGCCAGGTCGAGGGCTCGACCCGGCGCGAGGCCGTCGACCTCCGCCACGAGCAGCTGGTTGGGTCCAGCCGACCACACCAGCTCGGTGGCGGCGTAGCGGGCGTCCCAGCCGTCACGATCCATCAGAGTCCTCCCTCCGTCACCGCCGCTCGACGCGCCGGTGGCCCCGGCGTCGGGCCGGGGCCACCTTACGGTCGTGCGGTTGTTCAGCGGTTCGCACCGACGCGGCGGCCGGTGCCGTCCATCGGACCGAGGTGGCGGCCACCGGATCCGGGGCCGGCGCCCGGGCCGGCGCCCTGGCCGGCGCCGGCGTTGGGCCCCTTGACCTCACCGAACTGCTGTTCCATGGCGTCGTGGAGGCGGGTGCGCAGCTGATCCTGGATCTGTGCGGGGTCGGTGACACCCTCCTGGTTCAGCTGGTCGAGGATCTGGGTGCGCAGCTGATCGCGAACCGCCCAGCGCTCGGCCCGCTGCTCGGCCGTGCACACCGCCGTCGTGCCGGTCGGGGTGACGCTGTCGGCGACCGCCATGCCGGTGGGCACGAGAACGGCGAGGCCGACGGCTCCGGCGATGAGGCCCTTGCGCAACTTCATCATCTGATCGAGCTCCTTCTTGTGGGGGACACCCGAAGCATCGAGCCGCCAGATGAAGCGCCCGCGAGCGCTCGCGTGAAGCTTCCGTGAAGCACCGAGAAGCTCAGGCGGGGGCGCTCGACCCGGGGGCGGCGTCGCCCGCCGGAAGGCGCAGGGTGAACGTCGTGCCCCGGCCCGGTCCGGGCGACTCGGCCGAGAGCTCGCCGTGGTGCGCACGGGCGATCGCTCGGGCAATGGCCAGGCCGATGCCGCTGCCGCCCGGCGGTCGTTCCACGCCGGGGACGCGGTAGAAGCGCTCGAACACCCGCTCGACATCGTCGGGCGCGAGGCCGACGCCGGTGTCGACCACGGTGACGACCGCCGCGCCACCCCGTACGCCGATCTCGATGCGGACGCGGCCGCTCGCCGGTGTGTAGGTGATGGCGTTGGTGACGAGGTTGGTGATCACCTGCACGAGGCGGTCAGGGTCGCCGGTGGTCGTCGCGCCGCCGGCGACCTCGACCACGACCCCCTTCGCCGCGGCGAGCGGTCGGACGTTCTCGACCACTCCCGCCACCAACGAGGAGAGGTCGACAGCGACCGCGGCCGGCGTCAGCGCGCCCTCGTCGGCGCGCGAGAGCGTGCTGAGGTCCGCGGCGAGCCGTTGGAGGCGGTCGACCTCGGCGAGCACCGCGGCCAGGACGTCGGGGTCGGCGGCGATGACGCCATCGGCCATCCCCTCCGCATATCCCCGGATCGTCGTCAGCGGCGTCCGCAGCTCGTGGGCCACGTCGCTCACGAGCTCGGCTCGCCGCTGCTCGGTCGCCGCGAGGGAACGGGCGAGCGCGTTGACGTCGTCCGCGAGCGCCGCGAGCTCCTGCTCGACCGGCCGCTCGATCGGCTCCCCGTAGTGACCGGCCGCGATGCGACGGGTGGCTGCCCTGACCCGGTCGAGGGGCTTGACGATGCGCCTTGCGACCACCACGGCGATCAGCCCCGCCGTGAGGAGGCTGACCACGACCGCGACGAGGAGCGCCCGGTCGAGCGCGCCGACGACGGCGTCGTGCATCGCCACTCCGCGTCCCGCGCTGCCGAGACCCACGCCCGTGCCGACGCGCCGATCGAACAGGCGCGGTACGAGCAGGCGCGTCGTCACGAGGAGCGCGGCCGCCCCCGCGACCGCGACCGCGGCGAAGGAGACGAAGAGCCTCGTCGTCAGACGCCGCCACCAGCTCATGCGGGGCCGGCCACGAACTTGTAGCCGACGCCCCGCACGGTCGCGATCACGCCCGGGTCGGTGGCGTCGTCGCCGAGCACGCGGCGCAGGTTGCGGATGTGCACGTCGACGACCCGCTCGTCGCCGACGTAGTCCCATCCCCACACGCGCTCCAGCAGCTGGCGGCGCGTGAAGACGCGGCCCGGCGACTCGGCGAGCGCCGTGAGGAGGTCGAACTCCAACGCGCTGGGCTCCACCAGGCGGCCGGCGTGGCGCACCTCGCGCCGGGCGCGGTCGATGTCGAGACCCGCGAAGCGAAGGACATCGGCGTCGTGAGCGGCCGGGCGCTCGTCGCGCTCGCGGCGAAGCACGGTGCGCACCCGCGCGACGAGCTCGCGCGGGCTGAACGGCTTGGTGAGGTAGTCGTCGGCACCACCGAGAGCCCCACCAGCTTGTCGACCTCCTCCGCCTTCGCGGTGAGGAGGATGACGTAGACGTCGGAACGGGAGCGGAGACGGCGGAGCACCTCGAGCCCGTCGACGCCCGGCAGCATGATGTCGAGGACGACGAGATCGGGTTCCCGCGCCTCGAACTGGACGAGCGCGTCGTCACCGTCGACGGCTTCGGCCACCTCGAACCCGGCGGCCGCGAGGTAGCGGTGGAGGATGTCGCGGATCGCCGTCTCATCGTCGACCACGAGCACTCGCTGGGCACGAAGCTGACCCATGGCGTCCTTTCGCGACGATCCCGACCTCGGCATCGAGGTCTGCCTGTCCGACACAACGCCGCATGCGGCGCATTCCCACAGGGTCGAAGGTCCCACCAGCATGGCTGTCGGCCCCGTACGCGCGCGGCGCGGCCCCGGGCTCAGAGCGCCCGCTCGCGCACCACACGCGCGACGTCGAGCCGGCGGATGCTGCGCCGGCTCGGGATGTGCATCAACAGCGCGATCGCGAGCAGCGCGGCGACGAGGAGCAACGGCGTGGTGGGCCGGAGACGCAGGGTGAAGTGATAGAGGTCGCTGTTGAACGAGCTCATGAGCCAGCGACCCGTGAGCCAGCCGGCGACGAGCCCGGCAGGGATGGCCGCGGCCACGAGGAGGAGGTTCTCACCGGTCATCATGCGGGCGAGGGTCGCGACCCGCCCGCCGGCAGCGCGCAACGTGGCGAGCTCGACGGTGCGCTCCGAGAGGTTCACCGAGAGCGTGTTGAAGAGCACGACGACGGCCAGGATCGAGCCGAACAGCAGCATCACGCCGACGATGGCGTAGAACAGCCCGAGCAGCTGCCGCACCGTCTCCTCGCTCCCCCGAACGTCTCGGAAGGCGACCACACCGGGGAGATCGACGAGGGCGGTGCGCACGGCGGTGCGGTCGGCGTGCGCGTCGTAGCGGACCAGCAGCGACGGCAGCGCGTTGCCTCCGGCCAGCTGCTGTGCATGGGCGATCGTGGTGTAGGCGAGGCTGCCGATCGGCTCGTGCACGAAGCCGGCGACTCGCACCGGCGCCGGGGGGTTGCCGTCGACCGCCACGTCGACGGTCTGCCCGGCGCCGACGTGGAGGATGGAGCCCAGCGCGTCGCCGAGGAGGAGACCGCCATCCGGGAGCGCGGCGTCGAAGCGGTGCATGGCGGTGTTGGGCGCGAACCCGGTGAGCGCCGTCTGGTAGCGGCGTCCACCGTTGCTGATCACCACCGGCGCCTCGATGGCCGGCTCCTCCGCCGCGACCCCCGGCACGGCGCGGACGGCGGCCTGGAGGTTGGCGTCGGCCGGCGACGCCAGGTACAGCTGCGCGTCCTGCCGTTGGATGTGGTGGAACTGGTCGTTCATCACCAGCGTCACCGTGTCGAGCATCCCGAGAGACGACAGCACGAGAACGGCGGCGAGGGCGACCCCCGCACCGGTCGACACGGCTCGGCGCGGGCTCCGTCCGAGGTTCCGGAGCGCGAGCCGGGTCCGCACCGGCAGCCCTCGCAGCCCTGGCACCCGCTCGACGACGCTGCGATGGGCGACGCCGAGGGGGACGACGCCGCGCATGGCCTCGGCCGGTGCGACCCGGGAAGCGGTCCGGGCAGGACCGAACGCGGCGAGGGCGCCGGCGACGGTGCCGACCACCACCCCGATCACCGGGGTGAGGGGATGGAAGTGGGCCACGGCGAGGGGGATCCCGAGGGAGGACGTGTAGGTGCTGGTGAGCCACAGGGCCAGGCCGAGACCGCCGACCGCGCCGGCGATCGAGCCCGCGACGCCGGCGATCGCCCCATAGGCGAGGTAGTGGCGGAGCAGCCGGCGCCGGGGATAGCCGTTGGCGCGAAGCATTCCGATCTGCCCGCGCTGGGTGCGCACGAGCCGGCCGAGGAGCACGTAGGCGGCCAGGGCGGCAGCCACCAGGAACAGCACCGGGAACAGGACCGCCAGCTGCCCGAAGCCGGCGACGTCCTGTTGGAGGGCGGCGTTCGACGGCTGCTCCGCCTGCGTCATCACGTCGGCGGCGTCGTTCGCCGCCGCGATGGTGTGAACCTGGCGCTCGAAGGCGGCGACATCGGCCCCGCGGGGCGCGCGCACCACGACCTGGTGCGCGGGCGACGAGCCGGCGAGGTCCGCGACCAGGCCCTCATCGGCGAACACGACACCGAAGTCGTCGGGCGACGTGAGCAGGTCTTGGCGGTCGCGGGCGGGCCACAGGTACTCGGGCGACACGGCGATGCCCTCGACCGTCAACGTCCGCCACGTGGCGGCGAACACCTCGACGGTGTCACCGACCGCCAGGTGGAAGTGGTCGGCCATGTGCCGCTCGATCACGACGCCGGCCGGCCGGGCGGGGTCGAGGCCGCGGCCCCGCTGGATCAAGAGCGCGTCGACGCGGGGCGCGGGAGGTTGACCGACGACGCGCCCGAGGAGGGTGTGCACCTCGCCGCCGCGGCGAACCCGGAACGGGATGTCGGCCTGCACTCGGGTCTCCACCGCCGGGCCACCCGCGAGGCCGCGCACGCCGGCGGCGATCGCTGCGGTGTCGCCGCCGGTCACCGTCACGTCGGCGAAGCGGAGCCGGTCGTAGATGTGGGCGTAGGAGGACTTGAGGTTGTCGTAGCTGTCGTAGGCCGCGCCGAACACCGCCACGCCGAGTGCCAACGTGAGCGCCACCGCCGCGAACTGCACCCATTGACGCCGGGTGTCGCGGACGAGCTTGCGTGCGAGGAGGCTCACCACTCGAGCGCCTCAGCGCCCAGCGGGTCGATGATCGCTTCGTCGCCGCTGATCGAGCCGCCGTGCAGCCGCACCACCCGGTCGGCCATCCGCGCGATCACCTGGTTGTGGGTCACGACGATCACCGTGCGACCCTCTTCGCGGTTGACGTGGCGCAGCAGTGAGAGGACCTGGCGTCCGGTGTCGAGATCGAGCGCGCCGGTGGGCTCGTCGCACAGCAGCACCTGCGGCTCCTTGGCCAGCGCCCGCGCCACCGCCACGCGCTGCTGCTCGCCCCCGGACAACGCTGCGGGGAAGTGGTCGAGCCGGTCGCCGAGGCCGACGGCGCGGAGCAGATCGGCGCTGCGGTCGGACCGTTCGACCAGCTCGGCGATAAGGGCCACGTTCTCACGGGCGGTGAGGGTCGGGATGAGGTTGAAGAACTGGAACACGAAGCCGACGCACGTGCGGCGGAACTCGGCCAGCGCATCGGCGTCGAGGCCCGCGAGGTCGTGACCGGCGACCCGGACGGTGCCGTCGGTCGCGGAGTCGATGCCGCCCACGATGTTCAGCAAGGTCGTCTTGCCCGACCCGCTCGGCCCCAGCAGGACGACGAACTCCCCCGACCGGATCGACAGGTCGACGCCTCGGAGCGCATCGACCGCCACCGCACCCTCGCCGTACCGGCGTCGCACACCGACGAGCTCGACGGCGAGCTCGAGCCCCGTCATCTCGGGGCCTTTGTCTAACGCTTGACCGCTCGTGGGGCAAGCAGCACTCACGAACGGTCTGCCGGCCCGACGTCGTCGGAGAGGAGGGCATGACGCAGCTGACCGGCGATCCATCTCTCCGCACGCGGCCAGCTCCACCCGCGATCGTCGACGAGGGCCCGGAACGTGTCGGCGCTGGCCAGCGCGTAGGTGATGTCCGCGGCCGACGCACGAGTGAGTCCGGCGCGCAGCTGGCCGGCGTCGGCGAGCGGCGCGAGCAGGGCGTAGGGCCCTTCACGCCGTCCCTCCTGCATGTGGGCGAGGAAGCTGGCCACGTCGGGGTCCGAGGGCGCGGTGGCACGCAGGACATCGACCAATCGCAGGATGCGCGGCGTGACCTCACGCACGTGGCGCACGTAGAGCCGCACCTTCTCGACCGGATCGTCGGCAGCCATGATCTCTCGCGCCCAGCGCCGTTGACTCGGGTGCGAATCCGGGTCGTCGTCGCCCGCCACGAGTCGAGTGGCTGCCGCCGCCAGCACGGCGGCCTTCGTGCCGTAGGCGAGGTAGATGGTCTGGACGTGCACACCCGCCTCGTCGGCGATCACCTGCATCGTCGTGGCCTGGTAGCCGCGCTCGGTGAACAGGCGCCCGGCAGCCACCTCGACCTTGCGGCGGGTGTCGTCGCCGCGGCGCCGGCGTGCCCTGGTGCCGTTCTTGCTCTTCTCTGTGCTCTTATCTATAGTCATACTCTATATTGCGAGTCTACTAGTGGGGCGGCGCCGCGTGTCGCGAGGACCGCGTGCTGCGTCGACGAGAAGGGGGAGCAGGCATGAAGGTGCTGTGCAGTTCCACACCGATGGAGGGTGTGTTCGGGCCGTTCGTGCCGCTCGGCAAGGCGCTGCTCGCCGCGGGCCACGACGTCGTCGTCGCCATCGGTCCCGACCTCGAAGATCGGGTGCGCCGGGAGGGGTTCACCACCGCCGCGGCCGGGCCGACCGCGATGGAGGGCGCGATGGCGGCCATGGCCGATCCGGCGTCCGCGAGCGCTCCGGAGGGTGAGCACTGGCACTTCGGCGGCGCCATGTTCGGCGCCGTCATCGCGCCGGCAAAGCTGCCGGCGCTGCGGGAGCTGGCCGACGCCTACCGCCCCGACCTCATCGTGCACGCACCGGTCGACCTGGCCGCGCCGCTCCTTGCCGCCGAGCGCGGGCTGCCGTCGGCCACCTACGGGTTCGGCCAACCCCTCGAGCCGGTGCTGGTCGCCGCGCTGGCCGAACGGGTGGCACCGCTGTGGCGGTCGGCAGGTCTCGACCCGGACCCCTGCGCCGGCATCTACCGCGGGCGGTATCTCGACCCGTGCCCGCCCAGCCTGCAGCCCGAGCCTGGGCCGGCTGCAGCCGTCGCGCAGCCGATCCGGCCCGAGATCCCCGGTGACCCGAACGCTCCCCTACCCGAGTGGTCCGGCGCGCTCGGCAGCCGCCCGGTCGTCTACCTCTCGCTCGGCACCGTGCCCTTCTTCAACCAACCCGACCGGTTCAACACGCTCCTGGCGGCGCTGGCCCACGAGGACATCGAGCTCGTCGTGACCATCAGCGAGATGAACGACCCCGCCGCGCTGGCCGCGCAGCCTCCGAACGTCCACATCGAGCGCTGGCTACCGCTGGCGCCGCTCCTCCCCCGGTGCGACGCGGTCGTGTGCCACGCCGGATCGGGCACCACCCTCGCCGCCCTCACCGCGGGCCTTCCGCTCGTCCTCGTCCCCCAGGGCGCGGATCAGCACACCAACGCCGAGGCCTGCCACCGCGCCGGGGTCGCACGCGTGCTCGCGGGAGAGGCCGTCACCTCGACGTCGGTCCGGGACGCGGTGATGGCCGTCCTCGATCGAGGAAGCCCCGAGCGCGACGTCGCCCATCGCATCGCAAGAGAGATCGCGTCCATGCCGCCGGCCGCGGACGTCGTACCGAAGCTCGTCGACCTTGCCGGCGCTACCGCCCCGGCCGGCCCCTGACCTCTACATCCGCGATGCACGCAGCGTCACGGTGAACACCGACCCGGGGTCGGCGGGCCGGTAGGTGAGATCGCCCCCCATGGCTCGAGCCAGACCGCGCGCGATCGACAGACCCAGCCCCGTGGAGGTCGACGTCCGGGCCGCGAGCGGGCTGAACCGTTCGAACAAGAGATGCGACCGGTCCGTGGCGACGCCCTGACCGAAGTCGCGCACCGAGATCGTCGCGGTGTCGCTGCGCTCGAGCGCCCGCGCCGAGACGACGACCGGTGCACCGCCGTGCTGCAGAGCGTTGGCGACGAGGTTCGTGACGATGCGTTCGAGGTGATCGGCGTCGACCTGGGCCGTCAGCTCGGAGTCGCACTCGATGCGCACCTCATCGCCCGCCGACGCGCCCTCGACCCCCCATCGGATGATCGGGAGCAGCGGGGCCGTCCCCATCTCGACGGGAAGGTCACCACGTTCGAGGTACACCGAGCTCAGCACGTCGACCGTCAGCTTCCGCAGGTGCCGGCTGTTGCGAACGAGCAGCTCCAGCAGCTCACGCCCCTGCTCTCCGAGCGCGCCGGCATCGGCGGACTGGCGGAGCATCTCGGCCACACCGGCGATCACGGTGGCGGGCCCGCGCAGCTCATGGGCGGCCATGGCGATGAAGTCGTCGGAGGGACCGACGGCTGTGGTGCCGGTAGGTGGCTGGCTGGGCGCTTCAGGGCTGAAGAGCATGGGCGACCTCGTCTCATCGGAGGAGGTGCCGGGGTCCCGAGCGCCGTCATGACGGTACCGCATCCGCCTCCCGATCGTCCGAGCGCCGACGAGCGACCCGCCCTGCGGCCTACGATGGTCGAGGATCGACTCACGGGGCGATCCGGTGCACGTTTCACCCCGATCGCCCGACGGGCGGTGCGAGTACTCCCCGATCGGACAGGGCCGCCTATGAGCCGAGGTGCCGACGATGACGCGGCGAGGAGCGCGGGGAAGCGCCGGCTCGACATGCTGGCCCAGCTGGCCGGGAACGGCGGGACGCTCCGGCTCTGCCACGTGTGCCGAGACGCAACCGGCGCCACGGGAGCCGGGATCATGCTGATGTCCGCGACGACGTCGAACGGGTCGGTGTGCACGACCGACGCGGTGAGCGCGCTGCTCGAGTCGCTCCAGTACGACCTCGGGGAGGGTCCGTGCATCGACGCCTATCTGGGCGATGCTCCGGTCGCCGAGCCCGACATCGGATCGCCCGCACGAGCCAGGTGGCCGGCATTCGCGCCGCCGGCGCTGGCGGCCGGCGCCCGAGCGGTGTTCGGGTTCCCGCTCCGGGTCGGGGCGGCGCGGCTCGGCGCGCTCAACCTCTACCGCGCCACCGCCGGCCCGCTCAGCGATGCGCAACACGGTGACGCGTTGATCGCCGCCGACATCGCGGCCCAGGCCGTTCTCCTGATGCAGGCCGGCGCACCGCCCGGGCGCCTCGCGAGCGAGCTCGACGACGGGGGCGAGTTCCACTTCGTGGTGCACCAGGCCGCCGGGATGATCGCCGCCCAGCTCGGCGTCGACGTCGCGCAGGCCCTCGTACGGCTTCGTGGTCATGCCTTCGGGAACGGGCGCGACCTGACCGAGGTCGCCCACGACGTCGTCGAGCGCCGCCTCCGCCTTGAGCCCAGCGCCGAAGGGCACCGACCACAGTGATCACCCGATCCTCTGCCAACCCACGCGTCGACTGGAGATGCCGATGACCCGAGAGACGATGCTGGCCCAAACCCTGGTGCAACTCGCCGACAGCCTGGTCGACGACTTCGACGTCGTGGAGCTCCTGACCCTGCTCAGCGACCGCTGCGTCGAGATCCTCGACGTGGCGACGGCCGGGCTGATGCTGGCGGGACCCGAAGGAGAGCTACGTGTGATGGCCTCGTCGAGTGAGGCCATGCGCGTGCTCGAGCTGTTCGAGGTGCAATCGCGTGAGGGGCCGTGCCTCGACTCCTTCACGACCGGCCGGCAGGTGGCGAGCGCCGACCTCTCGAGACCCGGCGGGCCGTGGCCGCTGTTCTCCGCCGAGGCGGTCGCCGCGGGGTTCCACTCCGCTCAAGCACTACCGATGCGGCTGCGAGGCTCGGTGATCGGGGCGCTCAACCTCTTCCGCACCGCGACCGGCGAGATGACCGACGACGATCTCGCGGTCGCGCAGGCGTTCGCGGACGTCGCCACGATCGCGATCCTCCAGCACCGGGTGGTGACGGAGGCCCAGACCCTCAACGAGCAGCTGAACTACGCACTCAACAGTCGCATCGTCATCGAACAGGCGAAGGGAATGATCGCGGAGCGGCTCGACCTCGACATGCCCAGCGCGTTCAGCCGTCTGCGCAACCACGCCCGCCGCCACAACCTCCGCCTTGCCGACCTCGCCTCGGACGTCATCGGCGGTCGCGTCGCCGCCTCCACGCTCGATCCCCCGCCCTCGGGTTGATTCGAGCAGCCGCCGGCGCAGGCCATCAGCGCGAGCGGTAGCGGCGGTAGAGCCGGCGAAGCTGGCGACGGCGGTCCGACGCGAACTCGGCCGGGGTCACGTCGAGCCAGGGCCGGTCGTCTTCGACGGAGCGACGCGGTCGACCGGCGCGGGTGGCGAACTCCGCGACGGACGGCTTGGCCGTCCCGTCGGCCCGCCACAGCCCGAACCGGCGCTCGTGGGTCGCGGAGTCAAACGGCGGCCAGTCGTTCAGCGCTTCCTCGTAGTCGCTGTAGCACCACGCCAGGGCGCCCATCGACCCGTTGGCGCGAAGGGCGTCGAGCACTCGGGCGGCGTAGCCGGCGGCGGCGTCGTCGCTGACCTCCAGGGCGTCGGGTGCGCGGCCCGGTGACGCCGTCGACTGCCCGAACTCCGCGAACAGCACCGGCGTGTCGCCGGCGAGCCAGCTCGTGATCTCTGCGAGGAACGGCACCAGGTGGTCGTCGGTCGGCCCCTCCGACCAGTCCGCGTAGATCGGGTAGCCGTGCATGCAGACGAAGTCACACCAGGGGGCGACCTCGGCCGGGCCGAGCACTCGATCCTGTTCGAGGTCCTCCATGTGCGTCCCGATCGTCACGAGGACCCGCGGATCGCACGCCCGCAGGATCGACGACATCCGGTCCATCCACCCGGCGCCGGAGGAACGGTCGGGCGGGATCGTGCAGTTCGAGCTCTCGTTGCCGAGATCCCACGCCCACACTGCGGGGTGCCCCGCGAGCGCGGACGCCACACCGTGCGCGAGGTACGCCTGCGCGTCGCGTACGCCGACATCGGAGTACCAGTTCCACAGGATCCTCCGACTCGGTTGGACGACACCGCCCGACACGACACGGAAGCGCTCGTCGCCCTCCTGGCCTCCGGTCGCCCACGCCGGCACCCAGTTGACGCCGCTCATGTGGCCGGTGAAGAGCGTGACGATCAGCTCGATCCCCGCGTCGGCCGCGGCATCTGCGGTGTCGACGACGGCGGCGAGCGCGACAGCATCGAGCGTCGAGGCGCTCGGCTGGACGTCGTCCCAGCGGAGGAAGATTCGGACCGTGTCGAGACCGGCGGCCGCCATTCGCGAGAAGTCGCGACGGACGACACCGCCGTCGTAGCGGGGAAGCCAGTCCATCGCCGTCGCCGCCGGCCAGTAGTTCGCGCCGAGGCGGAAGCGGTCAGCGACGCGCACGAGCGACGACCTCCTCGTACACCGCGACGTACTCGTCGGCCATGCGGTCGACGCCGAAGCGCGCCACGGCGGCGCCACGGATCGCGGCCCGGTCGAGCGCTCTCGCCGCTTCGACCGCGGCGGCCGCGCCGGCGACGTCGTGGACGAGGAACCCGGTCGTGCCGTGGTCGACGAGCTCGGGCATCGACCCACGGTCGAAGGCGATCACGGGCGTGCCGCAGGCCATCGCCTCGACCACGCTGTAGCCGAACGGCTCGTCGAAGTCGATGAGATGGAGCAGGGCGAGCGCGCCGCCGAGGAACGGCGAGCGGTCCTCGGCCGCGACGTTGCCGACGAAGCGGACCTGGTCGCCGTCGATCAGCGGGGCGATCTTCGCGTCGAAGTACGCCTGGTCGTGGACGATGCCGGCGATCACCAGCGGCAGACCGGCGCGCGCCGCCGCCGCGATCGCCTCCGCCGTGCCCTTGTCAGGGTGGATCCGGCCGAAGAAGGCGAGGTGGTCGCCGGGCGAGGTCTGGAGCTCGAACGCCGACGTGTCGATGCCGTGGTGGATCGTGGCGACGTAGTCGAGATCGCGGTGCCGATCGGCATCGCTGATCGCGACGTAGGCGGTGCGGCCGTTGTACTTCCGGTACACCTCGACGATGGCCGCCGAGGAGAAGCCGTGGATCGTCGTCACCACCGGGGTGTCGACCAGACCGGCATAGGTGAGGGGCAGGAAGTCGAAGCTGTTGTGGATCACGTCGAAGTCGGCGGCCTGTTCGAACACCCGCGAGATGTGGAGGCACTCGGCGACCTTCCGGTCGATCGCCGGGTCCTCGGACCAACAGTGGGCGACGACGGACTGGAGATGAGCGGTCGTGAGGGAGTCACCGGAGGCGAACAGGGTGACCTCGTGCCCACGCGCCACGAGCGCCTCCGTGAGCAGCGACGCGAAGAGCTCCCACGGCCCGTAGCCGCGGGGCGGGACCCGCCACGAGAGCGGCGCGATCACGGCGATCCGCACGCCGCTCAGCGTTCCTGGGAGCTCGTGAGGGCGGCCAGGAGATCGGGCATGGCGACGGTAGCGACGCCGATCGAGAGGTCGCCGATGCCGTACGGAACGACAAGGGTCCGTCCGACGACGAGCGAACCGCACGAGTACACGACGTTGGGAACGTACCCGTCACGCTCGTGCTCGCTCGGCATGAGCAGGGGCCGTGCGAGCTTGCCGATCACGTGGGTCGGGTCGTCGAGATCGAGGAGGAGGGCACCGATGCTGTAGGTGCGCAAAGGCCCGACGCCGTGGGTGAGCACGAGCCACCCCTGATCGGTCTCGATGGGCGATCCGCAGTTGCCGAGCTGGAGCACCTCCCAGGCCTGCTCCGGGCGCTGCACGGGAACCGACGCCGGCCAGACGCGGAGGTCGTCGGAGAAGGCGACGGAGTTCGTCTCACGATCGGACCGCGAGAGGGCGGCGAACCGGCCGCCGATCCGGCGCGGGAAGAGCGCCAGGCCCTTGTTGGCGGCGGCCGCGCCGGTGAGCGGTGTCGACGTGAAGGTCCGGAAGTCGTCGGTCTCCAGCAGCTGCTGGCCGATGTGGGATCCGTCGTAGGCGGTGTACGTGGCGAAGTAGACCGCCTTCCCATCGTCGTGCACGAACCTCACGAAGCGCGCGTCCTCCATGCCGTGCTGCTCGGCGCGCATCGCCGGCCAGAGGATCCGCTCCGAGAGGGTGGTGTCGGCCGCGAACTCGGAGCCGTACGACCGGTCGGCGACCGACTCGATGATCGCGATCGTCGGCTCCGCCCGGCGCCGCGTCGTCGCGTTGGTGCGGAGCTGGCGGATCCGCTCGTCGAGCTCGGACCGAGTGAAGCGGGGGCCGAGCGCCTCGAGCGCGTGGGCGGCGGTGTCGCCGGCGGCTCCGAGTCGCTTCAGCTCTCCGGCCAGCGATGCGGCGTCGATGGGCACGCCGACCTTCGCTGCTGTGGTGGCGAACGGCACCGGCTGCTCGAACGTCGTGCGACCGCCGGCGTCCACGGTGCCGGTCCGGAACCCGATGGACGAGCGGTGCCCCTCACCGATGCAGCGCACGCTCATCACGACACGCCCCTCGCCGGCGCGCACGCCCGCCTGGTCGGGATGGGCGACCATGCTCGGGTTGCACAGCGCCGCACCCTCGACGGCGTACTCGTTGGTGAACGTGGCACCGAGCAACAACCGGCGCGTGTCGGACAGCGAGCGCTCCGGATCGAGGCGATCGGTCAGGTAGGCCGCGTGCCGCCGGAACGTGCCGACGATGTCACGGTGGCGGCCTTCCGTCCGAGCCACGACGTCGGCGTAGGCCGTCTCGCTCTCGCCGTCGGACAGAGCGAGGACGCGCGCCATGACCGTGCTCGTGCGCGCATCCTCGTCGCCGAAGCCCTCCTGCCCGGGCACGAACAGCCTGGCGATCACGCGCGAGCGATCGGGCGCGAGGTGCGGGCCGCGGCTGACGGGAATACCGGCGGGCACAACGCTCACGGTGTCACCGCGGACCTCACTGCTCACGACGTCACGCTCACGTCGCCACGGAGACGGGGGCGGGACGGCGGGCGTGCTGCAGGGTGGCGAGGAGCGCCAACGTCGACTCGGCCCCCTGATTGCGGTTGGGGCCGGTGGCGTGCAGGCCGTCGTAACCGCCGCCGGTGTGCGGATCCCACATGACGCGGCCACCGTCGTTGTCGCCGAGGAACCAGGCCACGGCGGCGACCACGCCCCGCGACCAGCACGCATCGCCGTCGACGGCAGCTGCGCGGGCGCACGCGTCGGCGAGCGCGGCCACTTCGATCGGTTGCTGGTCGAACGCGGGGCGGGGTGCGCCCGGTCCGCCTCCACCGGCGGGCGTCACCGAGAGGTGGCCGCCGACGGTCTCGTGGTCGAGCAGCCATCCGAGCAGGTCGAGACCCTGACGGACCAGGCGCGGGGTGTCGAGGAGGGTGCCCGCGGCGATGAGCACCTCGGGCAGCACGGCGTTCGCGTACGAGAGCCGCGGCTCGGGCCACTGCCACGCCGAGCCGTCACGCGCCGCGCTCACGCGGTCGGCAGCGTCGGCGAGGAGCCTCCGGGCCTCGTGGTCGCTCGGGTCGACGGCCAGGACCTCCGCCGCGCCGAGCGCGGCAAAGGCCATGGCGCGCACCCACGCCGACCGCCGGCGCGCCGAGTGCGCGAACTGCCGCGCGGCCAGGGCGGCGCCGGCGCCGTCGGGCACGCGTGCGATCAGCGTGCCGAGCCCCCACAGGCTGCGACCCCACCAGTCGCCGAAGGCCGGCTGGTCGGCCCACCGCCCGTCGGGGCGCATCCGGTTCCTGAAGCCGCCGTCGTGACCTTGCGCGTCCGCGAGGAAGCGAAAGCTCTTCCGGCGGAGCCGCGATACGTCGGCGGACGCGTCCGGCTCACGGGCGGTCACGACGAGAACCCTCGCCATGTCGTCGCTGCAGTACCCGTGCTCGCGCCGGGGCGCGGTGAGCAGGGCGTGCTCGAACGTGGCCCGGCCATCGGTCATGCTCAGGAGGTGGTCGAACCGCGGCTCGGGCGGGGCGGTCACACGAACACGCGCCGAGCTTCGACCACGTTCGCGGCGAGCTCCAGGTAGGCGCCGGCGACCACGGGCCAGCCGAGGGTCGGCGCGATGCGCGCCGCCTCCGCGGCCATCCCCGCCGCGCAGCGCTCGTCGCCGAGCAACCGCCGCAGCGCGTACACCAGCTCGTCGGGATCGTCGTGGTCGACCACGATGCCGGCACCGGACTCGAGCATCTCCACCGCATGCGGGAACGCGGTGGCGACGACCGGCGTCCCCGCGGCGATCGCGTCGACGAGCACCCCGGAGGTCGCCTGCTCGCGAGAGTCGTAGGGCAGCACGACGGCCGTCGCCGACTGGAGCAACGCCGTGTGCGAGGGTACGTCGCGGTAGCTCGCATCGAACGTGACCGATGCCGCGACCCCCCGGCGCCACGCCTGCTCGATCCTGGCGTTGCGGTAGCTCTCACCCTCGTGGGCGAGCACCTTGGGGTGGGTTCGCCCGGCGACGACGTAGCGGGGGCGCGCCGCGAGATCGCGCAACCGGGGCATGGCGTCGATGACCCGCTCGATGCCCTTCCCCGGCCCGACCAGGCCGGCCGTGAGCATCGTCGTCCTCGCCCACCGCCGTGCGGGCGGGCGAGCGCCGGCGACGCGGGCGCCGTGCGGGATGGTCGACACCTTCGCCGGGTCGACCGCGAAGCCGGCGCACAGCCGGGTGCGCGCCGCGTCCGACATGACGACGACGCGGTCGGCGAGGCTGGCGACATCGACGAGCACCTGTCGCTGGTGGCGCGTCGGTTCGACGAGCACGGTGTGCGCGATGACGATGGCGGGCACGCGCAAGGCGCCGAGGAGGTCGACCACCTCGTCGCCGTCGGCCCCCCCGTACACGCCGTACTCGTGCTGGACGATGACGATGTCGCACTCGTTCAGCACGTCGGCGGCCGCGGCCACGGAGGCCGGTGACCGGTTGACGAGCACCGCGACCACGTCGCCTGGGTGAGCTTCTCCGGCGTCGACCACACCCACGACCCGCACGTCGGCGCCCTTGGCGACGAGCCCGGCGGCGAGTGCTGCGCTGAACGTGGCCAGCCCGCACGCCGTCGGGGGATAGGTGCTCAGGATGCCGACGGTGAGGCGCGCCGCGGCGACGCGGACCGGCGAGGCCGGGGTACCAACGACAGGCACAAGGCTCCTTCGAGTCGCTCGGGCCGAGACGTCGAACCTGCACGGAGCGACAGCGGGGACCTGACGGCCGTCCTGCCCAAGTGAGGCGACTCTCCCAAGGGAGATGTGATGCGACTGTACCAGTGCACCTTCGAAGCCCGGCCGCGGGACAATTTGGTCCTATCTATTCGGCGCCCCACGCGAGACGATGCAGGTGGTGTCCGTTCGCGGGCTCCGCGATCACGAGAGAAGTCCCATGCCCGCCCCGCAAGCACGCCAGTGCGGCCGTTGTCGCGACTGGTTCGACGATGACCCCGCCCACCGTTCCAGCGAGAGGGGCGGATGGTGGTTGTGCCCACCGTGCCGATCCACCCTCTTGGGCGACCGTCGTGGCCGCACGCCGGTGGGGGTCCTCGCCACAGGGGCGGCCCGCCATGCCGGTTAGAGGCCCACGGACGGTCGGCCGTCCGAGCGAACGCGCGGCAGCTCCGGCGCAACCGCCAGTACCTCCGCCCCCGCTGGAACCGGGCCAGATCGTCTGGCGGGTGGCGTACCGGATGGGCAACGCCCGCGTGCGCCACGACGGCTTGGCCGACGCCCTCGCGCTCCTTCGCGCCGCGCGCCACGACCCTCGAGCGCTGTCGCGCGCGGCGATCATCGGCCGGACGTACCTGATGGCTCACGCCGACGATGCCGACGCGCAGGCCGGTGCGAGGATCCTCGACGAAGCGATCCGGTTCCTCGGCGTGACCGCGTCGAACAACCAGCGACGCCGCCCGTAGCCTCTGGCCACGGATGAACGACGCGGGCCTGCCGCGCAACGCGAGGTGAGCACGATCGGCGCGCCGGCGTCGGCGGCGGCACCACTCGATCTCGTCACGGCCGGCGGCCTGCCGGTGACCGACGTGTTGCGGCGGCTCGCCTCGGCCGAGTCGGGCATCGCGCCCGACGAGGTGGCCCGCCGCCTGCAGGTCTTCGGCCCCAACGTCCTGGCGGCCCACCGCGTGACGTGGGCCTCGGTTCTCGTGCGCCAGCTGCGCAATCCGCTGCTGATCCTGCTGCTTTCCGCCGCCGCGGTCGCCCAGGCCACCGGCGACACCACCGACGGCGGGATCATCGCCGCGATCGTTCTGCTGAGCGTGGGGCTCGGTTTCGTCAACGAGTACCGCTCCGAGGCGGCGGTGGCGGCGCTGCACGCGAACATCCGCCACGAGGCGCTGGTGTGGCGCGGGGGCGCGGAGCAGCGCGTCGCAGTGAGCGAGCTCGTGCCCGGCGACATCGTCTCGTTGAGCGTCGGTGACCTCGTGCCCGCCGATGTGCGGCTCATCGAGGTGAACGGGCTCGAGTGTGACGAGGCGGTGCTCACCGGCGAGTCGGTCCCGTCGGCGAAACGAGTCGCACCGGCCTCCAGCGATTCGGCCGTCGACCTGCCGTCGTGCGCGTTCATGGGCACCGTCGTGGGGCAGGGCTCGGCGCGGGCGGTCGTCGTCGCCACGGGATCGTCGACCGCGTTCGGCAAGATCGCCGTCGGGCTCGTGGCCCGCCCCGCGGAGACGGCCTTCCAGGTCGGGCTGCGCGGCTTCTCGCGGCTGCTGGTGCGGGTGGCCGCGGTGCTCACGGTCTCGATCTTCGTGATCAACGTCGCCTTCTCGCGACCGCTCCTCGAGGCGCTGCTCTTCTCGCTCGCCATCGCGATCGGGATCACACCCCAGCTGCTTCCCGCCATCGTCAGCGTGAGCCTCTCGTCGGGATCACGGCAGCTCGCCCGACGCCGGGTGCTCGTCAAACGGCTGGTCACCATCGAGGACCTCGGCAACATCGAAGTCCTCTTCACCGACAAGACCGGGACCCTGACCGAAGGAACGATCACCTTCGACCGCGCCCTCGACCCCGCCGGCGCACCGGCCGTCGCCCCCTTGATCCTCGGGCTGGTGTGCAACGAGGCGACGATGACGCCGTCCGGCCCCTTCGGCGGCAACGCGCTCGACGGTGCGCTCTGGGCCGGCGCCGCCGGAGCCGGCCTGGATGCCGGAGCCCCGCGGAGCTACGAGCGCCTCGGTCTGGTCCCGTTCGACCACGACCGCCAGCTCGCCTCCGTGCTCGCCCGCACCCCCGAGGGCAACACGCTGCTCGTGACCAAGGGTGCTCCCGAGCGGGTTCTCGCGCTCTGCGACGCCCCCGAGCCGGTCGCCGCCGCCACGCTCGACCAGCTCTTCGCCGATGGCGCCCGGGTCGTCGCCGTCGCCACCCGCGACGGCACCGGCATCACCGAGCCGTCGCCCGCCGATGAGCGCGACCTGCACCTCGTCGGCTTCCTCACCTTCGTCGACCGGCCCAAGGCCGATGCCGGGACGTCGATCACCAAGCTGGCCCGGCTGGGCGTCGCGGTGAAGATCATCACCGGCGACAACGGCACCGTCGCGGCCAAGGTCTGCCGCGACATCGGCCTCGAGGTCGCGGGGATCATGACGGGAGCCGACCTCGACCGGCTCGACGACGACGCCCTCGCCATCGCCATCCCCGCCACGACCGTGTTCGCCCGGACGAGCCCCGATCAGAAGTCGCGCATCATCTCGATCGCGCGACGGGCCGGCGCCGACGTCGCGTTCCTCGGCGACGGGGTGAACGATGCGGTCGCCCTCCACGCCGCCGACGTCGGGATCTCGGTCGACTCGGCGGCCGACATCGCCAAGGACGCGGCCGACATCGTGCTGCTCGACAAGGACCTCGGCGTGCTCGCCGACGGTGTGATGGAGGGCCGGCGCATCTTCGCCAACACGCTCAAGTACGTCCTCATGGCGACGTCGTCGAACTTCGGCAACATGTTCAGCGCGGCCGGGGCGTCTCTGTTCCTGACCTTCCTCCCGATGCTGCCCTCGCAGATCCTGCTCAACAACCTGCTCTACGACGCCGGTCAGCTCGCCATCCCCACCGACCGGATCGACCCCGAGGTCCTCGCCCGGCCGGCCTCGTGGGACATCGCGTTCGTCCGCCGGTTCATGAGCCTGTTCGGACCGGTGAGCTCGATCTTCGACTTCGCGACGTTCTTCGTGATGCTCGGGATCCTGCACGCGTCGCATGACGAGTTCCGCAGCGGATGGTTCGTCGAGTCGCTCGCCACCCAGACGCTCGTCGTCTACCTGATCCGCACCCGCCGGGTCCCGTTCATCCGGAGCCGGCCGAGCCCCGCGATGATCATCACCCCGATCGGGTGCGCTCTCATCGGCGCCGCCCTTCCGTTCACTCCGCTGGCGCGCTTCCTCGGACTGGCAGCTCTGCCCGCGGCCTTCTTCCTCATCCTCGTCGGCATGATCGCTGCGTACCTCGTCCTCGTGGAGATCGCGAAGACCCGCTTCTACGCCAACGAACCGCACCCGCGCCGGCCGACCCGCACCGAGGAGCAGCGCCACGAGCACCACGTCGCGCGGCGGGCGCGGCGCTACACCCACCACGTGCTCGTGGGGCGACGACCCCGGCGACGCGCGGGCACGATCGAGCGCGTGACGGCGCGGTCGCCGGCGTGATCGCGTGGGTGGCGTGAGAATCGCCATCGCCGGTGCCTCGGGGTTCGTCGGACGAGCGCTGACCGCGAGGTTGGCCGCGGCGGGGCACGAGGTGGTGGCCCTCTCCCGGTCGACGGTGGCCGTGCCGCCGGGCGCGACCGCGGTCGCCGTCGACGTGAGCGACGAGGCGGCCGCCACCGCCGCGCTCGCCGGCGTCGACATGGCCTACTACCTGGTGCACTCGTTGGCCACGGGGCCGTCGTTCCGGGAGCTCGATCGGCGGCTGGCGGAGACGTTCGGGCGCGCCGCGGCGACGGCCGGCGCTCGCCGCCTCGTCTACGTCGGCGGCCTGGGCGAGGCACCGTCGTCGGCCCACCTCGCCAGCCGGCACGAAGTCGGCGCCGCGCTGCGCGGCTCGGGTCTCCCGGTGGTCGAGCTGCGCGCTGCCGTCGTGTTCGGCGCCGGCGGCATCTCCTTCGAGATGCTGCGGTACCTGACGGAGCGGCTGCCATTCATGGTGTGCCCCCGCTGGGTCCGCACCCGCATCCAGCCGATCGCCCTCGCAGACCTCCTCGCCTATCTCGAGCAGTCGGTCGACGTCGAGCCCGGCATCTACGAGGTCGGCGGCGCCGACGTGACGACCTATGAGGAGATGATCCTCGAGTACGCCCGGGTGCGCGGGCTGCACCGGCGCCGGATCGTCGACATCCCGTGGCTCACGCCCCGCCTGTCGTCGTACTGGGTGGATCTCGTCACACCGGTCGATCAGGCCGTCAGCCACGCGCTCATCGAGAGCCTCGTCACCGAGGTGGTGGTGACCGACCCGGATCCGAGTCGCCGGGCGTTCACGGTGACCCCGATGTCGGTCCGGGACGCGCTGCGATCGGCGCTCGACGACCAGGATCTGGCGGTGACCGCCACGCTGTTCGACCGCCACGACGGTCTGGCCGACGGCGTGTACACGGTGACGGAAGCGCTCGCGATCCCCGGTGATCGCGCTGACGCCGTCGGCCGCGACCTCGCCCGGATCGGGGGCAGCTTCGGCTGGTACGGCGCCGCCGCCGGCTGGGTTCTTCGGGTGGCCCTCGGTCGCCTCGTCGGCGAGCACCTGCGCCGCCGGCGCGCCGCCGTCGTCGCGGCGGGCGCGTCGGTCGACTGGTGGAGGGTTGCTCGCGTGGAGCCCGGCGTCCTCGTGCTCCGCAGTGACGGCTGGTTCCCGGGCGACGCGTGGCTGGGCTACCGCGCCGGCCCGGACCGGCTCCTCCAGGTGGCCGCCTTCCGCCCCGCCGGCGTTCCCGGGTTCCTCTACTGGAAGCTGCTCGTTCCCGTGCACCGCGTGGCGTTCGGGCGAATGGCCCGCCGGCGCGTCTCGCCACGCGGCTGACGATCCGCCGGCGCTGCAGGTAGCAGGAGCTGCACGATGGCGTCGGCGAGCCACCGTTCGTACCGGGAGCGCGAGAACCGGCGACGAGTCGACAGGTACCGGTAGGTGTCCGGGTTCGCGAGCGCGGAGAGCGTGTCGACCGCGTCCTTCCGGGTGATGCCGTCCCGGAGACCGGCGGCGCCGCGCAGGAGGTCGACGAACGCGGTGTGGGTGACCCGGCGACGGCGATCGTCCTGCGCCAGCAGGTCGTCGAGGCCGGGATCGACGGCGGCCGCGCCGGCGATGACCCGCTGCACCGGCGCGGTCCGCTCGAGCACCCCCGCCATGACGCCGGCGAGCAGCTCGGCCCGACGCCGGGGGTCAGGCTCTTCGCTGACGGCCACGACCTCCGGCCGCTCGAGCAGGGGGACGGCGGCCGTGTCGCCGACGATGGCCACGTCGAGATAGGCATCGAGCAGGTTCCGCTTGTTGCGGAACCGCACGTAGACCGTCTCGACCGACACGTCGGCGGCGTCGGCGATGGCCTCGATGGTGGTCGCGGCATATCCCCGCTCGACGAAGAGGCGGCCGGCGGCCCCGATGACGCGCGCTCGGGTCTCCTCGCTGCGCCGCGTCCTGCGCTCGCGCGCCGGGCGCGTCACCGTCGCTGCACTCCTCCGGTCATCATTGCCACGGTATTCACTGCCGCCCGGCGCTCTCTTACAGTCTCACTGTAAGATTACGGTACGGCTGTAGATCGGGCGAGACCAGGAGGGGCCGTGTCGATGGAGATCGCTGCGCCGGTCCGGCGCGTCAACCACGTCGTCCTGAAGGTTCGCGACCTCGACCGGTCGGTGGCGTTCTACTGCGGCTACTTCGGGTTCACCGAGGCATTCGCACGGTACGGGCGAGCGATGGCGTTCCTACGGGCGCCGGGCTCCAACAACAACCACGACCTCGCGCTGCTGCAGGCCGAGGCTGACGCGCCAGCGCGACCGGACGGCGCCCTCGGGTTGTTCCACTTCGCGCTCGAGGTCGACTCGCCCGAGCACCTGGCCGAGGTGCGGCAGCGGTTCGCCGCCGACGGCATCCTCGACCGCGAGTTCGACCACGGCGCGACCAAGTCGGTGTACGGGTGGGATCCCGACGGCAACAACGTCGAGGTGCTGTGGATGTTGCCGCGCGAGCGTTGGGGCGAGTGGGCCGACCGGACGCCCGACCGCATGCCGCTCGACCTCGACGCGGAGATCCGGGCCGCCGCCGACGACCGCCGCTGAGACGCGCCGGATCGTCAGAGCGCGGCGGCCAGCGCGAGGCCGGCCGCGGCGGCCGCGGTGCCGGCGATCAGGCTGGCGCCGGCGTTGAAGAAGGCGTCGGTGACGGCGCCCTCCTCGAGCAGCCGGACGGTCTCGAACGTGAACGTCGAGAACGTGGTGTAGGCGCCACAGAAGCCGGTGCCCAACCAGACCCTCGGCGTCGACGGGAAGGCGTGGTAGAGGCCTGCGCCCGTGACCAGTCCGAGCAGCAGGGACCCACTCACGTTGATCACGAACGTGCCCCACGGCAAGGCGCCGGCGGTGCGGTTCTGGACGAAGCCGTCGAGGAGATAGCGGGTCGGTGCGCCCACCGCGCCGGCGACGACGAGCCCGGCGAAGATCGCCGGCGTCACTTCCCCGGACCGTTGCCGGCTCGGCCGACGTACTTCACGACTTCGACGTCGTCGAGGATCACGAGGCCTTCGGTGATCAGCTCGTCGAGGGTCGGCAGGAAGGCCTGGATGGCCTCCTCGGAGTCGACGATCACCACGGCCATCGGGAGGTCGTCCGACAGCGACAGGATCCGAGTGGTGTGGATGTGGTTGGAGGCGCCGTAGCCCTCCACGCCGCGGAACACGCTCACACCGGCGGTGCCCGCGGCGTGGGCGCGCTGCACGATCTCGGTGGCGAGCGGCGTGTGGCCGTGGTGATCGGACTCGCCGATGAAGATGGTGAGCCGCTTCTGGTGCCCTTCGAGCTTCATCGCCTTCCCTCTCTCGACCGGTGGCGCCCGGCGTCGGGCAACGGGATCAGGCGCGCCGCCACGATTCCGGCCCACACCGCCGCGAACCCGGCGGCCAGGCTCCCGATCGCGTAGGCGACTCCGATCGCGGCATGGCCGTCCTTGATCAACAGGTCGGCTTCCACCGCGAACGTCGAGAACGTGGTGAACGCGCCCAGGAAGCCGGTGGCGAAGAACGGGCGCAGGTACCGGGTCGGTGGGAACCGTTCGATCACCAGGATGACGATGAACCCGAGGGCGAAGCTGCCCGAGACGTTCGTCCAGAACGTCGCCCACGGGAAGGTGCCGGTGGCGACGTGGATCACCTGCGCGACCTCGTACCGCGCCGGCGCGCCCAGCGCGCCCCCGGCCGCAATGGCGGCGAGCACGTCCGGTCGTGCCGCGCTCGACCATCGGGCGGCGCCCCGTGGGCCGCCGCCGTCGTGAGGAACCTCGCTCACATCGCTCACCTCCCCTCGCCTCGTCTGCGATGCCCTGTCTAGTGCTGGCGAAGCTCCCGGCGAGCGACGCCGGGTCGAAGCCCACGCCGACGCCGTCGGGCCACCCCTCTTCGGCGACTGGCGTTCATCCACACCTCACGCAACGGCTACCTCCCGATAAGGCGGGCGTGGGACCCTCGGTCCGGCCGAGAGAGAGGTGAGGGCGTGGCGAACGACGAGCTCGCGACCATCGGGAACGCGGAGCGGAGCCGGCAGTGTTGAACGACGGGATGACCTCCCTCGCCCAGCGCACCATCCCGTTCAGTGCGGCCTTCAACGTGCGCGATCTCGGTGGGCTTCCGACCCGCGACGGTGTCGTGCGCCGCGGTGCGCTCTACCGCGCCGACGGGCTGCACCGCCTTCCCGAAGACGACGTCGCACGGCTGCGCGCCGTCGGCATCCGCACCGTCGTCGATCTCCGCACCCATCAAGAGCTCGGCGATGCCGGCCGGCTCACCGCCGACGACATCACCGTCGTCCACCTCCCGGTGTTGCGCACCATCTGGAGCGGTGAGGTCGACGACGCGAGCGACGCCGTCGAGTTCCTCGTGGCGCGATACGTCGAGATGCTCACCGAGGGCGCCGCCGCGATCAGCGGCGTGTTCGATCTGGTCGGCAGCCAACGCTGCCGGCCGCTCGCCTTCCACTGCTCCGCAGGGAAGGACCGCACGGGCGTCGTCGCCGCTCTCGTGCTGAGTGCCCTCGGCGCGTCCGACGACGTGATCGCCGACGACTACCAGTGCAGCGCGGCGGCGATGCAGCGCCTCGTCGACTGGATCACGACCCACCGCCCGGAGGCCGCCGACACCATGGCGAAGCAACCGAGCGCGTTCCTCGAGTGCCCTCGGGAGGCCATGCACGGCTTCCTCGACGAGGTCCGCGCCCGCCACGGGTCGGTGATCGGATACCTCGCCTCGATCGGGGTGACCGAGGCCCAGCTCCGCGGCCTCCGCACGGCACTGGTCGAGCCGCGGTCCCGACGGTCAGATGTTGGCCTG
Organism: Acidimicrobiales bacterium; assembly: GCA_036261495.1. GTDB lineage: Bacteria > Actinomycetota > Acidimicrobiia > Acidimicrobiales > CADCTF01 > DATAKR01. The sequence goes on along the minus strand of DATAKR010000156.1, from coordinate 9,341 downwards.
CTCCGGCGGGACGACGTCGGGTGACGGCAGCGCCGTCGACCCGTCGTCACCGGTGCCGCGTGGGCAGTCGGCGCCGATCGTGAAGCAGGTCATCGACAGCGACCCGTAGGTGTAGCCGTCGACCGGCACCTCCGGCGTGGTGTTCGTGGCCGCGGCGATCGCCGCGACGTAGAGGAGCGGGATGAAGTGGTCGGGCGTCGGCACGGCGCGCTCGTAGTCGGCGTGGCCCACGAGCTCGAGGATGTCGCCCGGCGCCTCCCGCATCAGCCGGCGTGCGGCTTCGTCGAATCTCCGCGCCCAGTCGAACCCGCCCTGAGGATTGCCCCAGTCGATCCTCCGCAGGTTGTGCACGACGTTCCCGCTGCCGAGGATCAGCACGCCCTGCTCCCGGAGAGTGGCCAATCGGGTCCCGAGGTCGAGGTGGTACTCGAGCGGTTCGAGGGCGTTGATCGAGAGCTGCACGACGGGGACGTCGGCCGCGGGGAACATGTGAGCGAGCACCGACCAGGTGCCGTGATCGATCCCCCAGCTGTCGAGGTCGAGGCCAACCCATCGCGGCTTGACCACCTCGGCGACCATCTCCGCGACATCGGGCGCACCCGGCGCCGGGTAGTCGAAGGCGAACAGCTCGTCGGGGAACCCGTAGAAGTCGTGGATGGTGCGCGGGCGGGCCATCGCCGTCACGGCCGTCGCGTTCGTGTACCAGTGCGCCGACACGACCAGCACGGCTCGTGGTCGCCCAACGGCGTCACCGAAGGACCGCCACGTGTCGGTGTAGCGGTTGTGGTCGAGGGTGTTCATCGGGCTGCCGTGCCCGAAGAACCCGGCGGGAGTCAGCGTGCCCATGGCGGCGGCGCGACCTCGATCCGCGGGAGCACCGAATCGACGCGCCCGAACCGTTCACCGCCGGCCGACCACTCGGCGTGCGCCTTCACGATCTCCTCTCGATCCCGGGCGACGTAGTTCCACCACATCAGCACCGGCTCGTCGAACGGGACGCCGCCGAAGAGGAGCGCCCGCGATCGGCCAGCCACCGACAGGGCGATCTCCTCGCGGCCGAGGCCGAGATAGGCGAGCCGGCCGGGATCGATCGTGCGACGCCCGAGCGTCACCCCACCGGTGAACACGACCACGGCGTACTCGAAGTCGGCGCGGAGCGGCACCGTGGTCGTTCCCGACCGGAGCTCGAGGTCGACGCCGACGTGGTCGGTGTCGTGCCGGGCCGGCGATGCCAGGCCGTCGAGCTCACCCACGAGCACGGTGGCGACGGCAGCCTCGAAGTCGAGCTTCGGAAGCTCGGCATGGTGCTCGAACGCGGCGGGCCCGTCGCGAGTCGCGGACGGCTGGGCGACCCAGAGCTGCACGCCGTGGAGCTCACCGCGATAGCGGCCGGTGCCCTCCTCGGAGTGGGCCACGCCGTGGCCGGCGGTCATCAGGTTGAGCTCGCCCGGTGTGATGACCTGCTCCGTCCCGAGGGAGTCGCGATGGACCGCCTCACCCTCGAACAACCAGGTCACCGTCTGCAGCCCGATGTGCGGATGCGGCGCGACGTCGAGCCCGCGGTCCTCGGTGATCGCGGCCGGGCCCATGTGATCGACGAAGCACCACGCGCCGACGGTCCGCCGACCTCGGCGCGGAAGCGCCCGGCGTACGCGGAACGCGCCGACGCGGCTCTCGCGGCTCTCGGTGATCTCGATCGCCTCGACCTCCGGCGCGGAGCACTCAGCCTCGGCCTCGGCATCGGTGACGGTCACCGGCCCGCTCATCCCCCTCCGCCGATCTCCGGCTGGGCAGCGCGGCGGGCACCCGGCTGCTCGCCGCGTCGGGAGCCCAGCTCGAGCAGCAGGCCGCCGAGCATCGAGGCGTTCTTCAAGAACTGCACGGTCTGCGCCTGCCGTGCCGCCGGCTCCTCCTCACGCCAGAACGGGTGGCCGACGAGCGTGGTCGGCACCAGGCTGGCGAACAAGCCGGCCGCCGCCAGCCTCGGGAAGATTCCGAGGCCCAAGGCGATCCCACCCGCCGCCATCGCGGCGCCGTTGAAGCGGACCAGATCGGCGCCACCGGGCACCCCGGCCTTCTCGAGCGCGTGGGGCCGCCGGCCGGGGTCCTTGGCCGCCTTGTAGCCGCCGTACACGAACTGCGACGCGAGGAGCATCCGGCCCACCCGGCGGATCCAGCTCGTCGACCTCGAGCCTTGGGGGCGGGTGTGGCGATCAGCCATCGGCGGTCTCGCTCTCCTGCTCGGGCGGCGCCGAGTCCCAGTCGATCGCAATCGACGAGGCCACATCGGGATGGTCGCGGAGCCAGCGACGGGCGAAGGGGCACCACGGCACCACGGTCAGATGATCGGCGGCGGCTCGGTCGGCCGCGGCCCGCACGAGCCGGCCACCGATGCCGCGACCCCCGAGCTCGTCGGGCACCTCGGTGTGCACGAGGACGAGCTGCTCGGGGGCCAGCCGGTAGACGAGCTGGGCGACCGCCCCGTCATAGGCGACGACGAAGCGGTGCTCGGCGGGGACGTCGCGAACGTCCGGTTCGGGTGGACTTCCGAGTTCGCGGTCACTCACGATGTGCTCCTCTCGACCGATGAGACCATCATGGTCTCGACTCGCCCTGGTACGCGTCGCCCTGTCCGCATCGCTACCGCCGATCGACCTCCGCCGCTCCCGGTGAGCCATCGGTACCAGGGCCCGTGACGTTCGCCTCTGGCTCGACGATTCGCGCACTCGCAACCTTGGAGAGCGAGGTGGAGCAGCGAGTTGCGGCCGGATTCCTCGGCTGGAGGCGGTCATGAGATCACGCGATGTTCGAGCCACGGCGGCCGGCGTTCTCTTCATCATCGCCACGGGGGCGAGCCTCACCGCCACCGGTCTGCTCGGATCGGCTCTCGACGGGCCCGGCTTCCTGACCGACGTGTCGTTGCACCAGGACCGGCTGCTCGCGGCGGCCCTGTTCCAGCTCGTGGCGGCCTTCTCGAGCGCGGCGATCGCCATCACCTTCTATCCGGTGCTCAAGGAGCACTCGGCCGGAACGGCGCTCGGTGCGGTCGCGTTCCGGCTGATCGAGGGCGTGTTCTACGCGCTGTCCGCCACCGGCACGCTGGTGCTCGTCGCGCTGTCCGAGCAGGTCGCGGCCGCCGCGACCGCCTCCTCGTCGCTGCAGGCGTCGGCCGAGCTCCTGCGCAGCCTGCGCGACGCCGCCGGCGTCGTGGGAGTCCTCGCCTTCTACACGGGAGCGACCGCGTACTACCTGGTCTTCTACCGCTCGCGACTCATCCCGCGATGGTTGTCGGCGTGGGGCCTCGCGGGGACGGCGCTCGGTCTGGTCGCCGGGCTGCTCGTGCTGTTCCAAGTCGTGGGCACGCTGTCGGGGGTCCAGGTCGCGTTCAACCTGCCCATCGGCGTGCAGGAGATGGTGCTCGCCGCCTGGTTGATCGCCAGAGGGTTCAGCTCGCCGGCGCCCCGGCCCGTGTTGCCTGACCGAGTGCACCGCAAGCTCGTCTCCCGCCGCGGCCCGGGCCCGTCACCGGTGCTGCCGTAGCCTCGCGACTGGATGGGCACCCGAGTGCACTACCCCGGCGGATAGTCGCCGACGTGCGTCGCGTGGATCTCGCGTGTCGCGCTCGAGCCCGTCTCGATGAGGAGCCGGACGTCGCCCCCGATCGGGTGCGAGCGGATGGCGGCCTGGATCTCGCCGATCGACGTGACCCGCCGGCCGTCCACTTCGAGCAGACGGGCACCTCCCCGGATGCCGGCGAGCGCGAGCGCGCTTCCTGAACGCGGTGGCGGTAGAGGAAACCCCGGTGCGGCACCCGCGCCCGCTGCCTTGTCGTCGTGCCACACCGCGCCGAGCGCCGCGCCACCGACCGAGACGCACCCGCAGATGCCCATGCTGCACATCGGACACACGCAGCGGCACTCCAGCCCCGAGGCCGCGAGCTCGGCGGCGACGGTGCTGATGAGGAGCTCGCCGATCGTGTGGGCCGCCTCGGCGTGCGCCTGCAGGTGCGCGGGAGCGAGCACGCGCAAGGCCGGGTCGTACAGCCGCAGCGCCACCTCGAACAGCTGGGCATAGCCAGTCGCGGCGTAGGTGAACGCCATGTGGTCGGCGCGCAGGACGTCGGACACCGCTCGAGGCGAGCGCGGTGCCCCGTCGTCGAGCACCCGACCCATGCTCGGCGGCACCTCGACAGCTCCGCCCGCGCCCTCCAAGTACGACCGGAGGGCGGCGCCGTGCCGCTCGACCATCGCGTAGCAGCGCTCGATGGCATCGGCGACCTCGGGAAACGCACGCATCGCATCTCGCTGCGACTTCAATGCCGTGGCGAGATCAGTCTCGACGCCGAGCACGTCCACGACGTAGTGCCGCAAGGTGTCCTGCACCGTCCGGTCTGCCATCGCTCACCCTAACGAGCTGACGCCGCCGGCAGCGCGGCAACGAACGCCTCGATGACTTCGCTGAGGTCGTCGGGCACCTCGAACATCGGGAAGTGGCTCTTGGCGTCGAGGCGGTGCACCGCGAACCACGGATGCACGCCGGCGTACGCGACCTGGGCGGCGAGGAGTGCGTCATCGGCGGGCTGGGCGTAGACGTGCAGCGTCGGGCACGGCGGATCGATGCGCTCCAGCGCAGCCACCGGCGAGCCCGCCGACTCGAACCGGGCGGCGATCTCGCGGCCGGCGCGGGCCCACGTGTCGAAGCCGTACTCGGCCATCTCACCGATGTGCGCGTCGAGTGCCGGCAGGTCGGTCCCTGTACTCCACATTCTGAAGAGCTCGGCTCGCGTTGACTCCCACCGTCGTGGGTCCTGGAGGGCGGCGAGCGCGGCGACGAACGGCGGCGGTGGGCCGAGCACCATCCAGTCGAGCAGCACCATGCCCGGCACCCGTTCCGGGCCGAGGCGGCGGCGCATCTCGATGGCGGCCCAGCCGGCGTGGGACAGCGCCACCGGGACGGCGCGACCCACCCCCGACTCGTCGAGGACGGCGATGGCGTCGTCGACGAGGTCGTCGGTGGTGTAGTCGGCCGCCGGGCGTTCGGAGCCACCGTGGTCGCGCCAGTCGAGGGCAACGGTGCGGTGGCCGCGGGCGAGCCGCGGGAGCATCGGCCGGAACACCGTGCGGTTCGAGCACCACCCCGGCAGGCACACCAGGGCAGGCTCGCCGTCGCCGACGTCGTCGAAGGCGATCACGAGGCGGGTGGACGTTCTCATCGAAGGCTCCTGTTCAGTCGAGGCCCACGCGGGCCGCTTCGGTGTGGACGAGCCGCACGACGGTCTCCTCGACGGCGCGCGGCGACAGTCCGGCGTTGTGCAGCGACCACCAGAACGGGAAGTCGCACAGCACGAAGAGGGTGCGGTGGTCGAGCTTGGGCAGACGCCGGCCCGCGGCCGCGGTGACCAGCACGGCGAGCGTCCCTTCGATCACATCGAGCGCATCGGACAGCTCCGGCACGAAGTCGCGCTCGCGGTGGGCCGCATGCAGCCAGTCGCGACCTTCCGCGTAGCAATGGCATGAGTCACGCACCAGCCGCTCGAGGCGGTCGGTCGCACGGTCGAGCACCGCGAACGTGGCACTGGCCTCCTCCACGGTGGGCGGCTGGATGACGTCGAACACCGAACGGGCGCAGGCGGGGATCAGCTCTCGCAGCGAGGGGAAGTGCCGGTACACCGTGGCGGTCGACACTCCGGCGCGAGCAGCGATGTCGTCCCAGCTGGTGGCCAGCACTCCACGCTCTGCGTGCGCGGCTCGGGCGGCGGCGACGATCCCTTCCCGGGTCTCGGCCACGGCGGCCGCACGGGCCGTCATCCGGTAACGCCTCGGTGACACACGGCCTCAATTCGGCGAGAGAAGTTGTAGCGCTAAATGTACTCATCAACCGTCGCGCGTCAAGAGCTGGCAGCGTCGCGATGCGTCCGGGCGCGGCGTGCGATGCGGATTACGACGCGTCGTCGCCGTCGTGGGGAACGACGACGTCTCGGGCTTCGCGCTCGATCCCGGGATACAGGATCCGCACGGCCACGACCGCAACGGCGGCGCCGGCGATCTGGGCGATCACGAAGCCCGGAGCGGAGGACGGTTTGATGCCCGCGAAGGTGTCGCTGAAGATGCGGGCGATCGTCACCGCAGGGTTGGCGAAGCTCGTCGACGCCGTGAAGAAGTAGGCGCCGGCGATGTAGCCCGCGACCGCGAACGGCGCGGCTTCGGTTCGCCCCGACCGCACCACACCGAAGATCACGAGCAAGAGGCCGAAGGTGGCCACGCCCTCTGCCAGCCAGAGCCCGCCGCCGCTGCGGACGTGGGTGGACCACTGCACGGCGTCGAGGCCGAACATGAGGTTGGCGAGGACGACCCCGCTGACGGCCCCGGTCACCTGGGCGGCGAGGTACCCGAACGCGCTGCGGGCGTCGAGACCGCCGAAGGCGCGGTCGGCGAGCGTGACCACCGGGTTGAGGTGGGCCCCCGACACCGGGCCGAGCGCGAAGATGATCGCCGCGAGCGCGGCGGCCGTGGCCGCCGCGTTCTCGAACAGCTGCAGTCCGGCGTCGCCGGGTGAGAGGCGCTGGGCGGCGATCCCCGAGCCGACGACGGCCGCAAGGAGGAGCGCGGTGCCGAGGAACTCGGCGAACAACCGCCGGCCGAGCGTGGGACGGTCGGTCACGCTCGGGGCATGAGCCCGAGGTCGGCGACGAGGCGGCGGACGCGATCGCCGATCTCGTCGCGGATGGGACGGACCTGCTCGAGCGGGAGACCGGCGGGGTCGGCCACCGCCCAGTCCTCGTATCGCGTGCCCGGGAAGATCGGGCAGGCGTCGCCGCAGCCCATCGTGATGATCACGTCGGCCGCGCGCAGCACCTCTTCGGTCCATGCCTTCGGGCGCGCGCCGGCGATGTCGATGCCGACCTCGGCCATCGACGCGACCGCGGCGGGGTTCACCTCACTTCCGGGGCTGGAACCCCCGGAGAAGACGTCGACCTCGTCGCCGGCGAGGTGCTGCAGCCATCCGGCGGCCATCTGGGATCGTCCGGCGTTGTGGACGCACAGGAACACCACTCGAGGCTTGTCGCTCGTCACGTCATACGGCCCTTCGCAGGAGGATCGGTCATCTCGGAGACTCGCCCGCGCCGGACGAGGGGTCGAAGAGCGACGCGAGCTCCTCGACGCGGCGCGAGAGGTCGTCGGCTGCCTCGTCGAACGCACGGGCGGTCCCGCGCTCGGCGGGATCCGCGATCGACCAGTGCACCAGCCGGCGGAACCGGATCGGTCGGCGTCGCAGCTGCTCGTGGGCGCGGTCGCAGACCGTGACGACCAGATCCGGTTCGACCTCGAGATCGTCGAGACGCGTTGGCGAGGCGCCACCGAGATCGAGACCGCGCCGCGCCGCGGCGCGGCGCGCCTGCGGATGGACGCGTTCCGCCGGCGCGGTACCCGCGCTCACGGCCGGGACGCGGTGCCGCGCGTTCCACATCGCCGCGGCCAGCTGCGAACGCGCCGAGTTGGCGGTGCACACGAACACGACGTTCGCCGCGGTGAGACGCGCCGGCTGCACCAAGGTCGCGACCACCTCACGGCAGAGGCGGACGTACCGACGCCGCCCGTCGCCGTGTGACGCGAACCGCTCCAACAGGCCGACCTCGGCGAGCACATCGAGGTGGTGGGCGAGGAGATTCGACTCGATCCCGACGATCTCGCACAGCTCCGAGGGCGCGACATCCGAGACGGTGAGCGCGTCGACGATGGCGAGCCGGTGCGGATCGCCGAGCGCCGCATGCAACCGCGCCCTCTCCCCGACTCCGGCCACCGGTTCGACAACCATTGAGTCAATACTCGTTGAGTAACTCGACGCCGTCAAGGGCCGCCGACCGAGCTGTTGACGGCGGCTGCCCGAGGCCTCTGGTCGAGCGAGACTACGGGCATGAGCGTGCCCGTGCGAGAAGAAGTGCACCGATGGACGGCGGAGGAGCGCGCATCGGTGGCCCGGCTCCTCGACGAGCTCGTCGACCGGCCGGAGGTCGGGCGTCGCCCGCCGGCACAACGGCTCCTCGTGATCGTGGTCACCTGCGCCGGTGCCGCACTTCTCCTTCCCTGGATCGGCTACTTGTCGATGTCGCTCCCGCCGTCGCACTCCGCGCGCGCCTGGAACGTGGTCTGGGTTGGCTTCGACATCGCCCTCGCCGCATGGCTGGCCGCCACGGGATGGTGGGTCGTGCAGCGTCGACAGGTCGCGCTCCTCGGTCTCGCAGTGACCGCCACGCTGCTCGCGTGCGACGCCTGGTTCGACGTGTGCCTCGCGTGGAACAGCTCGGAGCAGGCCTCGGCTCTCGTCAGTGCCGCATTGGTCGAGTTCCCGGCCGCGGTGTTGATGGGCACCGCGGCGGTGCGGATCCTGCGGCGAAGCGCGTTGATCGTCGGACAGCTCCGGGGCTGCGAGGAAACGCCGCGGTCGGTATGGGGTCACCGGTTCGTCATGCTCCCGCCCGGTGCCACAACGGGCGGTTCACGCGCGCGCCGGTTCGGCGCGCCGCCAGGATCAAAGGGGCGCGGGCGCGTTCAGTAACGTCGTCGCCATGAGCGCAGGGCAATGACGACGGGTGCCTTCACGCCCCCGTCCGCGGCCGACCTGGCGGGGCGACGGGTCAGCATCACGAGGGGTCACCCCTTGAACCGAGTGGCCGCCGCGAGCCGGGGTCACCGGTGAGCCACACCGCCACGTGCGAGCGCGACGGGCACCACGACGACAGCCACCGAGCCGACAGGTCGGCGCCCCCGAGCATCCTCGATCCCTCCCGGGCGACCATCGCCGCCCGGGCGGCTCGCGCCGGATCATTCGTGTCCCTCCCGGAGGTCCGATGGGCGGCGGCGGCGCTGGCCGCCTTTGCCCTCGCCGTGGGCGTTCGTGCCCTCGGCGCGCGGGGCGCTGCGGTCGGCGTGCTCTTCGCCGTCTGCTATCTCGCCGGAGGGTGGGAGCCGGCGCTGGCCGGCTTGCGGGCGCTCCGGCAGCGGACGCTCGACGTCGACCTGTTGATGATCGTGGCGGCGCTGGCGGCCGCGGCCATCGGGCAGCCCTTCGACGGCGGCCTGCTCATCGTGATCTTCGCCACGTCGGGGGCGCTCGAGGCGCTCGCGACGAAGCGGACCCAGGACTCGGTCCGCTCCCTGCTCTCCTTCGCACCCGAGCAGGCGTCTCGCCTCCACGCGGGTGGTGACGAGGAGGTGGTCGATGCGGCCCTCCTCACTCCGGGCGACGTCGTCGTCGTCCGGCCCGGCGAGCGGATCCCCGCCGACGGCCGGGTCGTCGAGGGCGCGAGCGAGGCCGACCAGGCGGCCATCACCGGCGAGCCT
>DATAKR010000149.1:0-9688 GCA_036261495.1 Acidimicrobiales bacterium | reverse complement strand
GGATGACGCCGACGACGTCGTCGGGCTGCTGCACACCGCCGACATGCGCCGCGCCATCGACTTCTGACGCGCCGCGCCAGTCCGTCAGGTCGAGAGACGGCGCACGGCGAGCGCCACTGCGTCGATCGCGGTGGTGAGATCCTCGCCTCGCTCACGCGCGGCGCGCAGCACGTACGACAGGGCGAGGGCGACGACGTCGCGCCGGCCACCCGCGGCCGCCATCACGTCGTCGGCGACCTCGGTCACCCGCGCGCCGCCGGCGGCGCCGGCCATCGCCGCGGCGGCCAGCGCATGGGAGAGCGCGGCGAGGCCGGCGAGGTCATCGTGCACGCGGTTGATGTTCGCGCGCGAGCACGGCGTAACCTCGCCGCCCGTGAGCGAGGCCCCCACCGGCGTTCTCCCGACGGTCGTCACCGAGCCCGTCGTGGCCTACCCGGGCGCGCGCCGGCCCGACCGCTTCCGCACCGTCGTGTCCGCGGGCGTGCGCCTGTCCGTCGTCGAGTGGGGTGACGAGGCAGCGCCGCCGGTCCTGCTCGCCCACGGCGGGTTCGACTTCGCCGGCACGTTCGACGTCTTCGCGCCGCTCCTCGCCGCCGGCGGCTGGCGTGTCGTCGCATGGGATCATCGGGGTCACGGCGACAGCCAGCACGCCGCCCTCTACTCCTGGGACGCCGACGTCCGGGACGCGGTCGCGGTGATGGACGCGGTGAGCCGGGCCCCGATGCCGGTGGTCGGCCACTCGAAGGGCGGGGCCCTGATGCTCCAGCTGGCCGAAGCCTGCCCGTACCGCATCAGCCGGCTCGTCAACATCGACGGGATGCCGTCGCCCCGACCGCACCCCGATGTCGCGAGCCGCGAGCGCACGAAGCTGATGGCGAGCGAGCTGGCCGGATGGCTCGACTGGCGCCGGTCGCTCGCCGACGCGACCCGCAAGCCGGGCACGCTCGACGACCTCGCCCGAAGGCGGGCTCGCATGAACCCTCGCCTCAGCCACGACTGGCTCCGCTATCTCGTGAGCGTGGGCGCGCGTGAGGACGCCGACGGGTGGCGCTGGAAGATCGACCCGATGCTGCGGATGGGCGGGTTCGGGCCGTGGCGCAACTCGTGGTCGCTCGAGCGCCTGTCGGGCCTCGGCATGCCGATGCTCGGCATGTTGGGGCTCATCCCCGAAGAGATGGGATGGGGCACCGCGCCCGAGGAGCTCGAGCCCTTCCTGCCGCCCGGCGGTCGCCTCGTGGCCTTCGACGGTGTCGGCCACTTCGTGCACATCGAACGCCCCCGCGAGGTCGCCGACCTCGTGCTGGAGTTCCTGTCGTGACCGCGGCCGGCGACGCGACGCGGCCGCGGGTGATGCTGCGCCACGGGCGCGTCGACCTCGCGCTGCACACGCTCCGCGACGGTCGCGCCGCCGATGTCCATGCGCTGCTGCTCCTCCACGGTCTTGGCGAACGCTCACCGGCGGAGGTGCCGGCGGAGGTCGCCGGCTGGCCGGGCGCGGTCCACGCCCTCGACTTCACCGGCCACGGCGACTCGACCGTGCCCGACGGCGGCGGGTACACGTCGGAGATGCTGATGGCCGACGTCGACGCCGCCATCGCGCACCTCGGCCCGGTCACCATCGTCGGCCGCGGCATCGGTGCCTACATCGCCATGCTCATCGCCGGCGGCCGGCCCGCCGACGTGCGCGGGGCCGTCCTGCTCGACGGACCGGGCCTCATCGGGGGTGGGTCCACCCCCACCTCGCCCCACGTCGAGAGCGTCGACGCCGATGCCGTCGCGCCGCCCGATCCGTGGGCGCTGGCCGAGCTCACCCGCGACCCGCGGCCACCCGACTACGCCACCGCCTTCGTCCGCCAGGCGGTGCACTTCTCGGGGCTGGCCGAGCCGGTGACCGTGTGCGCCATCGGCCGGCCGCCCTGGCTCGAGGCCGTCGTCGACGAACCGGGCGTCCGCGTCGCCCGCCTCTCCGACGCGCTCGAGGCCTACTCGTCAGTGTGATTGCAAGACGGCGTCGTCACGGAAGTCGGCGAACAGGTCGCCGGCGCCGGGGCCCACGAACACCACCGCCGCGGGCCCGACGAACCCCAACGTCGCCGGCATGGTGACGTTGCGGACGTTGGCGGTGTCGAGCTCGAGGGCGCCGTTCACGAGTGGGTAGAGGTCGCGGATCCCGACGTTGTCGAGCTGGGTGTAGCGCGAGATCAGCGACAAGAGCTTCAGCGTGCCGAACGGGCTCTTGGTCACGTCCTCGGCGCGCTGGAGGGCGGAGAGGAGGAGCCAACCCTGGTTGGTCGTCCGGGTGAGGTCGCCGCCGTCGAGGTGCCGGTCGCGGGCGAAGGACAGGGCGGCCGTGCCGTTCATCCAGAAGGGCCCGGGTTGGAAGTCGGCGCCGGAGAACGGGTCGTACATCCGGGACGGGATCTCGATGTTGAACCCGCCCATGGCGTCGACCAGGGCCATGAACCCGTCGAAGTTGGTGGTGACGGCGAAGGAGATGGGCACGCCGGTGAGCTGGCTCACGGTCTGGACCTCGAGCGGGAGGCCGCCGAAGTCGAAGGAGCTGGTGATCTTCTCGCGCCCGTGACCGGGGATGTCGACCCAGGTGTCGCGCGGGATGTTGAGGATCGTCGCCGCCTTCGCCCCCGGGTTCACGCCGATGAGGTGGATGGCGTCGCCGCGCACCCCCTCGAGTCCGGCGCGGCCGTCGTTGCCGACGACGAGCAGGAAGTAGGGGTCGTTGGCCGAGCGGGGCCACCAGGAGGCGGTGTCGACCTTGTGCACCACGAACGCCGGCGGCGCCTGGCCGTGCGCGGGAACGGGACGCAGCGACAGCATGGCGACGGCGACCACCGCCAGCAGCACGTCGACCGCGACGATCACCCGGCGAAGCCTCATCGCGAGTTCCTCTGGGTCTGGAGATGGACGACGTTGATCTTCCACGCATCGCCGTCGGGCACGAACACCAGCTCTCCGTCGCGGGCGATGTCGACGTCGAGGCCCGGTCCGGCGGCGTGGATCGTCAGGCCGATGCGTGCGCCGACGATGGCGGTGCCGCCGGGATCGTTGACGCCTTCGAGCACGGCCGTGGCGCGAGACGCCGAGATCTCACGGGATGCCGGCGGCATGCCTTCGTCGAGGACCGTGGCGCGGAGGTCGGCATCGGCGCCGATCTGCGCGACCGCGGCCGCGGTGAACGCGGGCGACAGATCGGCCACCGGCTGCCCGGACGACAGCGGCGCCACGATGGCCGTGGCGACGTAGCGGTCGAGCGCCTCGTTGACCTTCGCCACCACGTCGTCGCTCGGAGGGTCGGACCCATCCGTCGTCGTCTCGGTGATGGTGAAGTGGACCGGCGCCGGCACCGTCGTCGGCGGCGGCTTCGCGGTGGTCGTCGTCGCCGGCGCGGCCTTCGGGCGCGAGTGCTTCGAGCACGAGGTGGTCGCCACGCCGACCACGAGCGCGAGGGCGAGGAGGCCGGTGGCCGAGGCTCGTCGAGTCACGTCGGGTCGTCATCATGGTCGACGCGCGACGGGGGAGTGGACGAACGGCGGTCGCCCGCCGTGATCGCGTGGGCCCGCGCCCACTCGCGCCGCGTCGGTGCCTCGGCCGCGGCCGTCGCCGTCGCGACCCGCAACGCCTCCCGAGCGCGGCGCTGGTCGCGAAGCCGCCCGACGGTGAGCGACACGTAGGCGGCCGCCCCGAGCGGGATCGGCAGCCAGAAGTTCGCCAGCCGGTAGGTGACCACGCCGATCACCGCCTCGCCTCTCGGGACGCCGAACCCGACGAGCAGGGCGGTGAGCGTCGCCTCCACGACGCCGAGGCCCCCCGGGGTGATCGGGATGGCGGCGAGCACGTTCGCGAGGCCGAAGCTCACGAGGAGGCCCGCGGGACCGGGACGGCCACCGAAGGCGCGGACGAACACCCAGAGCGACGCCGCGTCGAGGAGCCAGTTCGCCGCCGCCCACCCTGTCGCGCGCCACAGCAGCGGCCGGTCATCGAGCAGCGTGCGCAGCCGGCCGGCGATGCGGCGCAGCGCCTCGCCGAGCGCGGGCCCGTCGAGGAAGGGGAGGTGGCCGGCGGCGCGGCACACCAGCGCGACCATCCGGTCCTCGCCGCGCGTCGCGAGCGCCACCGCGACGGCGACGCCGCCGAGGAGCAGCGCGCCGAGGATCGCCGCGGTCACGTAGAGCGGGTTGAACCCGTGCGCGGGGATCGACCCCACGAGGCCGAACCACAGGAGCATGTTGAGGACGACGGCCGACCCCAGGCCCTGCGTCGCGAGCGCGAAGGCGGTGTCGGGGCCCGAGACGCCTTCGGAGGTGAGCAGCCGGTAGCCGAGGGACGCGCCGACGGCGGCGCCGCCCGGCACGACGTGGCTGGCGCCCAGCGTGCTCAACGTGATGCGCGAGGCCGTCGCGAACCCGGGTCGTGATGGCGCGGGTATGAGCGATCGCGTGAGCTGGGCGTAGCAGGCCACCGCGAGCGCCTCGAGGGCCACGCCGGCGACGAGCCACGCCGGGCGCACCTGGCCGAGCACCTGGAGGGCATGGCGGGCGCCCGCGATCTGGGGGAGCACGAGGTACTCGAGCACGAGCAGGAACGCGAGGACGTAGAGCGCGCGCCGGACGCTGCGCCGGGCGCCGCCTTTCACCGCGGCCCCTTCACCGAAGTGACGCGAGCAGCTCGACCGCGGCGTCGCTGATGGTGGCGGCCGCGGTGGCGGGGAAGCGGGCGCCGCCCACCTCGTAGCCGCCGTGCGTGAACGCCTCCTCGGTGGGCACGTAGCCGATCATGCCGTTGGCGTACCCCGCGACGAGCAGATGGTCGAAGCCCGAGCGGGCGCGGATGCCGGCGCCGATCTCCACGAAGAACTCGCCCGGAAGGGCGACGATGGCGCACGACGGCGAGATGCGCAGCGCCTGCACCTCCACCCGCTGGGTCGGTCGGCGGGCGTCGGCGCCCGCCGCGAACTGGCGCTCGACGGCGACCTCGTTGCGCCGCGCCACCGCTCGCCGGCGGGCCTCGGTGGTCGCCGCCGCGTCGATCGTGCGTCTCAGGTCGGCCAGCTCGGCGTCGATCTCGTCGGTCGGCCGGCTCGGGCGGCGTTCGAGCTCGAGCACGCGTGACGCGCCGGCCAGCGCCACGCCGTCGAGCACGACCGCGTCCCCCGCGCCCACCGGCGCCGGCACCTCCTCCGACCAGCTCAGGTTGATGCCCCACTGGCCCTCGCCCGCCGGCCGGAGCTCGTGCACCACCCGCGTGGCGGCGGCCCCGAGGATGCCGCCCACCCGCTCGACCTCGGCCGGGTCGTGCCGCATCCACACCGGGTTGATGTCGCCGGCGGCGCCCTGCAGGTAGATCGCGGTGCCGCCGACCTCACGCTCGACCGCCCGGGCCATGGCGCCCGGGAAGTCGGGGCTGTAGTCGAGGTTGTCGTGCTCGAAGACCGTGCTGTGGCAGGCGTAGCTCACGAGCGTCGCCACCGGTGGCGCCGGGGCGGGCGGCGCCGCGAGGAGCACCCGCGCCGTCGGCTCGATGGGTCCGGCGGGGTCGCGGCGGTTCTGGCTGATGGTGGTGACCTCGGCGGTGCCGAGCTTCAGCGTCACGGGCGTGAGCGCCCGCTTGGCCATGAGGACCGCGCCGGCGATCGTGCGGGCGGTGACGGCGAGGTATTCGGCGCCGTCCCTCGATGTCACCGCGGCCGGCCCGGAGTGCGTGTGGGTCGCCGCGACGAGCACGCGTTCGGCGGGGATGCCGGCCTCCAGGGCGATGAGGCGCCGCGCCGCCGCCGCGAGGCTCGCGCTCACGCCGAGGAGGTCGCAGACGGCGATGGCGATGTCGACCCCGCCGTCGGACAGCACCAGGGCGCGCACGAGCAGCGGGTGGTGGATCCCCCGGCTCACGCCGACCCGGGCCCCGTAGCCGCCCATCGCGATCCCGACGCCGGGGGTGATGTCCGCGGTGGCGGCTCCGGCGAGCACATCGGTCACTCCGTGAGCGTAGCGAGAGGGCAGTTCGTGACCTTCGCCCCTACGACCGCCGGGACGGGTGGTGTGCACTGCCAGGAGACCAGATCGAGGAGAGACACCATGGCCGGCAAGTTCGAGCTCTACCAGGACGATGCCAAGAAGTTCCGCTTCCGCCTCAAGGCAGGGAACGGCGAGACGATCGCGATCGGCGAGGCCTACGAGTCGAAGGCCAGCGCGATGAACGGGATCGAGTCGGTCCGCAAGAACGCCGTCGACGCCGTCCTGGTCGACCAGACCAGCTGATCGCGACTCGGCGTCGCGCCGTCAGGCGACGGCGAAGGCGTCACGCACGGTGGTGAGCTCGATGCCGAGGTCGTCGACGGCGGCGCGGACCTCGGGGTCGGTGAGCACGGCGAGATCGGACACGCGGTACTCCTCGGCCCACGGGAACACGGCCGAGTCGGCGCGGGTGATCGATCCGATCTCGTCTCCTGCCACCGCGCAGTGCGCCACGAGCAGGTGCAGGCCGGGCTCGGCGGCCCGGCGCTCGAGGTAGCGCAGCATCCACTCCTTCTTCACCGCCGCCGGTCGCTCGCTCAGCATCCGGATCGACCCGAACGTGAGCGAGGCGGGGATCCCCGGATAGAGGAACGGGACCCGCCGGCGCTCGGCGACGACCTCGTAGGCCTCAGGTGCGATCACCCCCATGTGCACGTCGTAGTAGGTGAGGTCGAGCCCGGCGGCGAGGAAGCGCTCCGTCTGGGCCTCGATCTCGATGATCGCGTCGTCGCGGTCGATCGCGTCGCGGGCGTCGGCCACGGTCCGGTGGAACGTCCCGTCGGGGCCGACGAGCGACGGTCCGGCCGTGAGCGGGCGCCACCGCAGGTGGTCCCACTCACACGTGAGCGTCTGATGGATGCCGAGCGGCAGACGGTGTTCCCTCGCGAGCGCGGCGGCCTCGTCGAACCACGGGCACGGCACCATCGTCGAGGCCTGGGTGAGGATGCCGTCCACGAACGCCGCGACCGTTCCCACGTTCACCGCGTGGCACATCCCGAAGTCGTCGCCCTGCACCACCAGCCGAACCGGTCGCATGCGGGGAGCGTAACGACCCCCGCGCGCGAGCGGTCGCGCTCGCGACGGCGCTGGCTACGCTCGCACGGCGTGACCCCCTCCGACGCCGGCCGGCTCGCGATCGACGGCGGAACACCCGTGCGCGCCGACTTCCCCCCGATCGGCAAGGGCGTCACCCTGCTGGGCGACGCCGAGCGGGATGCCGTCCTCGAGGTGATCGAGTCGCGCTCGCTGTTCCGCTACTACGGCCCCGACCTGCGCCACAAGGTCGATTCGTTCGAGGCCGCGGCCAAGTCGTTCCTCGGGGCCGCACACGCGGTGGCGGTGTCGAGCGGCACCGCGGCGCTGCGCTGCGCGCTGGCAGCGCTCGGCGTCGGGTGCGGCGACGAGGTGATCCTCCCCGCGCTCACGTTCATCGCGTCGGTCAACGCCGTCGTCGTGGCCGGTGCCGTGCCGATCTTCGCCGAGATCGACCACACGCTCGGCCTCGACCCCGACGACGTCGACGCGAAGATCACGCCGCGCACGGCGGCGATCATCCCCGTCCACCTCGACAACGGCGCCTGCGACATGGACCCGATCATGGAGGTCGCCCGCCGTCGCGGCGTGCCCGTCATCGAGGACACCGCCCAGGCGATGGGCGCCGTCTACAAGGGTCGGGCCCTCGGCACGATCGGCGACCTCGGGTGCTACTCGCTGCAGCTCGAGAAGAACGTCACGTCCGGCGAGGGCGGCCTCGTCGTGAGCGACGACGAGGAGCTGTGGCTGCGGGCGGCCCGCTATCAGGACCAGGGCGGGCAGTTCGTGACGAGCACAGGCGGTTCGCGCGGCGCCGAGGTCGACGCGCCGTTCGTGGGCGAGAACCTGCGGATGACCGAGATCGCCGGCGCCATCGCCGAGGTGCAGCTCGGCCGGCTGGCGCACCTCCTCGACGCCCAGCGGCGCAACCAACGCCACGTGCTCGACGGCATCGCCGGCATCGGCGGTCTCGGCTACCGCCGGCGGCCCGATCCGCTCGGCGACGGCGGGTCGAGCGTCAACCTCTTCCTCCCCGATCGCGAGACGGCCCGCCGCTTCGTGAGGGCATTGCGGGCCGAGCGGGTGCCCGCCGGCCAGCTCTACAACGGCAACCCGGTGTACCTGACCCCGTCGATCGTGGAGAAGCGCACGGCCTCGGGGAAGGGCGGACCGTGGCACTGCGCCGAGCACCCGACCGACGTCGAGTACGGCCCCGGGCTGTGCCCTCGGTCGGAGGACCTCGCCGGGCGGGCGGTCATCGTGCCGATCGGCGCGGCCTACAGCGAGGCCGACTGCGACGACGTCGTCACCGCCATCGGCAAGGTGTGCGGAGCGCTGATCCCGTGACGGGCGCGCGGCCGCTGAGGGTGGCCGTCCTCACCTGCGGGGCCATCGTGAGCCGCGGCCACCTTCCCGCCTTCCGGGCGGCCGGCGCCGACCTCGTCGACGTCGTCGCGTTCACGAGTCGCTCACGCTCGTCGGCCGAGTCGGCGGCCGAGCAGTGGGGCGGCGGCGCCGTCGTCGACGACTGGCGAGACGTGATCGCTCGTGACGACGTCGACGCGGTCGACATCTGCGCGCCGAACTCCCTCCATGCCGAGATGGCGATCGCGGCGGCCCGAGCGGGCAAGCACATCCTCGTCGAGAAGCCCATGGCGACCACGCTGGCCGACGCCGACGCCATGATCGACGCGGCGCGCCAAGCGGGGGTCGTGCTCATGACCGCGCACAACGTCCGGGGCGCGGCGCCCTACCTCGCCGCCGCCCAGGTGGTCCACGACCGGCGCATCGGCGACGTGGTCGGGTTGCGCGCCGCCTTCGGCCACGCCGGCCCTCAGGCGTGGGCTCCGGGGGCGACGTGGTTCTATGACCGGGAGATGTCGGGCGGGGGTGCGCTCATCGACCTGGGCGTGCACGTCGCCGACCTGGTGCGGGCCGTCACCGGCGACGAGGTCGAGGAGGTCACCGCCCTCGCCCGCTTCCGCGAGACCGGCATCGACGAGGCCGCGCAGGTCGCGTTCCGCACCCGGCGGGGGGCGCTCGGCACCTTCCACGCCAGCTGGCTCGCCCGGCCCGGGCCGGATCACCAGCTGAGCGTCTTCGGCACGGGTGGCACGCTCACCGTCACGCGCGGTCAGGCGCGTGTCGTGCCCGCCGACGGCGGCGACCCGGTGATCGTGGAAGCGCCGCCGTCGGTCAACCTCTACGCCGACTTCGCTCGCGCGTGCCTCGGCGAGGCGCCGGCACCGCGGGCCGACGTCGACGGGCGGGAGGCACTCGCGATCGTCCTCGCCGCCTACGAGTCGGCCGCGACCGGCTGCACCGTGAGCGTCGACCACCGGCGGGAGCCGCGATCGTGAGCGACGGCGCCGCGGAGTTCGTCGACCCAGCGCCTCGGGCGCGCACGGTCACGCGGGGCCGGCGGGTCCGCCTCGGTGACGCCGGGATCGACGGCCGGCTGCGCCTCGACGCGCTGGCGCGCTACCTGCAGGACGTGGCGAGCGACGACAGCCGCGACGCGGGCTTCGAGGGCACCGGGGGCGTGTGGGTCGTGCGCCGCACGGTGCTGCAGGTCGACGTGCGGCCGCACCTCGACGACGAGGTCGCGCTGACGACGTTCCTCGGCG
>DATAKR010000141.1:0-6001 GCA_036261495.1 Acidimicrobiales bacterium | reverse complement strand
CTTTCGGCGAGTACGCGCGCCTATAGCCGCCTCAACTCGCCGAAAGCACGGCTGCGACCCCCTACGAGTGCTCGGTCACCTCGTAGATCTCGTCGGCGACGAGCCCGTGCGCCTCACGGTGGACCGTGTTGGCCGCCTCGGCGTCGGGAGCCTCGACGAGGCAGAAGATCTTGCCGGCCTTCTCGTCGACCCAGTATCGCTTGTACTCGACGCCGTGCTTCTCCTGCGTCGCCAGGTCGGCCTGATGCGCGTTGGCGACGTCGTCGACCGACACCCCGCCCTCGATGTTGTGCACGTCGATGTACAGCGGCACGGTCCCACCCCTTCCGCGGCCCGGCGGGCCATGGTGCGAAACCGTGACACCGGTCGCAGGTGATGTCAACGGCCGGCACAGGGGGTCACCCGGGCCGGAGGAGCACCGCGGTCTCGGGCGGAACGACGCCGTCCCAAGCTGCGCCCGGCACCATCGATGGACGCGACGAGTCGAGCTCTACCAGCCACCCGGCGCCGTCGCCTCTCCACCGAGACGGCTCGCCCGAGAAGTTGGCGACGACGCGCCGGACGTCGTCGTCGAGGACGCGGTCGTAGGCGAGCACACCCGCGGGCGCGCCGACGTGCGTCCAGCGCCCGCCGTGCAGCGCCGGCGTGGCCCGCCGCGCCGCGATGAGGCGCCGGTAGAGGTGGAGGATCGAATCGGGGTCGCGGGACAACAACTCCGGGTTGCGCGCACCTGCGTCGGGCGGGAACGGCAGCCAGGGCGTCGCCGGCCACCCGTACCCGGCCTGCGCGGTCCAGGGAAGCGGCGCCCGGCAGCCGTCGCGCCCACCCGGATCGACCCGTTCGTCGGCCGGCACGACGGCGTTCTCCAGCCCGAGCTCCTCGCCCTGGTAGAGGAACACCGTGCCGCGAAGCGTGAGGAGGACGAACGCGGCGACGCGGGCGCGATCCTCCGACCCGCCGTAGCGCGTGCGCTGGCGCACCTGATCGTGGTTCGAGAGCGCCCACACCGGGCAGGCGTCGATGGGTGTGAACGCATCCTCGGCCTCCTGCACGATTCGCGCCCACGCCGCCGCATCCCACGGCGCGCTGAGCAGCGCGAAGTCGAACACGAGCGGGAGCTCGTCGCCTCGGCCGTAGTAGGGGGCGATCCGGCGCGCTCCGGGCAGGTTGACCTCGCCGACCATGGTGCGGTCGCCGGGGTAGTCGTCGATCACGGCGCGGATGCGGCGCAGCAGGTCGTGCGTCCTCGGGTCGTCGTGGACGCCGACGAGGTCGACGCCGGCGAGGGCAGCCGGCTGGTCGGGCAGCGACGGGTCCTTGCCGATGAGGTGCACGACATCGGCTCGAAACCCGTCGACGCCGCGGTCGAGCCAGAACCGGAGCACGTCGTGCAGAGCCCGCTCGACCTCGGGGTTGTTCCAGTTGAGGTCGGGCTGTTGTGGGAGGAACAGATGCAGGTACCGCTGCCCGGTTCGGTCGTCCCACGTCCAGGCCCGTCCGCCGAAGGCCGCCCGCCAGTTGTTCGGCTCGGGCCCGTCGGGCCCGTCGCGCCCGTCGCGCCACACGTACCACTCGCGCTTGTCGTTGTGGCGCGACGACCGCGACTCGAGGAACCACGGGTGGCGGTCGCTGGTGTGGTTCGGCACCCAGTCGAGGAGCACGCGGAGGTCCACTCGATGCGACGCCGCGAGCAGCCGATCGAAGTCCCCGAGGTCGCCGAACACCGGATCGACGCCGCAGTAGTCGCTGACGTCGTACCCGAAGTCGGCCATCGGCGACGGGTAGATCGGTGAGAGCCAGAAGCCGTCGACGCCGAGCCACGCGAGGTGGCCGAGGTGCTCGCGGATCCCGTCGAGGTCGCCGACGCCCGACCGCGCCGACGCGAATGAACGGGGGTAGATCTGGTAGACGACGGCATCGCGCCACCACGGCCGGCGCGGCGCGGCCGCCTCGTGACCCTTCTCTCCCACGACCCCTCCCACGAGCCGACCCTCTACCCACGCCGGCCGCGTCGGGCGGCGTGAACACCGTCACGTAGGATTGTGGCCACCGGGTGGACGCCGGCGCGTCCCGCCGGGTCCCGACCCGCCGGCGCGAGGAGGTGAGTGCGTGTGACCGAGGCGGCCCCCGACACGATCCCGCCCGCCTCGTTCGGTGTGGGCGAGGCGCTCAGCATGCTCGCCACCCAGAAGCCCGTCCTCGAGCGCATCGTCGCCGGCGAGTCGCTGCCGTCGATGCTCGATGCCCTCGTGAGCATGATCGAAGGCGTGTCGAGGGATGGCGTCCTCGGTTCGGTCCTCCTCCTCGACGACGACGGCGTCCACCTGCGCCACGGTGCCGCCCCGAGCCTTCCCGCCTTCTACAACGAGGCGATCGACGGCGTGGAGATCGGGCCCAGCGTGGGGTCGTGCGGCACCGCCGCGTACCGGCGCGAACAGGTGATCGTCGAGGACATCGCGACCGACCCCCTGTGGGACGACTTCCGCGACGTGGCGCTGCGGGCCGGTCTCCGGGCGTGCTGGTCGACACCGATCCAGGCGGCCGACGGGCGGGTGCTCGGCACCTTCGCCATGTACTACCCGGAGGCCCGCCGGCCCAACGACGTCGACCTGGGGCTCATCGACGTGCTCGTCCGCATCGCCGCGGTCGCCATCGAGCGGCGGCGCGCCGACGAGGATCGTGAACGGGCACTCGCGAACGAGCGGCGCGCCCGCACCGAGCTGAAGTTCATCCTCGACGTCACGACCCGGGTGGCCTCCGCGCTCGACTTCGCGGCCACGCTGGAGCGCCTGGCCGAGCTGGCCGTCCCGGCTCTCGCCGACGTGTGCCTGATCGACGTCGTCGAGGGCGACGGAATGCGCCGGGCCGCGGTCGCCGGCGACGGAGCCGAACGCCTCGCCGCGTTCCCACCGTCCCTCGACGGTGGCCACCCCGCGGCGCGGGTGGTGGCCACCGGCGAGGTCGAGTACGCGGCCGACGTGTCGGACGACCTCCTGCGTCGCCTGGCGCGCGACCCGGACCACCTCCAGGCCGCCCACGACCTCGGGTTCGAGTCCTACATCTGCGTGCCGCTCGCGGCCCGCGACACCGTCTTCGGCACGCTCACCCTGGTCTCGACCGGATCGGGCCGCCATTACGGTGACGACGACGTCACGCTCGCCCGCGACCTGGCGACGCGTGCCGCGCTCGTGATCGACAACACCCGGCTCCATCAGGCGACGCGCGAGGCCGAGCAACGCTTGGAGATGGTCGTGCGCGCCGGCTCGCTGCTCACGTCGTCGCTCGACCTCGACGACGTCGTCGCGAGGTTGTGCGATCTCCTCGTCCCCGATGTGGGCGACGTGTGCGAGGTGCACGTGCGCACCGTCGACCGCGTGCTGCACCGCGCCGGCGCATCGCTCCTCGGCGCCTCGGTGCTCACGGTCGCCGGCGACCTGCCGAGCGCCGTCGCCGAGGTCGTCCGCACCGGGTCGTCCGTGCAGGTGGGTCCGCTGTCGCCAGCCGACGTCGGCACCGTCCTCAGCCCATCACTCGCTCCCGACGGGCTGCGCGCGGCCACCGTGGTGCCGCTCGTCGCGCGCGGCGAGGCCGTCGGCACGATCGCGGTAGGGGTATCGGAATCCGGGTCCGAGAGGTCCGACCTCGAGGTGCTGCCGGTTCTCGCCGGGCGCGCCGCGCTCGCCATCGACAACGCCCGCCTCTACGCGGCGGAGAGGTCGGTGGCCGAGACCCTGCAGCGCAGCCTCCTCCCGCAGCGACTGCCTCGCGTCGAGGGGCTCGAGATCGCCGCTCGCTATCGGCCGGGCGGCCCCGGGGTCGACGTGGGCGGTGACTGGTACGACGTGCTGCCCTTCCCCGACGGCCGTGTCGGCCTGGTGATCGGCGACGTGATGGGCCGCGGTGTCGTCGCGGCATCGGTGATGGGCCAGCTCCGCAACGCCCTCCGTGGGTTCGCGCTCCAGGGACTGGGGCCGGGCGAGGCGCTCGAGCTCCTCGACCGTCTGCTCCAGACCGACGACGACTGCCCGCTCGCCACGCTCTTCCTCGGTGTCATCGAGCCGGCGTCGGGCGCGTTCGTGTTCGGCAACGCCGGTCACCTGCCCCCGCTCGTGGTGGCGCCCGACGGCTCGCTGACGTGGGTCGAGACGCCGCCCCAACCCCCGCTCGGCGCGGCAGCCGGGGGCCGGTACCACGAGTCGAGCATGGTGGTCGGCCCGGGCTCGACGCTGATCCTCTACACCGACGGCCTGGTGGAGCGCCGCAACCAATCGCTCGACGTCAGCCTGGAGGCTCTCGGTCACGCCGCCGAGGTCGCGGTGGCGGCGTCTCTCCGGGCCGACGCGCTCTGCTCGTCGCTCGTGGAGTGGTTCGCCGACAGCGCGCGCGAGCCCGACGACACCGCGGTCCTCGCCGCGCGCTTGACCGCGTGACCGACCAGGCCGCGCTCGACCTGGCCCTGCTCGCGTTCCGCTCCGCCGTCGGGGCGGTGTTCCTCGCCCACGGGATCAACCACGTGTTCCGCGGCGGCAAGATCGCGGGCACCGGGCGCTGGTTCGAGAGCCTCGGGATGCGCCCCGGGCGCCTTCATGCCTGGCTCGCGAGCCTCACCGAGATCGGCGCCGGCGCGCTGCTCGTCGTCGGCGCGTTCACTCCGTTGGCGGCGGCCGGCGTGATCGGCGTGATGCTCGTCGCCTGGATCACCAACCACCGCGGCAACGGCTTCTTCATCTTCCGTCCCGGCGAGGGGTGGGAGTACGTGATGACGTTGACGTTCTGCGGGTTGCTGCTCGCCGTCACCGGCAGCGGCGACTGGTCGGTCGACCATGCCCTCGGTCTGTTCGACCCGCCCGGGGTCGCCGGTCTCGCGATCGCCCTCGTCGCCGGCGCCGGCGGCGCGCTGGCGCTGCTCGCGGTGTTCTGGCGCCCGGCGCGTACCGTCGGGTGACTGCAGCGGGTCACCGGACCGGGAGCGACAGGTGGAACGAGACCTCTTCGACGACGAGCACGACCAGTTCCGCGACAGCGTGCGGAAGTGGCTCGAGAAGGAGGTCGTTCCCCACCATCTCGAGTGGGAGCGGGCCGGCGTGGTCCCGCGCGAGCTGTTCCGGCAGGCGGGCGCGCTCGGGTTCCTCGGCATGGCCGTCCCGGAGGAGTACGGCGGCGGCGGCGTCGACGACTTCCGCTACAACCTGATCATCGGCGAGGAGGTGCAGGCCGCCGGCCTCGGCGGCGCGGGCCTCGGCATCACGCTGCACAACGACATCTGCCTGCCCTACTTCCTCCGCTACTGCACCGACGATCAACGTCGCCGCTGGCTGCCGGGCATCGTCGACGGTTCATTGGTGACAGCGATCGCCATGACCGAGCCGTCGATCGGCTCCGACCTGGCCTCGATGAAGACGACCGCGATCCGCGACGGCGACACCTACGTCGTCAACGGATCGAAGACGTTCATCACCAACGGCATCAACGCCGACCTCGTGATCACCGCGGTGAAGACCGATCCGTCGCAGCGCCACGCCGGGATGTCGCTGCTCGTGCTCGAGCGCGGCATGCCGGGCTTCGAGCGGGGCCGCAACCTGGAGAAGCTCGGGCTGCACTCCCAGGACACCGCCGAGCTGTTCTTCACCGACGTGCAGGTGCCGGCGGCCAACCTTCTCGGCCAGGAGGGCAAGGGGTTCCTCCAGCTCGTCGCGAACCTCCCGCAGGAGCGGTTGTCGATCGCCGCCGCCGGCGTGGCGGCGGCGCGGGCCGCGCTCGACTGGACGCTCGCCTACGTCAAGGACCGCCACGCCTTCGGCCAGCCCATCGGCTCCTTCCAGAACACGCGTTTCGTGCTGGCCGAGGTTGACACCGAGGTCGAGGTCGCGCAGGCCTACATCGACAAGTCGGTCGAGGCGCTCAACGCCGGGACGCTCACGGCGGAGGACGCGGCGATGGGGAAGTGGTGGTGCACCGAGCTGCAGAAGCGAGCGGTCGACCGCTGCCTCCAGCTGTTCGG
>DATAKR010000137.1:0-15923 GCA_036261495.1 Acidimicrobiales bacterium | reverse complement strand
TCTCAGCCCCGTCACAGGTTCGTGCGGTGTGATGGGGCCGTGAGCGTCGCCGCGCCACGAGCCGCCGCCGGGGCGAGCCGCGGCGCGCCCGGCCCGCCCGCCGGCGAACGCCTCCCGCAGTCGACCCGCGAGTGGAGCGTTGCGGCCGTCGTGGCCATCGGCGCAGCGGCGGTCGTCGCCATGTGGTGGGGCGACACGCCGGCGGGCTCGCTCCACGGGCTCGCGGACGATGTGACCGCGATCGGGCGCCTGACCGGGCTCCTCGGCACCTACGTGCTGCTCGTCGGTGTGGCGCTGCTCGCCCGGGCGCCCTGGCTCGACCGCTTCATCGGCATGGATCGACTGGCGGTATGGCACCGGCGCACCGGCGAGTACGTGGTCACCCTCCTCACCGCGCACGCAGCGGCGAGCGTGGTGGGCTACGCGCTCACCGATCGAGTCGGCGTCGTCTCCGAGGCGCGAACCGTCGCGCTCCGATACCCCGACATGCTCATGGCCGTCGTCGCCTTGGCGCTGCTGCTCATGGTGGGCGGGGTGTCGGCGCGCGCCGTGCGATCGCGCATGCGGTACCACACCTGGTACTTCCTCCACCTGTACACCTACCTGGCCGTGGTGCTCGCACTGCCGCATCAGCTCGCCACCGGGCAGGAGCTCGCCGATCAT
This sequence comes from Acidimicrobiales bacterium, assembly GCA_036261495.1. GTDB lineage: Bacteria > Actinomycetota > Acidimicrobiia > Acidimicrobiales > CADCTF01 > DATAKR01. The sequence goes on along the minus strand of DATAKR010000137.1, from coordinate 15,260 downwards.
CCGCTGTCGCGCGGGTTCTGGGTCGCCCTGCACCTCGTGCCGGCGGCGATGCTCCTTGCGTACCGCGTCGGCGCCCCGCTGATGTCGGCGCGCCGGCACCGGATGCGGGTGGCGTCCGTCGAGCGCGAAGGGGGCGATGTCGTGTCGATCACCATCCGCGGCCGCCACCTCGACGACCTCGGCACCGAGCCGGGCCAGTTCTTCCTCTGGCGCTTCCTGACGCGCGACAGGTGGTGGCAGGCCCATCCGTTCTCGCTCTCGGCCCGTCCCGACGCCTCGCGGCTGCGCATCACGGTGCGGACCAACGGCGACTTCACGAGCGGCCTTCCTGCCCTGCATCCCGGGACGCGCGTCATCGCCGAGGGCCCGTACGGCAACGTGACCCTCCAGCGCCGGACGCGCCGCAAGGTGCTGCTCATCGGTGGTGGCATCGGCATCGCGCCCCTCCGGGCGATGCTCGACTCGGTGTCGGCCCGCGCGGGCGAGGTGTCGGTGATCTACCGCGCGAGCACCGACGACGACGTCGTCCTGCGTGACGAGCTCGATGCACTGGCCGCCCGCCGGCGGGCGCGCCTCGCGTACGTCATCGGCCCGCGCGATCCTGATCCGTTGCCACCAGACCGCTTGCGTGCCTCGCTCCCCGACGTCGCCGAGCACGACGCGTTCGTCTTCGGGTCGGGCGGCTTCGTCGACCACGTCACGTCGTTGCTCCGCCGCGTCGGTGTCCCGTCCGCGCAGATCCATGCCGAGCGCTTCGAGTTCTAGGGGCCGGGGGTGAAGCGCGCTCTCGCCGCGGCCGGCGGCACCGTCGCCGGGCTCGCCGCCCTGCTCTCCTACAAGTCGGGCCCGGCGCCGTCGCGAACCGTCGTGGCCGGCGGCGACACGGGAGCGAGCGCGCCCACGGTGCCGACCACAGTGCCGCCCGACCAGCTCCGGCGCGACCGCGGCTTCGGCGACGACGACTTCGGCGGGGCCACGCCCCCGCCGACCACGCCCTCGACCGCCGGCGCCCCGCCGGTGCCCGGGAAGTCGGGCACCTTCACGGGGAGCGTCGAGCGCAACCGGTTCGGCGACGTGCAGGTGCAGGTCGTGATCAAGAGCGGGCGGATCACCGACGTGGTCCCACTGCAGCTCCCGAGCGATCGGGCCCGCTCCGCCTTCATCAGCGAGCAGGCCGCGCCCATGCTGCGGCAGGAGGCGCTCGACGCGCAGAGCGCGCAGATCGACATCGTGTCGGGAGCCACCTACACGAGCGAGGGCTACGCGGCCTCGCTGCAGGCCGCGCTCGACGCGTCGCGACGCTGATGGGGGAGCGTGGCCCGACTCACCGCTCCCGGCGGACGATCTGCTCGACGCGCCCGCTCTCCACGTCGTAGAGGAGCCCGGCCACGACCTTGACGGTCGACAGGTGCGGCGTCGAGGTGAGCAGGTCGATGTCGTCGCGAAGGGCGTCGGCGTGGTCGTCGATCGGGTAGAAGGGTACGTTCGCGCCGATCCGCCGCTGCAGCTCCTCGTCGGTCACCCCGGCCATGCCGCACTTGGTGTGCTGCATCACGACGACGGTGTCGACGCCGAGCAGGTGGCTCGAGATCGACAGGCTGCGGAGGACGTCGTCGGTCACCCGCGCGCCCGCGTTGCGGATGACGTGCGATTCGCCGAGCTGCAGGCCGAGGGCGGCGAACACGTCGATGCGGGCGTCCATGCAGGTGACGACGGCGAGGTGCCGGCTGGGCCGCGGATCGGCGACGTTCGCCCGGGCGTCGGCGTAGGCCTGGTTGGCATCGAGGAGGCGCGCGATCTGAGTCATGGCCGGAGGTTGCTGTAGGGCGCGTCGATCCTGCAAACTGTCGTCTCGTCGGAGGGGAGTAGCCCCCGGGTCAGGTCGTCAGTACGGCAGCACCGCTGCCCGGCCCCCCGCCCGCCAGCCACGCGGGAGCGAGACCTTCGACTGTCCGTCGCATTTCGAGACAGTCGAAAGGAATCCCCTCGTGGACGTTCCCCTCATCGCCTGGGTCGCCGTCGCCGCCGGCATCGCCGTCGCGCTCGCGGTCGACCTCTTCGTGCTCCACCGCGACGCCCACGAGGTGTCGATGCGGGAGGCCGCGATCACCAGTGCCGCGTGGGTCGCGGTCGGCATCTCCTTCGGCCTGGGCGTGTGGTGGTTCGCCGGCGGCGACCGCGCCGGTGAGTACTTCGCCGGCTACCTCATCGAGAAGAGCCTCTCGGTCGACAACGTCTTCGTCTTCGCCCTGCTGTTCTCGTACTTCGCCGTGCCCGCCAAGTACCAGCACCGGGTCCTGTTCTGGGGAGTGCTGGGCGCGCTCGTGATGCGCGCCGGGTTCATCGCCGCGGGAAGCGCGCTGCTCGAGACGTTCCACTGGGTGATCTACGTGTTCGGCGGGCTGCTGCTCGTCACCGGCGTCAAGATGCTCCGTTCGTCGGGCCACTCGCATGACCCCGGCAGGAACCCGGCGCTCCGCCTGCTGCGCCGGATCCTCCCGGTGAGCGACGAGTACCACGGTCAGCGGTTGCTCGTCCGCGACGCAGGCCGGTGGGTGGCGACGCCTCTGCTCGCGGTGCTCGTCGCCATCGAGACGACCGACGTGGTGTTCGCGGTCGATTCGATCCCGGCGATCTTCGCGGTGACCGACGAGCCGTTCCTCGTGTTCACGTCGAACGCCTTCGCCATCCTCGGCCTTCGAGCGCTCTACTTCCTGCTCGCCGGCATGATGGGCCGCTTCGTGCACCTGAAGACCGGCCTCGCCGCCGTGCTGCTCTTCGTCGGCGCCAAGATGCTCGTCGCCGACCTGTGGAAGGTGCCGATCGCAGTGTCGCTCTCCGTGATCGCGGCGATCCTCGCTCTCGCGGTGGCCCTGTCGCTGCGCGCCACGCGGCCGCTCGAACCCGCGGTCGAGGCGCCGTGAACAACTCTCAGCACGTTCCCAGGTAGGTCTGGTTCGCTCCGGCGTGATGTTCCACCTGAGCTACATCGCGCAGGAGCTCCGCCGGCGTCTCGGCCGCACCATCCTCACCGCCCTCGGCCTCGCGCTCGGTGTGGGGCTGGTGATCGGGATCATCGGTGTCTCCCAGGGACTCCACGACGCCCAGGCCAGCGTCCTCGCTCCCCTCCAGTCGGTCGGCACCGACATCCTCGTCACCCGCGTCGCCGGCGCCCAGCCGACCGACGGGTCTTCCACGACGTCGACCACCGCTCCCGATCAGGCGAACGGCGGCGGTGGCCGCGGCTTCTTCCGGAACGGCGGCGGGGGCGGCAACGGCGGGCTGAACCAGCAGGACACCCAGGCGCTCCTCAGCGAGAACCAGAACGTCGTCACCGACCTGGCGAAGCTCGGCAACCCCGGCGACCAGTTCACCCGGGACTTCTTCCTGTCGGCGACGCTGCTGAGCTTCCCCGACGACGCGGTGAAGCAGATCCAGAGCGTGCCGGGCGTGACCTCGGCGACCGGCGGGCTCGTGCAGCTCGCCGAGCACGAGACGGGAACCGTGCCCCAGATCGTCGCGAGCATCCAGACGGGCGGCGAGACCTTCACCCAGACCGTTCGACCCGATCCGATGACCGACGCCGAGCGCCCGGCGTTCCAGCAGTGCCTGGCCGCCAAGGGCGTCCAGATCGGTGGCAACAACCAGAGTGGCGCCACGAACGGCACGACCGGGGGCACCGGGGGCACCGGGGGCACCGGGTCGACGCCGCCCGCCGACGGTGGCGGTGGCGGCGGGTTCGGTGGCGGCGGGTTCGGCCGGGCGGCGCGGAACCCCGCCTTCGAGGACTGCCTCCCGCAACGCTTCCAGCAGTTCCAGGCGCAGTTCACGACGCCGCTGCGCACCATCCAGCAGGTCGTGAACCCGCCGTCGACCGACATCAAGAACGAGAGCTACACGGCCGCCGGCGTCGACCCGGCCAACCCGACTACGGGCCTCGTCACCAAGGACCAGCTCACGTCGGGCTCGTGGCTCGCCAAGGACGCCACCGACCAGATCCTCGTCAACGTCGCCTACGCCGACAAGAAGTCGCTGACCGTCGGCTCGAAGATCCCGATCAACGGCACCGACTACAACGTGGTCGGCCTGGTGCGCCCGACGCTGACCGGCAGCACTGCGGACGTCTACTTCCCGCTGCCGGTGCTGCAGAACCTCGCAGGCAAGCAGAACCGGGTGACCCAGGTGCTCGTGAAGGCCAAGGACGCCAAGTCGGTCGACGCCGTGGCGGCGAAGATCAAGGACCTCCTGCCGGGTGCGGAGGTGGTCACCACGAAGGCGCTCGCCGACCAGGTGACCGGGAGCCTCGCCGATGCCAGCAAGCTCGCCGACCGGCTCGGCGGTGTCCTGGCCGTGATCGTGCTCCTCGCCGCCTTCGTGATCGCGATGCTGCTGACGCTGTCGTCGGTGGCCAAGCGCGTCCGTGAGATCGGAACGCTCCGGGCGATCGGGTGGTCGAAGCGAAGGGTCGTCGGCCAGCTCCTCGGCGAGACCCTCACGATCGGTCTGATCGGTGGTCTCGTCGGCCTGGGCTTCGGCGCGCTCGTCGCGGTCGGTGTGCACCAGTTCTCGCCGTCGCTCTCCGCCACGAGCACCGGCGTCCCTGGACTCGCGGGCTCGCGGCTCTCAGGCTTGTTCGGGCAAGCGACCTCGGCCGTCCATACGACCACGGTCACGCTGTCCGCTCCGCTCCATCCGTCCACGCTGGTGCTCGGTGTGCTCATCGCCCTCCTCGGCGGCCTGCTCGCAGGCATCGTCGGCGGGTGGCGGGCGGCGCGTCTCGCACCGGCCGTCGCCTTGAGGGACCTGGGATGACCGACGCACTCGTCACCGACGCCGACGCCGGCGCGGCACCCGAGCCCGACGCCACGGGGCCGCTCTACGAGCTCGAGAACGTCCGGCGCGTGTATCGCACGGGCGGCGGAGAGGTACGCGCCCTCGACGGCATCGACCTGCGGATCGCGCGTGGCGAGATGCTCGCCATCGAGGGTCCGAGCGGATCCGGGAAGAGCACGCTCTTGCAGCTGCTCGGGGCCCTCGACCGGCCCACGTCGGGCTCGTTGCTGTTCAACGGCCGCGACGTCGGGCGCATGAGCGAGCGCGACCTGACCGCGCTCCGCTCGCGTGACGTCGGCTTCGTGTTCCAGGCGTTCAACCTGATACCGACCCTCACCGCCGCCGAGAACGTCGAGGTGGCGATGGTGCCCAACGCACCCGACCGCGCCGCCCGCCGCGCACGGTCGACCGAGCTCCTCGGTCGGGTCGGTCTCGGCGGCCGCGCCGACCACCTGCCATCGCGCCTCTCGGGCGGTGAGCAGCAGCGCGTCGCCATCGCCCGGGCGCTCGCCAACGACCCGCGGGTGATCCTCGCGGACGAGCCGACGGGCAACCTCGACAGCACGACCGCCGACGAGGTCGTGAGCGCGCTGCGGGCCCTCTCGGAGGAGGGCGTGACGGTGATCCTCGTGACCCACGACCGCGAGATCGCCTCACGCGCGGCGCGCCGGGTGCGCCTCCGCGACGGGCACATCGACTCCGACGAGTCGGTGGCGACCATCCGCTCGTTGTTCGCGCCTCCGCCACCGTCGCCGTCGCCGTAGCCGCCGTCTTCGATCGCCGGGTTTCTATCGTGATACGATAGAAACCGTGGACGGCCTGCCCGACGAACCCGACCACGACCGCCATCTCAGCGCGGTCGCGCCCGGCCGGCGGCTGCTCATGCTCGTCGTGCTGGTCGGTCTCGGCAGCGGCGTCATCGGCGCGCTCTTCGTCGGATCGATGCACGCGCTGCAGGCCGTGCTGTGGCCCACGCACTGGGATCTCGCGCCCCATCTGGCACTGATGGTCGGCGTCGGTCTCGCCGTCGGGCTCCTGACGCGCTTCCTCGGCAGCCCGGGCGACGTCGAGCTCCTCGTCGACAACATCCACGTGATGGGCGGGCGCGACGACATCCGCGACCTCCGCTCGCTGATCCCGGTCTCGCTGCTGTGCATCGCCGTCGGGGGCGCCATGGGGCCGGAGGCGCCGCTGGTGCAGACCGGCGGGTCGTTCGGGTCGTGGATCGCACACCGGTGGAACGTCGACCGCGACGAGCTGCGGATCCTCACGATCACCGGGATGGCGGCGGCGTTCACGGTGCTGTTCGGCGCGCCGCTCGGCTCGGCGATCTTCGCCCTCGAGATCCTCCATCGCCGCGGCCTCGAGTACTACGAGGCGCTGCTGCCCGCCATCCTCGGGTCGCTCGCGGGCTTCGCTGTCTACGTCGCGCTCACGGGCGTCGGCTTCCAACCGGTGTGGCACTTCCCCGCGCCCGCGGCACTGCGCGTCGTCGACCTCGGGTGGGCGGTCGTGTGCGGGGTGATCGGCGCGGCCCTCGCCGCCTCGTTCACCTATCTGTCGGTCGCCACCCGGTGGCTCTTCCGTCGCGTCCCGCCGGGCGTCCGGCCGATCGCCGGTGGCCTCTCGCTCGGCCTGCTCGCCATCTGGTCGCCCTACGCGCTCACGTTCGGGGAGGCCCAGATCGACCCGCTGCTCGCCCGCCGTGCGCTCGTGCTCGTCTTCGTGACGGCGATCTTGGCGAAGCTCATCGGGACGTCGGTGACGCTTTCGTCAGGGTGGCGCGGCGGCTTCATCATCCCGTTGTTCTTCATCGGTGTCGCCGCCGGCCGTCTGCTCCACCTGCTCGTGCCGAGCACGAACGAGATCGTCGTGGTCGCTGCGCTCATGTCCGCCACCAACGTCGGCGTCACGAAGACGCCGATCGGCTCGACGGTCGTCGTGAGCGAGATGGCCGGCCTGCGCCTCCTACCGACGACGCTCATCGCCTCGGTCGTCTCGCTGTTCCTCACCAGCGAGGTCGGTCTGATCCACACCCAGCGCGACCGCGAGGGCGCCTTCGACCGCTCGAGCGACCGGGCCGCGGTGTCACCCGTGGCCGCGGCGACGGCGGACGGCACGGTCGACGCGCCGGTGGTGCAGCCGACCGACGAGAAGCCCGGCGAAGAAGGCGCCGCATGAAGCCGCGCGACGGCGGTCGCGTGACGCTCGACGAGTACCGCGCCCTGGCGTCGTTCCGCAGGGCGCTGCGGATCTTCCTGCGCTTCTCCGAGGACGCGGCCCGTGACGTCGGCATCACCCCCGCCCAGCACCAGCTCCTCCTCGCGGTCAAGGGGTTCGACGGTGGAGCGGCACCGTCGGTGGGCGACGTGGCCGAGGCGCTCCAGCAGCGCCACCACTCGACGGTCGAGCTGGTCGACCGCGCGGCCGCTGCCGGGCTCGTCGCCCGTCTCGAGGATCCCGACGACGCCCGCCGGCACCTGCTCGTCCTCACGAGTGAGGGGGAGCGCATCCTCGAGCGCCTCTCCGATCTCCACCGTTCCGAGCTGCGCCGGTTCCGCACCGACGTGCTCGCCCATCTCGACGCCATCGCGACAGGCGGCGGGTCCTGACGACCTGAGCGCGGACACGCGGTCACGGTCACGGTCGTCGATCTCTGGCCGAGGTCCTGGGGGCGCGTCCCGATGCGGATCACGCGGTGGAGGTCGTCGCGGAAGCATCGGACGACTCCTCGCCGAGGGGCAAGCCGGGTCAGCGCAGACGGGCCGTGGTGAGGGTCGCGACGAGCGGCCGCGTGACGAGGCCCGCGTAGTGCTCGTTGATGAACGTCTCGATGTCGTCGAGCAGCCCAAGGCGCTCTGCCGGCGCCATCACCTGCGTGACGGAGAACGAGAGCATCAGCTTCCGATACTGCGCCGCGCTGTACGTCTGGTCCCAATCCCAACGATGAACACGGACCTCCGCGAAGCGATCGTCGCCCTCGAGGAGCTTGCGCATCGGTGGGTCGACCGCCTCACGACTCGGCGCTCGTGGACCGTCGTGTCCTTCTCCATGCTTCTCATAGATCGGCTGGGCTGCATCGAAGAAGCCGCGGTCCTCGGGTGAGGTCACCTGGATCAGGTCCACGATGGTCACCAAGCCGTTGGGGCGTAGCACCGTGGCGGGCCGGTCGGTCTGCGCCTGCGGCGAGATCCAGTGGTAGGCGGTAGCGGAGAACACCGCATCTGCGCACGCCCGCGCGATCGCCACTTGCTCGAAGTCGCCGACGGTCACGCGAAGTCGATCACTGGGGAGGTTGGCGCGCAGCTTGGCGGCCGTCGCCGGCCCGATCTCGATGGCGTGGACCGTGGCGCCGCGGTCGAGCAGGTCCTTCGTCGCCTGGCCCGTGCCCGGCCCCACCTCCACGATCTCGGGATGTGGCGGCAGCATCCCGAACAGCACGTCGTACAACGCAGCCGGGTACGAGGGTCGGATCTCGTCGTAGATGTCGGGCACCTCGTTGAACGAGAGCCGCTTGTCGCCCGCAGAGGGAGCCACCTCAGGCATGTTGCCAGCGACCGGGCGTCTCGGCATCGACCACGCCGACCGGAAGGCGTGCATCGGCACCTCCTTCCACCTCGATCGGCTCGGTCCTCGGTGCGTCGGGTGTTCGTCGTTGGCCTGCCAGCCGCTCAATCGACCGAGACGCCGTCTCCGATCCGCACGGTGCCCGGTGTGGCGACGATGGCCCAGACTCCGAAGTCGGCGTGGTGGACGGCGGCCAGCGTCCGGTAGATGTCGAGATCGCGCTCGATGCCAGGCTGGGGTCTCGTCACCATGGTGCAGCGGGATGCTCTCCGGGTCGCCGCGAGTCGTACGGTTCCGACGCTCACCTCGGTTCCGACCCAAGCGTCCTCGTACCAGTCGTCGCCGGGTGCCTCGATGACGAGGTTCGGACGAAACCGGCGGATCTCCCAGCGCCCGTTGGGGTGGCTGCGGGCGCCGGCACGGAGGCTCGCGGTCGTGATGATCAGTAGGGGGAAGAGATCGACGAACCGTCCGGCGGGCATGGCCCACGACATGACCGGGCTGGAGTCGTCCGTCGCGTCGGCGAACGCCTCGGCCCGTGTGGATGGCAGACGGTCGGCAGCGGCGAGGGTCACGTCCCGGCCGAGCCATCCCGACAGGGCTGCGTCGGTGTCTCGCCCGGTTCCGGCGCAGGATGTTCCGTCGGGGAGGGTGACCTCGGGATCTCCGTCAGGGCCGAGCTTCGCGCCTGCGAGCAAGAGGCGCGGCTCCCGCCGGCCGGTGAGGGCGATGCCGGTGGCGGTGTCGATCACGGCCCACGCCCGATCGCCGTCGAGCCCCGTGTCGTTGACGTGCGCGACGTCGAGCTCTTCGCCTTGCATCGACTTGACGGGGTGTCTCCACATCGAGGTGACTCGAAGCGCGGTCATGGCCGGATGTTCTGGTTCAGGCGGAACAGGTTCGTGGGGTCCATCCGGCGCTTGAGCGCGACGAGCCGGTCATAGCGGTCTGCGCCGTAGGCGGCCCGAACCGTGTCGGTCTCGGATCCGTCGGAGAGGAAGTTGACGTAGGCAGTGCCGCTTCCGAAGCCGGCGAGGGCGTCGGCGAACGCTCGGGTCCACTCACGGTGGACGGCGTCCAGGGATGGGTCATCCCAGATGGCGATGATGTTGTAGGTGAAGTCGGCTTGGCGGTCGGCGAATGCAGTGTCGGCGTCGGCGACGTCGCGGACGGCGCCGCCCATGTGGTGCATGTCGAGCTCGCACCATGTGGACGGCTTGTCGTGCATGAACCTGTTGATGGTCGACAGCGCGCCATCAGACAGCGCGGGAAGGAATCCGCCCTTGAAGTAGTAGCGCCCCCCGGCGGGCAGGTCGGCGTCGAAGAACGTCTGCAGCTGCGGGTAGGGCTGCGCCTCGTACAGATCGGCGACGGGTGCCAGTCGCCGGAGGGGTGCCAGCTCGGCATCGGCTTCGTCGAGCGTCCCGACGTGGCATCCGACGACCGCGATGGCCGGTCGCTCGCGTAGGCCGTCCGGGACGAAGTCGGCCGGAGGCGAGGTCAACCAGACCAGCATGGTCGTGAAGTCGCGGGACGCGGTGTGGGCCCACTCGCGGTAGAACCCGGCGATCTCCTCGGCGCGTTCTGCCGGGAAGATCATCATCCCTCCGGTCACGGTGTCCACCGGGTGCAGCCGGAAGCCGAAACGGGTGACGACGCCGAAGTTCCCGCCCCCGCCTCGCAGCCCCCAGAGCAGCTCGGCGTCGCTGTCCGCGGTCACCGTGAGCACCTCCCCGTCCGCCGTCACGATCTCGGCCGAGAACAGGTTGTCGCACGCCAGACCGTGCGCCCGGGTGAGCCAGCCGATCCCGCCGCCCAGGGTCAGCCCGCCGATGCCGGTGGTCGACACGAGGCCACCAGTGCTCGCCAGTCCGTGGACGTGAGTGGCCGCGTCATACGTCGCCCAGGTGGCCCCGCCGCCCGCCCACGCCGAGCGGCGTGCCGGGTCCACCTCCACCGTGCCGAGCGGCGACAGGTCGAGCACGATCCCGCCCTCAGAGGTGGAGAAGCCCGGCAGGCTGTGACCGCCTCCCCGGACCGCCAGCTCCACACCAGCAGCGGCCGCGCACCGGACCACCGCCGCCACGTCGCCGCCGCCATGGCACCGGATGATCGCCAGCGGCCGGCGATCGATGCATCCATTCCAGACGCGGCGGGCTCCGTCGTAGAGGTCGTCGCCGGGAGCGATGACCTGAGCACCGGTGGAGCGGAGGCCGTCGAGGATGTCCCGGAGCGCGGCGGTGACTGCCATGGATCCGCACGGTAAGTCCGGCGCCCCGGGCGCGCTGTGTTGCGCGACACAGCCATGGGACAATCGAAGATGCAACGAGTTCAGGTGCTGCTCGCGACGTACCTGTTCTCCGACATGACACCGGCCTCCCTCGAGCCCCTCGCGGCGCAAGCACGGAGCCGGCTCTACGGCCCGGGCGAGTTCGTCTTCCGGGAGGGAGATCCCGCGGCGAACCTCTACGTGGTCGCGTCCGGCCAGCTCAAGGAGTCGTGGCTCAGCCCCGATGGCGACGAGCTGGTGTCGGAGATCTTCGTCACGGGAGCGGTCTTCGGCGAGCCCGGTCTGTTCGCCCCGGAACGCAACCGCGTGGTCGACGTGGTCGCCATGACACGATCCGAGCTGCTCGTCGTGCCCCGCCAGTCGCTCGTCGACTTCGCGACGGCCCATCCGCCCGTGCTCCTTCGGATACTCGAAGGACTCGCCGCGCAGGTCAGGTCGCTGACGGAGGAGCTGGTCGGGGTCGCGTTCCGCCCCATCCGCGAACGCCTCAGCATCAAGCTGCTCGAGCTCGCCACCACCCACGGTGAGCCCGACGGCGACGGCGTCAAGGTGGCCATGAGCCTCAGCCAGTCGTCCCTGGCCTCCCTCATCGGCGCCAGCCGCGAGAACGTCAACCGCACGCTGCAGTCGCTCGCTGACACCGGCGCGGTGGTCTTGCAGAACGGCCGCATCGCCTGTCTGCGACCGGCCGAGCTCGCCCGGCACGCCGCGCCATCGGCGCTCTACCGGCGCAACCGGCTGGCTCCGGGCGCCGTGGTCGACGCGCCTACCTACCAGTAGGTAGGCTTGCGTCCGTGGACGACACCGCCCTCCTGAACGAGCTCGAGCCGGTCGTCGCCGGCCTCGTCGAGCGCCATCTCTCGACCGCCCGCGAGTGGTTCCCCCACGAGCTGGTGCCGTGGTCGGAAGGCCGCGACTTCGTGCCCGGCGAGGAGTGGACCGCCCCCGAGTCGGCGCCGCCCGAGGCAGTGCGCAGCGCCCTCTACGTGAACCTTCTCACCGAGGACAACCTGCCGTACTACTCGGCGCAGATCCATCAGCAGTTCGGCGCCGGCGGCGCGTGGGGGGAGTGGGCTCGGCGCTGGACGGCCGAGGAGGGCCGCCACTCGATCGTGATCCGCGACTGGCTGACCGTGTCGCGAGCGATCGATCCCATCGGCCTCGAGCGCGGGCGCATGGCCCAGGTCAGCGGCGGCATCGCGCCGCATCCCCCGAGCGCCATGCGCGGCCTCGTCTACGTGAGCCTGCAGGAGCTCGCCACCCGCATCGCCCACCACAACACGGGGAAGCTTCTCACCGAGGGCCCCGGCTACACGATCATGAAGCGCGTCGCCGCCGACGAGAACCTGCACTACCTCTTCTACCGCGACACCACGACCGCGGCGCTGGCCCTCGATCCGTCGGCTGCGGTCATGGCGATAGAGGCCGAGGTGCGGGAGTTCGCGATGCCGGGGCTCGGGATCCCCGACTTCGCCTCGCATGCCAAGGCCATCGCCAAGGTCGGGATCTACGACTTCGCGGTCCATCACGACCAGATCCTCGTGCCCGTCGTGCTGCGGCACTGGAAGGTGCCGGAGCTCACCGGCCTGTCCGACGACGCCGAGCGGGCCCGCGACAAGCTGCTCGCCCACATCGATCGCCTGGCCAAGGCGGCGCGCCGGCTCACCGAGCGCCGGAGCGAGCGCGAGGCGGCCACGGTCCCGGCCTGACCGCCGCCCGGCCGGATCCGGGAACGCGGCGCCCGTCGCCGTGGTTGACCACCCCGGACACGAGACCCGGAGGGTTCCGAGATGCTGTTCGGTCGCCAGAAGACCCGCATGCCCACGCCGGAGGAGGCCCTCCCCGGCCGGGACGAGACGATGCCCGTGCCTGACCGGCACACCGTCCTCGGCACGCCCCTCGCCGGTCCGTTCCCGGAGGGGCTCGAGCAGGCGGTGTTCGGCCTCGGATGCTTCTGGGGTGCGGAGCGCAAGTTCTGGCAGCTCCCGGGCGTGTACACGACCGCGGCCGGCTACGCCGGCGGCTACACCAGCAACCCTTCGTACGAGGAGGTGTGCTCGGGTCGTACGGGCCACGCCGAGGTGGTGCTGGTGGTGTTCGACCCCGCGGCCGTCTCCTACGACGCCCTGTTGCAGACGTTCTGGGAGTCCCACGACCCGACCCAGGGCATGCGCCAGGGCAACGACGTCGGCACCCAGTACCGCTCGGCCATCTACACGACCACCGACACGCAGCGCGAGCGGGCCGAGGCGTCGAGGGCGCGCTACCAGGAGGCGCTGCGCGCGTCGGGGCACGGCGAGATCACGACCGAGATCGCACCCGCCGGCCCGTTCTTCTACGCCGAGCCCTACCACCAGCAGTACCTCGACAAGAACCCCAACGGTTACTGCGGCCTGGGCGGTACCGGGGTGGCGTGCCCGGTCGGCCTCGGCGCCTGATCCCTCTACGCCCGGCGACGCCCGGCGACGCCCGGCGAGGCCGGGCCCCGAGCACGTCGACGGTGGCCGCCGCGCTACGTTCGCCCACAGCGATGACGCCGCCATGACGCTCCTCGTGCTGCGCGACGGCGACCTGACGATCGAGGTCCTCCCCGACGTCGGAGGCCGCCTCCACCGCGTGCGGGGAGCGGGACGCGACCTGCTGCGCACGCCCGCCACCGTCGAGCTCCACCGTGCCGAGCCGTTCTTCTGGGGCGCCTTCCCGATGGTGCCCTGGTGCAACCGGATCCCCGGTGGCCACCTGGTGTTCGACGACGTCGACGTCCTCCTGCCCGTCAACCTCGACGGCGACGCCATCCACGGTGAGGGCTACGACCGCGAGTGGGAGGTGGTCGATCGGTCGCCGTCGGCGGCGACGTTGCGGCTCACCTCCGGCGGCCCCTTCCCGTGGCGCTACTCGGCGGAGGAGACGTTCGGCGTCGAAGGCGGCGTGCTCACCTGGCGTCTCGGAGTGCGCAACGACAGCGCCACCGTGATGCCGGCGGGCGTCGGCATCCACCCGTGGTTCGCAGCGGCAGGGTTGACGCTCCGGGTGCCGGCCGAGCGGTCGTACGTGCTCGACGGCGACAAGATCCCCATCGGCGATCCGGTCCCGGTGTCGGGCGCCGCCGACATGCGCGCCGAGGACCGACCCCATTGGGGCTTCGACGGTGTGCTCACCGACCTCACCGACGCCGGCGTCGACCTGCGATGGGATGGCGCCGTGCACGCTCGGCTCGCGTTCAGCCAGGGCGCGGACCACGTGACGGTGGCGGCGTTCGACGACTTCGGTGCCGTGGCGGTCGAACCGCAGACGCATGCGACCGATGGGATCGGCCGGCTCGCGCGGGGTGAGACCGGCGCCGCCGCCGCACTCGCGCCGGACCAGTCCCTGGCCGTCACGTTCACGCTGACCATCGACACCTGACCGCCGACGGAGACACGGTGGCACGGGCACAATGCCGTTCGTGCTCCCCGCGGTCGGCGTCGACGATCCCGGCGATCCGCGGGTCGCCGACTACGTCGGGCTCACCGACGCCGAGCTGCGCCGGCGCTACGAGGGCGAGCGCGGGATCTTCGTCGCCGAGGGCGCACTGGTCATCCGCCAGGTCGTCGCCGCCGGCGCGACAGTCCGTTCCCTGCTCGTCACGGAGCGCCGGCTCGCGACCTTGCACGATGTCGCGGCGGCGATCACCGCGCCCGTCGACGTGGCCACGCGCGACGTCCTGCGCGAGGTCAGCGGTTTCGACCTCCATCGCGGCGCCGTGGCCGCCGTCGACCGGCCCGCACGCCGTGAGCCGGCGTCGCTGCTCGGGCGGGCGCGCCGAGTGCTTGTCCTCGAGGACATCAACGACACCGAGAACATGGGGGTGCTGTTCCGGAACGCGGCCGGCCTCGGCGTCGATGCCGTGCTGCTGTCGCCACGGTGCTGCGATCCGCTCTACCGACGCACGGTGCGCGTGTCGATGGGCCACGTGCTCACGGTGCCGTTCGCCACGCTCGAACCGTGGCCCGACGCCCTCGAGGAGCTGCGGCGCCGCGGATTCGTCGTCGCCGCCCTGTCACCGCACGGGGCGGCGACGCTCGACGACGCCGGCATCGGCTCGGTCGGTCGGGTCGCCCTTCTCGTCGGCGCGGAGGGGCCAGGACTCACCGACGCCGCCCTCGCGCGTGCCGACGTCACCGTCGCCATCCCGATGGCCCGCGGCGTCGACTCGCTCAACGTGGCGAGCGCCACCGCCGTCGCGCTCTACGCGATGCGGCCCCGGGCCGGTCAGGAGCCGGCTGGGGCGGAGCCGGCCACCTTCGACACGTAGTCGGCCAGCTCGTCGATCTGCGCGCTGCTGAGGCGGTTCTCGAACGCCGGCATCTGACCGCTGCCGCGGCGCACGAACAGCTGGACCACCGACCGCCCCGGCTTCAGGGCGTCGAGACTCGGACCGATCGTGCCGGTCGTGCCCGCGTCCCGGAGGGTGTGGCAGGTGCCGCACCCCGACTGCACGAACAGGGCCCTGCCGCCCGCCGCCGCACCGCCGGCGCTCCCGCCGCCGCAGGCCGCGGCCGCGCCGAACAGGAGCAGGCCGGCGACGGTC
>DATAKR010000127.1:0-16083 GCA_036261495.1 Acidimicrobiales bacterium | reverse complement strand
TCGAGATCGCCGGCATCGGCCCCGGCCCGTTCACCGCCATGCTCCTGTCCGACATGGGCGCGGAGGTCATCCGCGTCGATCGGGCCCAAGCGGTGATGGGAGGCGACCCGTCGAAGCCGCCGACCGATGTGCTCAACCGGGGTCGGCGCTCGATCGGCGTCGACCTCAAGAACCCCGACGGCGTCCAGACCGTCCTCCGGCTGGTGGAGCAGGCCGACGCGCTGATCGAGGGCTTCCGTCCCGGCGTGGCGGAGCGGCTCGGCATCGGCCCCGACGACTGCTTCGCGCGCAACCCGAAGCTCGTCTACGGGCGGATGACGGGGTGGGGCCAGGACGGACCCATGGCGTCGGCAGCCGGCCACGACATCAACTACATCGCGCTGGCGGGCGCCCTCGATCCGATCGGCCGCGCCGGCGAGGCGCCGGTGCCGCCGCTCAACCTCGTCGGCGACTTCGGCGGCGGCGGCATGTTCTTGGCCTTCGGCGTCGCGTGCGCGCTCCTCGAGGCCCAGCGTTCCGGGCAGGGCCAGGTCGTCGACGCCGCCATGGTCGACGGCGCGGCCACGCTCACGGCGATGTTCCACGGAATGCGGGCGATGGGGTTCTGGAACGAGGAGCGCGGCACCAACCTCCTCGACACCGGTGCCCACTTCTACGACGTGTACGAGTGCGCCGATGGCAAGTACGTGTCGATCGGGTCGATCGAGCCGCAGTTCTACGCGGAGCTGCTGCAGCGCACCGGCCTCGCGGGCGATCCCGACCTCGCCGGCCAGATGAACCGGTCGAAGTGGCCCGAGCTCAAGGCCCGGCTCGCCGAGGTGTTCAAGACGAAGACGCGCGCCGAGTGGTCGGAGGTCATGGAGGGCACCGACGTGTGCTTCGCCCCGGTGCTGTCGCTGTCGGAGGCGCCCGAGCACCCGCACAACGTGGCCCGCGGCACGTTCACCGAGGTCGCCGGCGTCGTCCAGCCGGCGCCGGCGCCCCGCTTCTCTCGCACGCCCGGCGAGATCTCCCGCCCGGCGTCGCACGCGGGCCAGCACACCGACGAGGCGCTCGCCGACTGGGGGTTCTCCTCCGACGAGATCGCCAAGCTGCGCGAGGCGGGCGCGGTCAAGTAGTGGCCACCGCGGTCTTCTTCCACGCGCACCCCGACGACGAAGCCATCGCGACCGGGGGCACGATGGCGAAGGCGAGTGCGGGCGGGCATCGCGTGGTCCTCGTGACCGCGACGAAGGGAGAGCACGGTGAGGTCGAGGACGGGTTCCTCGACCCCGGCGAGCCGCTCTGGCGCCGGCGCGAGCAGGAGACGGCCGAGGCGGCGCGGGCGCTCGGCGTGCACCGTCAGGAGTTCCTCGGCTACGTCGACTCCGGGATGATGGGCACCGCGGAGAACGACGCCGCGGGGTCGTTCTGGCAGGCCGACACCGACGAGGCCGCCGAGCGGCTCGCTCGGATCCTCCGCGAGGAGGCGGCCGACGTGCTCGTCGTCTACGACGACCACGGGCTCTACGGCCACCCCGACCACATACAGGTCCACCGCGTCGGTGTCCGCGCCGCGGAGCTCGCCGGCACGCCGAAGGTGTACGAGGGCACGTTCGACCGCGACTACCTGCGCGAGCTCGAGCAGATGGCGCGCGACCACCAGGGCGAGGAGGGCGTCCCGGCGGTCGAGGAGATCGAGGCCCGGATCGAGACGAGCGACCCGGCCGACACGCCGGAGGCCGCCCAGCAGGACACCTTCGGCTCCCCGGGCGAGATCATCACGACGCGGGTCGACGTCCGGGCGTACCTCGGCGAGAAGCGCAGGGCGATGGAGGCGCACCGCAGCCAGATCTCCGAGACGTCGTTCTTCCTCGCCATGGCCCCCGAGCTCTTCGAGCTGACGTGGGGCACCGAGTTCTACATCTTGCGTGGTGCCTCGCCCGGCACCGCCGAGACCGACCTGTTCGAGGGGCTCTGATGGCGGCGTGAGCCACGTCGTGCTGGTGCGCCACGGCCGGGCGGCCGCCGCCTGGGACGCCGACGCCGACCCCGGTCTCGACGAGGTCGGTTGGGAGCAGGCGGGCCACGTGGCCGACGCCCTCCAGCTCTACGGCCCGATGCCCATCGTGTCGAGCCCGCTCGCCCGGTGCCGCGACACGGCGACACCCCTCGCCGAGCGGTGGGGCGTCGAACCGGTGATCGAGCCACGAGTGGGCGAGATCGAGTCGCCGACGCCCGACCTCCAGGAGCGGGGCCGCTGGCTTCGCGGCGTCATGGCGGGATCGTGGGACGACCAGCCGCCCGAGCTGCTCGAGTGGCGGCGGCACGTGATCGACGCCGTCCTCGGACTCGAGGCCGAGAACGCGGTGGTGTTCACCCACTTCGTCGCCATCAACGCCATCGTCGGTGAGGCCACGGGCAACCGCAGCGTGGTGTGCTTCGCGCCCGACCACTGCTCGCGCACCGAGGTCAAGGTCGAGGGCGGGCGACTCGAGGTCGTCGAGCTCGGCGGCCAGGCGCGCACGATCGTCCGGTAGCCGGGGGTCGCTCGCATGCGCGTGCCGCTCACACCCCTCGACTTCCTCGAGCGCGCCCGCCGGCTGTTCGGCGAGCTCGAAGGAGTCGTCGACGACGGCCGGCGGTTCACCTACGCCGCGCTTGCCGGACGCGCCCACGCGCTCGGCGGCGCCCTTCGAGCGTCGTGCACGCCGGGCGATCGGGTCGCCTACCTCTGCCCCAACACGGTGGAGCTGCTCGAGGCCTACTACGGCGTGCTCCTCGCCGGCTGCGCGCTCGTGCCGCTCAACATCCGGCTGGCCGAGGCCGAGCTGCAGGGCATCATCGACGACTGCTCGCCCTCGAAGCTCGTCGTCCACCCGTCGCTCGCCGCCGTCGCCGACTCCTTGCACGGTGTCGACCGCATCGACATCGGCGCCGGCTACGAGGCGCTCCTCACCGAGCACCGCGGCAGCTTCGTCGAGGTGGTCGACGTCGTCGACGACGAGGACGCGGTGTGCGAGATCTTCTACACGAGCGGCACCACCGGGCTGCCGAAGGGCGCCATGCTCACCCATCGCAACCTCGCCACCCACGCCGTCGATGCCGCGCTCTCGATGGCGTGCACCCACCGCGACGTCGTGCTGCACACCATCCCGCTGTTCCACGTGAACGGGTGGGGTACGCCGCACTGGGTGACGCTGCTCGGCGCGCGCCACGTGATGCTTCACCGCTTCGATCCCGCCGACGTGCTGCGACTGATCGAAGCCGAGGGCGTCACCCGGCTGCACCTCGTCCCCACCATGGCGTCGGCGCTCGTCGTGGAGCCGGCCATCCGCGAACGCGACCTCTCGTCGCTGGTGCAGGTCACCATCGGCGGCGCTCCGCCGGGCCCGCGCCTGATCGCCGAGCTCGAGGAGGCGTTCGGCTGCCAGGTCATCTGCGGCTACGGGCTCACCGAGGCCGCGCCCCAGGTCACGAAGGCACTCCCGAAGCGCTCCCACGACGCGCTGTCGCCGGAAGCGCAGCGGGCGCGGCGGGCCACGACCGGCCTGCCCAACGTCGGCGTCGACCTCCGCGTGCTCGACGATGCCGACGTGGAGGTGCCGTCCGACGGCGCGACGGTGGGGGAGATCTGCATCCGGTCGAACCACGTGATGGCCGGCTACTGGAACCAGCCGGACGCGACCGCCGAGATCCTGCGCGGCGGGTGGCTGCGCACCGGCGATCTCGCGACCGTCGACGCCGAGGGCTACGTCACGATCGTCGACCGGCGCAAGGACATCATCATCAGCGGGGGCGAGAACGTCTCGAGCGTCGAGGTCGAGAACGCGCTGGGCGCGCATCCGGCGGTGCTCGAGGCCGCCGTCGTAGGGATGCCCGACGCGCGTTGGGGCGAGGTGCCGCGTGCGTTCGTCACCCTGCGTCCCGGTGCCGCTGCCGTCGAGCCCGAGGCGCTGATCGACTTCGTGCGCGACCGCCTCGCCCACTTCAAGGCGCCCAAGCGCATCGATGTCGTGGCGGAGCTGCCAAAGGGTGGGAGCGGCAAGATCCTCAAGAACGAGCTACGGAACCGGGAGACGTGATGCGACGATGACCGACATCGGCGACGGGTCGCGGCCGCTGGCGCCGGCGTGGACCCACACCGGACTCGCCCAGCGGGTGCACTTCGGGGCCGGACGCCTGGACGTGCTCCCGCAAGTCCTCCGCGAGGTCGGCGCGCGGCGGGTGCTGCTCGTCACCACCGAGCGCCGGCTGGCCTCCGACGACGGGCAACGACTCCTGCGCCTTCTCGGCCGCTCGCTCGCCGCGACGTTCGACGGGACGCGGTCGCACGTGCCGACCACCACGGTGCAGCACGCGCTCGGCATCGCCCGCGACCGTGACATCGACGGGCTGGTGTCGTTCGGGGGCGGATCGTGCGCCGACCTGGGGAAGGCCGTGTGCTTCTTCGTCGAGCAGGAGGCGGGCACGCCGGGCGCGTCCTACGTCGACCGCCCGGTGTTGCCACACGTGTCGATCCCCACCACCTACTCGGGGGCCGAGCTCACCCCCTTCTTCGGGATGACCGACGAGAACACCCGCCGCAAGAGCGGCGCCGGCGGCCCGACGGTGGCGCCGATCGCCGCGATCTACGACCCGGTGGTGACGCTCGACCTCCCGGCGCGCGTCTCGGCCGAGACGGGCATGAACGCCCTCGCCCACGGCGTGGAGTGCGCCTACTCGCCGGCGCGCACACCCGAGGCGGAGGCGATCGCGCTGGCCGCCATCCGCCGGATCGCGGCGGCGCTTCCGCTCGTCGTCGATGACCCTCTCGACGTCGACGCCCGCACGGAGATGCTCGAGGGTGCCGCCCTCGCGGGGCGATGCCTCCTCAACGCGGGCGTCGGCGCGCACCACGGGCTCGCCCAGCTCCTCGGTGGCCGCACCGGGATGGCGCACGGGCTCGCCAACGCGCTGCTGCTCGCGCACGTCGTTCGCTTCAACGCCGACGCCGTTCCCGAGGAGGTCGGCCGCATCGGCGACGCCCTCGTGACCGGCGCGGCCTCGTCGGGTCTCGACCTCTCCGACGTCGGCGACGTCGCGGGCGCCATCGACGCCTTCCGGGATCGCCTTCGCCTTCCGGCCCGGCTGTCGGACGCCGGCGTGGGCGACGACGATCTCGAAGCCGTCGCCCGCATGGCCGAGGGAAGCCCGGCGGTGCGCGCCAACCCACGGCCGGTCACCGAAGCCGACGCCCTCCGCATCCTCGAGGCGGCCTACTGACCGTCTCGGGCCCGCCGGCCGCGCTCGACGGTTGCGCTCGTCGCGGGCGCTTTCCTCGCGCCGGGGCTCCTCGTCCCGTAGGACCGTTGGGGGCGTAGCGTGGTCGGCATGTCGTTCGTTGCCATCAACGCGATCACCGTGCCCGAGGGAGGCGGTGACGAGCTGGCGCGCCGGTTCGGCGCCCGCCTCGGCCACGTCGACTCCATGGACGGGTTCGAGCGCTTCCAGCTCCTGCGTCCCGCCGACGCCCGGGACACGTGGCTCGTCATGACCTGGTGGCGCGACAAGGCCGCGTTCGAGGCGTGGGTGAACAGCCCGGCGTTCGGCCACGGGCACGCCCGTCCGGAGGGGGCGAGCCAGCCCGTCGCGGTGTCGTCGGAGCTGTGGCAGTACACCGTGGAGCAGGCGACAGGAGGAGACGCATGAGCGAACCGCCGCGCTGGAGGGGTGTGAACCACCTCGCCCTCGTCACGCCCGACATGGACACGACCGTTCGCTTCTACCACGGCGTGCTCGGCATGCGGCTCGTGGCGAGCGTGATGGCCGGACCCATGCGGCACTACTTCTTCGAGATCGGGCCCGAGAACACGCTCGCGTTCTTCGAGGTGAAGGGGGCCGAGACGTTCGCGGCTCCGGCCGGCATCCCCGATCGCCTCCGCAAGGCGCAGTTCGATCACCTGTCGTTCAACCTCCCCGACGAGCAGGCCCTCGTCGATCTGCAGGCCCGCCTCAAGGAGGCCGGGTGCGAGGTCACCGACGTGATCGACCACGGGTTCGTGCGGTCGATCTACTTCACCGACCCCAACGGCATCGCGCTCGAGGCGTCGTGGTGGGCGATCGACGCCACCGGCCGCCCTGCCGACTACGGCGACCAGCGGCTCTTCGGCGACCCCGACCCGGTGCCGGCCGTGCGCGAGCTCGCCGCCGACGCCCGGCTGGCGTCGACGCCGAAGACCCGCCTCAGCGGCGACGAGGTCAGCGACCCGGTCTGACGGGCAGGGTCCGCCGTTCTGGAGTGCCACGGCCACGCAGGGCGTGGCCGTGGGCCTCCAGAACCGGCGACGGTGGTCGGGCGCCGGCGCCGGCGCTCAGGCGTAGTGGTCGCCCGAGGGGCGCACGAAGGTCATGGCGGCGCCGGCGAGCACGAGCAGCGCGCCGACCGCGGCGAGGAGCTCGGGGGTGTGGCTCGGACCCGTGCGCGCCAGCTGGATGCCTTCGACCGCGGGCGCCGGGTCGGTGCGGGTGACCTCGACGCCGGCCACCTCGGTCGGCCGGACGTCGGGCGCGGTGGTGGGCGGGGTCTCCTCGACGGCGGGGATCAGCACCGCGGCGGTGCCGACCTCACAGCTCGCCGACCCGAGCGGTGTCGACCCGTCGTCGAACTGGACGGTGTACCGCGTCGTGGCGCCGGCCGGGAGCGCGCTGTCGTCGGCGTACCACCCGCCGGCGCCGTCGGACGTGCCGGCGATCGTGACGCCGTCGCCCACGGTGAACTCGGCCGCGTTCACGGTGGCGTCATCGGTCGTGCCCCGGAGGCGGGCCGCCGTCTGGGTCACGTTCTGGGGCGCAGCGCAGGCGTAGGTGTGCGCCTGGGTGGTCGAGAACTGGCAGCCGGTCGCGCTCCCGACCAGCTGGGCCCCGTCGCCGTCGACGTAGAAGTCGACCTTGTAGGTGTAGACGGTGTTGGCGGTCAGCCCGGTCACGTCACCGGAGAACTGGAGGTCCTCGTTGTCGTCGGCGGTCGGGGTCGA
This sequence comes from Acidimicrobiales bacterium, assembly GCA_036261495.1. Classification (GTDB taxonomy): domain Bacteria; phylum Actinomycetota; class Acidimicrobiia; order Acidimicrobiales; family CADCTF01; genus DATAKR01. The sequence continues at coordinate 9,088 of DATAKR010000127.1, read as the reverse complement.
GTCGGTGACCGTCGGGCCGCCGGTCACGGTGAACACGGCGCGGGTCACGGTGTCGTCGTCGGTACGGCCGTTCAGCGTGGCGCCGGTGCTCGTCACCCCGGTCGGTGCCAGGCACTCATAGGTGAAGTCCTGGCCCGGTGCGGGGGGTCGGGTGGCGCTGCCGAACGCCTCGTCGGTGCCGCCGGCGCAGGTGTTGAGGTGGAGCGTCCACGGGAACGTGCCGGCGGGCAGCGCCGAGGCTTCGACCACCGCGGTCACCGCGGTCGAGCACGCGAAGGTCACGTCCTTGGTGCCCTCGGTGTTCGGCGTGGGCGTGGTGACGTCGTACGTCGTCGGCGACAGCGTGCTGGCGGTGTTGCCCTGGCAGTCGGCCGATCGGGTCCGCGGCGTGCCGGGGATGCAGATGAAGAGATCGTTCCACCCGGCCGTGAAGCCGTCGACGCCGGTGATCGAGAACACCAGGTTCCCGTCGGTGTCGAACGACGTGGTGACGTCGCCGTGGTACTTGTCGCCCTGACAGTCCTTGGTCGGGTCGCCCGACTGGTTGTTGCAGACCTTGTTGTCGTTGGCGTTGTCGGCCGGGGCGGTCGCCGCGCCGGCAGCCCCCGCGAACGACGCGAACCCTACGAGGATGAGGCCGGCGAGGAGTACGAGTGCTCCTGCGCGGCGACGTGTCGAGTGTCCCACCGATGTGCCTCCGAGTCGCGATGTCGGGGCCGGTTTCACTCTGGCTCCCGCCGGGCGCAGTGACCAATCCAGCCCGGCGTTCGTCGCCTCCCCACCTAACGTCGTTAACGTACCGCAGTACGTGAGGATGTGGCTACCGCGTTGGGGGGTCCAACGCCACTATGTGGTGGACGAACCGGATAAAGGGCGCCGGTCGACCCGGGTATGCGGCTTGGGCGGGTCGTGTCGCTACGATTCCGGCACCACCCCTCAGGAGGGCGACGCTGTGAAGAAGATGCTTTCCGTCGACGACCTCGCGCGAGACGACCGTTTCCATCGCATCCGCATCGAGGACACCGTGTTCGACCCGCGCCGGGCCTACGCGGATCGCACCGTCAACTCGTTCGCGCGAACCGACCCGGGCTCGGCCGACGCCGCCCGCTCCTTGATGCATGGCATCTTCGTCGGCGAGATCCAGGCGCTCGAGGGTGCCGGCCGCACCTGCTACGACTTCGACACCGCGGGCACGGGAACGGAGGGCGTGCCGTTCCAGATGAAGCTCGACATGGCGCGCCAGGCGTGGGACGAGGCTCGCCACGTGGAGATCTCCGTCAAGCTCTCCGACCACATGGGCTCCGAGATCGGCGAGTTCGCGGAGCAGACGATGCTGTTCGAGGCCGCGTGCAACGCCGACCCGGTGCTGCGGCTCACGGGGGTCAACCGGGCGCTCGAAGGCCTCGCCATCGACGTGTTCAACACGATGCGCGACTTCGGCGCGGTCAACGCCGACCCGGTGCTGCAGTTCTGCGAGGACTGGATGCTCGCCGACGAGGTCACCCACGTGAAGATGGGCTCCGACTGGCTCCGCCGCCTCACCGAGGCCGATCCGGAGCGTCGTTCCCGCGCCCTCGAGTTCCAGCGCACCGTCGACAAGCTCTTCAGCTTCGGCGGGTTCCGGGGCGAGAAGGAGGAGAACCCGGTCCACCTGGCGCGCAAGTTCCGGGCCATGGCCGGGTTCACCGATGCCGAGATCACCGACCTCGTCGACGTGGCCGCCGAAGCGCAGGCCGAGGCCGAGGCGCTCGCCGCCGCGGCCGTCCCCGCGACGTCGGACGTGGCGGGCTGAGTCCGCTGGCTGGGGTGCCGTTGCTGGCCTCGCTCCTCGGCGTCCACGAGGGTTGGGCCTGGGTCGTGATCATCGGGAACGGGCTCGCGGGGCTGTGGTCGCTCGGCGCCTCGCGGCTCGAGGGGTTGCGCACGCGCGCCCTCTGGTGGTTCACGGTCTTCGCCGAGGTTGCGGTGTTCGTCCAGGTGGCGCTCGGGGTCGCCATGGTCGCCGGCCAGAAGTACGAGCCGCCGAAGTTCCACATGTTCTACGGCTTCGTGGCGATCATCGCCGTCGGCATCCTCTACAGCTACCGCGCCCAGATGCGCCACCGCCTGTACCTGCTCTACGGCTTCGGCGGGCTCTTCATCATGGGGCTCGGCATCCGCGCCCTTCTCGTCGGCCGCGCCTGACCGGCGCGCGCCGGAGCCGGCCGCCGCGAGCTACAGGTGGACGACGGGGCAGGTGAGGGTGCGCGTGATCCCGTCGATCAGCTGCACGCGGCTCACCACCATCTTGCCGAGCTCGTCGACCGAGTTGGCCTCGGCGCGCACGATCACGTCGTAGGGACCGGTGACGTCCTCGGCGGAGACGACGCCGTCGATCTTCGACACCTGCTCGGCGACCTGGGCCGCTTTGCCGACCTCGGTCTGGATGAGCACGTACGCGCTGACAGCCACAGGGCGCCTCCTCCGTCGGTGAGGCCCGCATCGTAGCGAGCGACGGGCCGCCGCGCCCGGGTCGCTCCACCCGTCGAGCGCACGGCTCGGGAGTCGAGCGAACGGATCCTCTGTCGAAGCGAGTCGGGACGTATGGCCCTGGGTGGCGCCGGAACGCGGGCCGAGCATCACCCGCGGCGGCTCACTCCCCCCGGAGGTGCTTCATGCGGCGATTCGTTCGCGGCGCGCTGTCTCGCGCCGCACTCCTCGCACTACTGCTGACCATGGTTGGCGTCGCGGTACCGGGAGGTGGTCGAGCTCTTGCCGCCGGCGCGTCGCCCGGAGCGCCGGCCGCCGCGGCCGTCGCCCCGGCCGAGAGCCTCGGCTACTGGATGGCGACCGCGGACGGCACCGTCCTCCACTTCGGCGACGCACCTGCTGCCGGCTCGGTGACGGGCCACCTCAACGCGCCCGTCGTCGGCATGGCGGCCACGCCGACGCTGCAGGGCTACTGGCTCGTCGCGGGTGACGGCGGTGTCCTCAGTCTGGGCGACGCCGCGTTCTTCGGCTCGGCGGGTGACCTCCGGCTGAACCAGCCCATCGTCGGGATGGCGACGACGCCGGCCGCGCAGGGCTACTGGCTCGTGGCGCGCGACGGCGGCATCTTCACCTACGGCGACGGCGCCTTCTTCGGCTCGACCGGTGCGATGACCCTCAACAAGCCGATCGTCGGGATGGCGAGCACGCCGACCGGTCACGGCTACTGGCTGTTCGCGTCCGATGGTGGCGTCTTCAGCTTCGGTGATGCCCAGTTCTTCGGCTCCGCCGGTGACCTCACGCTCAACCAGCCGGTGGTCGGTGCTGCGACCACGCCGACGGGCAAGGGCTACTGGCTCGTGGCGCGCGACGGCGGCATCTTCACCTACGGCGACGCCGCCTTCCTCGGGTCGACGGGCGGCCTCGCCCTCAACCAGCCCATCGTCGGGATGACCGCCACCGAGAAGGGCGACGGCTACACCCTGGCCGCGGCCGACGGCGGCGCGTTCACGTTCGGCACCGCGCCGTTCCTCGGGGCGGCCAGCACCGCCTTCGGCGCGGCCGCTGTCACGTCAGCGAGCGGGGCCACTCTCGCCTCGCCGGTCGTGGCCATCGCCCCGTTCGATCGCTACGCCGACGTGCGCGTGATCGGCTTCAACGACTTCCACGGCAACCTCGAACCTCCCGCCGGTGCGAACGGCACGATCAACGGCGTGACCTCGGGTGGCCTCGAGTTCATGGCGACCTACGTCGAGCAGCAGATGGCGGCCAACCCCGACAGCATCGTGGTGTCGGCTGGCGACCTCATCGGCGCCTCGCCCACGGTGTCCGGGCTGTTCCACGACGAACCGACCGTCGAGGCCTGGAACAAGATCGGGCTGTCGCTCGATGCCGTCGGCAACCATGAGTTCGACGAGGGCACGGCCGAGCTGCAGCGCATGCAGAACGGCGGATGTCACCCGACCGACGGCTGCCTCGACGGTGACGGCTTCCCCGGCGCGACGTTCCAGCTCCTCGCCGCCAACGTGGTCGACAAGACCAGCGGCAACCCCATGTTCCCCGCCTACGCGGTGCGCAGCTGGCAGGGCGCCCGCGTCGCGTTCATCGGCATGACCCTCAAGGGCACGCCGGAGCTCGTGTCGCCGGCCGGGATCTCGTCGGTCGACTTCAAGGGCGAGGCCGAGACCGTGAACGCCATCGTCCCGCAGCTCAAGGCGATGGGCATCAAGAGCATCGTCGTGCTGCTGCACGAAGGTGGCACCCCGGACGCGGGGTCCGACGTCAACGCCTGCGCGAACGTCACCGGGCCGATCGTCGGCATCGCCACCGCCATGAGCAGTGACGTCGACGTGATCATGTCGGGCCACACGCACCAGGCCTACAACTGCGTGATCGCCGGCAAGGTGGTCACGAGCGCGGCCTCGTTCGGCCGGCTGGTCACCGACGTCGACCTCCGCATCGACAAGACGACCGGCGACGTGATCGCCGTGACCGCCAACAACGTCGTCGTCACCCGCGACGTCGCCAAGGACGCGTGGGTCACCAGCTGGATCGACAAGTACAAGGCGCTGGCCGCGCCGCTCGCGAACCGGGTGGTCGGCTCGGCGTCCGTCGACATCAAGCGCGATCCGTCGCGGCTGTCGGAGTCGGCGATGGGCGACTTCGTGACCGACGCGATGCGCGAGTACTACGCCGGCGTCGACGGCGCCATCACCAACTCGGGCGGGCTTCGCGCCGACCTCATGATGTCGCCGCCCTCGGCGTCGGAGGCGGTCGGCGAGATCACCTGGGGTGAGCTGTTCGCGGTGTTGCCCTTCGGCAACCGCACCGTGATCGAGACGCTCACCGGCGCCCAGCTGGAGGCGGCCTTCGTCAACGGGTTCAAGCCGGCGTGTGGCGACACCGCCGGCGGCACCGGCCGCACGCCGCAGATCAGCGGGCTGAAGGTGACGTTCCACTGCGACTCGAGCACGACGCCGGCCCACGCCGTCATCGACGGGATGTGGAAGGCGCCGGACGGTCCTACCGGGACGCTCACCGCGATCGCCGCGGCTGACACCGTTCGGGTCGTGACGAACGACTTCATGTACACCGGCGGCGACGGCTACACCGCGTTGTCCGGCGGCACGAGCGTGGCCCAGCCCGGTGACGACCTGCTCGACCTCGTCGTGGCGTACCTCGGGGTGCACTCTCCGGTGGCGCCCGCCGTCGAGGGTCGCATGACGAAGGGGGCCACCACCTAGGCGGGCCTCCCAGCACGCGCCCCAGGCGCGCCAGTGGCCGCCCGAGACGGGCGGCCACTGGCGCGTCGTCGGCGGACGGCTACTCGCCGAGGCGCTTCTCGAGGTCGCGGAGCTCGTCCCACAGGGCCTGGGGGACGCGATCCTTGCCGAGGTCGATGTAGTGCTCCTCGATCGAGGGCACCTCGTGGCGCCACTCGTCGGCGTTCACGGTCAGGAGCAGCTCGAGGTCGGCGTCGGCGACGTCGACACCCTCGAGCGGCAGGGCGTCCTTCGTCGGCACGTAGCCGATGGGCGTCTCCTGGGCCTCGCCCTTCCCGGAGCACCGCTCGAAGATCCACTCGAGCACGCGGCTGTTGTCGCCGAAGCCGGGCCAGATGAACTTGCCCTCGGCGTTCTTGAGGAACCAGTTGACGTAGAAGATCTTCGGCAGGTGCTCGGGATCGGTCATCGTGCCGATCTTCAGCCAGTGGCCGAAGTAGTCGGCCATGTTGTAGCCGCAGAACGGCAGCATCGCGAACGGGTCGCGCCGCAGCTTCCCGACGGCACCGGCGGCCGCCGCGGTCGTCTCCGAGGCCATGATCGAGCCGAGGAACACGCCGTGCTCCCACGAGAACGCCTGGGTGACGAGGGGCACCACCGACGAGCGCCGGCCGCCGAAGAGGATGGCGTCGATCGGCACGCCCTTGGGGTCCTGCCACTCCGGCGCGATGGCGGGGTCCTGCGACGCCGGCGCGGTGAAGCGCGCGTTCGGATGCGCCGCCGGCGTCTCGGAGGCCGGCGTCCAGCCGTTGCCACGCCAGTCGATGAGGTGCGCCGGCTTCTCGGCGGTCATGCCCTCCCACCACACGTCGCCGTCGTCGGTGAGCGCGCAGTTGGTGAAGATGCAGTTGCCGTCGAGGGTGAGCATGGCGTTGGGGTTCGTCTTCATCGACGTTCCCGGGGCCACGCCGAAGAAGCCCGCCTCGGGGTTGATCGCCCAGAGGCGCCCGTCGGGGCCGAACTTCATCCAGCAGATGTCGTCACCGATGGTCTCGACCTTCCAGTCGGGCAGCGTCGGCACGAGCATCGCCAGGTTGGTCTTGCCGCACGCCGACGGGAACGCACCCGTCATGTAGCGGGTCTCGCCCGAGGGCGACGTCAGCTTCAGGATCAGCATGTGCTCGGCCAGCCAACCGGCGTCGCGCGCCATCACGGAGGCGATGCGCAGCGCGAAGCACTTCTTGCCGAGCAGTGCGTTGCCGCCGTAGCCCGAGCCGTACGACCAGATCTCCCGGGTCTCGGGGAAGTGCACGATGAACTTGTTGTCGGCGTCGCAGGGCCACGGGACGTCCGGCTGGCCCGGGTCGAGGGGGGCGCCGACCGAGTGCAGGCAGGGGACGAACTCACCGTCGTCGCCCAGGACGTCGAGGGCGCCCTGGCCCATCCTCGTCATGATCCGCATGTTGACCGCGACGTACGGCGAATCGGTCAGCTGGACGCCGATGTGGCTCTTGTCGGAGCCGAGGGGGCCCATCGAGAAGGGGACCACGTACATCGTGCGGCCCTTCATCGAGCCCCGGAACAGCTCGGTGAGCTCCGCCTTCATCTCCGCGGGCGGCCGCCAGTTGTTGGTGGCTCCCGCGTCGTCCTCCTTCTCGGAGCAGATGAACGTGCGGTCCTCGACGCGGGCGACGTCGCCGGGATCGGAGAGGGCGAGGTAGCTGTTGGGCCGCTTGGCATCCGAGAGCTTCGTGAACGTGCCGTTGTCGACGAGGAGCTGGGCGAGCCGGTCGTACTCGTCGGCGGACCCGTCGCACCACTCGATCCGGTCGGGCTGGGTGAGCGCCGCGACCTCCTCGACCCACGCGAGGAGCTTCTCGTTCTTCGTCGGGGCGTCCGTCACAGACCGCGTCTCCTTTGGGGTTGCGTGCAGCCGCTGCTGAGCGAGGTAACTACCCGTCAGGCTAGGCCGGGGAACGCCGATATCGCCCAATCGCCTGAACGAGGTTCAGGGTGACGGGCTACAGGGGGATGTCGTCGGGACGGGCCGTCGGCGAGGCCATGTCGACCTCCGAACCGAGGCGGAGGGCGGTGGCGCGGCCGTCGGCATCGACGTCGAACACCACCCGCTGGCCCTGGCGCAACATGCGGAAGATCGAGCCGTCGAGGGCGGTCGGCGCGAGGTCGATCTCGGAGAGGTCGGTGTCTCTGACGAGGACGCCCTCGCGGGTGGCCGGGTCGTACGCCTTGATCACACCCTGCATGGGCGGGGACGCTACCGGAGTGGGCGAGTTCGAGGCCATCCAGCGGATCGCGGCGCGGTTCTCGGCGGCGCCACCCGGCGAGGTGTGGATCGGCGACGACTGCGCCGTGCTCGCCGGCGGCCTCCTCGTCGCCGCCGACGTGGTCGTGGAGGGCGTGCACTTCGAGCCGTCGGCACCCCTGACCGACGTCGGGTGGAAGGCGGTGGCGGTGAACGTCAGCGACGTCGCGGCCATGGGCGGCCGGCCCACCCACCTCGTCGTCACCGTCGCCGCGCCGCCGGCCACCGACCTCGACGCGCTCTACGACGGCATCGAGGCGTGCGCGACCGAGTTCGCGTGTCCCGTCGTGGGCGGCGACCTCTCGGGCGGACCGGTCATGGCGGTGTCGGTCACCGTTCTCGGCACGACGGACGGCCGCCCGCCGGTGCTGCGCGCGGGTGCCCGCCCGGGCGACGGGATCTGGGTGACGGGCGCCCTCGGCGGCGGGGCGGCCTCGGGGTACCGCCGGCGGCCCACCCCACGCGTCGAGCAGGGCGTCGCCGCGGCCACCGCCGGCGCGACGGCGATGATCGACGTGTCGGACGGCCTCGGCGCCGATCTCGGCCACGTGCTCGAGGCGTCCGGGGTCGGCGCCGAGCTCGTGGAGGGCGCGGTGCCGCTCGCGGCCGGCGCCACCCTCGAGCAGGCGATGGGGGGCGGCGACGACTACGAGCTCGTGTTCACCGGGCCCGACGGCGCCGGTGCGGCGGCCGGCGCCACCCGGATCGGGACCATCGTCGCGGACCGCCGCGTCCGTCCCCCCGCATCGGGCTGGCAGCATCGCTTCGCATGACGCCCAGTGCCTCCGCCGTCCGTCCGCCCGTGGCGATGACGATCGCCGGCTCCGACTCCGGTGGCGGCGCCGGCATCGTCGCCGATCTGAAGACCTTCGAGGCTCACGGCGTGTGGGGCACGGCCGCGATCGTGGCCGTGACCGCGCAGAACACCCTCGGGGTGCAGGCGTTCGAGACGCTTCCGCCGGCGCTCGTTCGCGCCCAGATCGAGAGCGTGGTCACCGACATCGGCGTCGACGCCGCCAAGACGGGGATGCTCGCGAGCGCCGAGCTCGTGTCGGTGGTTGCGGCCGCAGTGCGCGACTTCGGCGTGACCAACCTCGTCGTCGACCCTGTGTTCGTGTCGAAGCACGGCGACACGCTCCTCGCCGACGACGCTGTCGGCGCGCTCCGTGACGAGCTCCTGCCGCGGGCCACGCTGGTGACGCCGAACCTGCCCGAGGCGGCGGGCCTGGTCGGGTTCGAGGTGCGAGACCGCGAGACGATGGCGCGGGCCGCCCGAGCGCTCGTCGACCTCGGCGTCGAGGTCGCCTACGTGAAGGGCGGGCACCTCGACGACGGCGGCCAGTCGCCCGACTGCGTGCTCGCCCGGGGCGACGCCTCGCCGCGGTGGCTCGAGGGCGCGCGGATCCCCGGGCGCCACACGCACGGGACGGGCTGCGTGCTGTCCGCGGCCATCGCCGCGGAGCTGGCGCGGGGGATGGAGCCGGCCGACGCCTGCGTGGCCGGCAAGCGCTTCGTCGAGCACGCCATCGCCGGCGGCCTCGAGCTCGGCGGCGGCGTCGGCCCGGTCAACCCGGGA